>JAUZRU010000061.1 GCA_030950185.1 Paracoccaceae bacterium | reverse complement strand
CTGCGGCAATTCACCCCCGCAAGTATTTCGGCAAAGAAGAAGTCCGCTGTGGCGTCGGCCCTATTCCTGCCACCACCAGACATCGGGCAGAAAGCCCAGCCAGTCGCCATAGACCGGCAGTTTCTTTGGATAGTGCAGTTCTTTCCGGTGGGCCAGCCGCGAGACATTGTGATACCAGACCGGGATCACATAGCGCCCCGTCGTCAGTACGCGATCAAGCGCGCGGGTGGCAGCGACGAAATCCTCGTGGCTGCGGGCGCTGAGAATCTTTCCGATCAGCGCATCCGCCGCTTTCGAGTTCATGCCCATATAGTTTCGGGTGCCTTTTTCGGTCACGCCCTTCGAGCCCCAGTAAAGATATTGCTCGTTGCCCGGCGACAGCGACAGGCTCCAGATATTGAACATCATGTCGAAATCGTAATTATCGCGCCGCGCCTTGTGCTGGGCACGGTCCACGGTTTTCAGCGTCACCGAAATGCCCAGCCGTTTCAGTGCGTCGGCATAAAGATTGGCGATGGCCTCGTTGGCGGCCGAGCGCAGCATGATTTCAAAGTGGAACGGCTCTCCCTTGTCGTTGCGCAGAACACCGTCGCTGCCGACCTTCCAGCCGGCCGCTTGCAGTTCCTTGCGGGCGATGCGCAGATTCCGGCGGTTGCGCGCATCACCCCTGGATTTCGGCAGCTCATAGCCCTCGAGCGCGCCGGGTAAAAGGCTGTCGCGGAAGGGCTCCAGCAGGGCGCGCAGCTTGCCCTTTGCCGGGCCCGGGCGCATGCCGAGTTCGGAATTGCTGAAATAGCTGGTTGCCCGGACAGCCCTGCCCTTGTTGATCACCTGGTTGATGAATTCGAAATTGAAGGCATGGATCAGCGCATCGCGCACGCGCCAGTCGGCAAACAGCGCGCGGCGGGTGTTGAACACGAACCCCCGCATCCCCGAAGGCCGCCCATGCGGGATGATCGACTTGACGATATCGCCGCGCTTGACGGCCGGGAAATCATACTGATCCTCCCATTTCTGCGGGTTGAATTCGCGGTAAACCGAGATGTCACCCGCCTTGAACGCCTCGAACAGCACGGACGCGTCCCGGAAATAGTCATAGCGGATCTCGTCGAAATTGTTCTTGCCGCGATTGATCGGCAGATCCTTGCCCCAGTAATCCGGATTGCGGCGGAAGGTGATATAGCGGTTGGCCTCGTAATCACCCACAACATAGGGGCCCGACCCGATCGGCAGCTGCAGCCCGCTTTCGGCGAAATCGCGGTCTTTCCAGCTGTCCTTTTTCAGCACGGGGCGC
Organism: Paracoccaceae bacterium; assembly: GCA_030950185.1. Lineage (GTDB taxonomy): Bacteria > Pseudomonadota > Alphaproteobacteria > Rhodobacterales > Rhodobacteraceae > UBA5972. The sequence goes on along the minus strand of JAUZRU010000061.1, from coordinate 18,753 downwards.
AGGCCCAAAATCAGGGGCAGTTCGCGATCGACGGTGTTGAATGTAAAGCGGACGGAGCGCGGGCCGGTCTGCTCGGCCTTTTCGACCTTGTTCCAGGCATTGCGGTATCTGGGCACCCCCTTTTTCGCCAATGTCTTGAATGACCAGATCACATCCTCGACCGTGACCGGCGAGCCATCCGAAAATTTCGCCTCGGGCCGCAGAGTGAATTCTACCCATTTCCGATTCGGCCCGACCTCGATTGATTCGGCCAGAAGCCCGTAAAGAGAGAATGGCTCATCCCAGTTTCTCGCCATGAGGGATTCATACACATGCACCCTGATCCCCCAGGGGGCGCGGCCCTTGATGATGTAGGGATTGAAGGAATCGAATCCGCCCAGCTCACCAAACACGATTCGCCCGCCTTTCGGCGCATCCCGGTTTACATAGGGAAGCGACACAAAATCCGGTGGTAGGGCGGGGTCTCCATACATAGCTATGCCATGCTGCGGTTTTGCCTGCACGCTGACGGCGAAAAAAACACCCATGACAGCCGCCACGAGAGAGAGAAGAATCGCGATCGGTTTCCTGTTCATTCGCACCTCTGCAACACCTTTGAGCTGGACTATCCGTCGGCAGGGTAATGAGACGCCATAATTTTTACAAATTTTAACTTGGCGCCGAGGGCGAGTTTTCGTATAAGTGACTCACTGCTCGATAGGTTTCTTGCCTGTATGAAACCTGCCTCAATAACTCAACGCCCTCCTCGTGAGGGCGTTTTTTTATGACCCGGTTGAAGAGTCGTGGCTGCCTGACAAGTCTGGGAAAAAGCGAATCATCCGAATCGCTTGCGGGCCATCCTGCATCCTGCCCGCAAATGACAAAGGGGAACGGCCGCGCGTTCAGGCCATGCTGGTGACCCACAAGATCACCGCATCTTCCTGACTGACGGACACGACATTGTGGCCCATGGTTGCGTCATAATAGACGCTGTCGCCGCGGCGCATTTCCAGCGGCTCGTAGAACTCGGAATAGAACTGCACGATACCGGACAGGACATAAAGGAATTCCTCGCCATCATGGCGCACCCAGCCGGTGAATTCGTCAAGGTCGCGGGCGCGCACGCGGGCACGATAGGGCAGCATCTGCTTGCCCTTCATGTTGGCGGCCAGCAATTCATGTTCATAGGTCGTGGTCAGATGCGGCCGGCCCTCGCCCGCCCGTGTCACGGCCATACGCCCACCCGCCGCGCCCGAATGGGGCGGGGTAAACAGCTGCGGCACGGAAATGCCCAGCCCATGCGCCAGCTTGCGCACCGCGTCAAAGGTTGGCGACATCTGTTCGTTTTCGATCTTGGACAGGGTGGATCGCGCAAGCCCCGCCCTTTTTGCCGCCTGTTCCAGCGTCATGTTGCGTTCCTTGCGCAGCGCACGCACCCTTTCGCCCAGCTTGAGCGGCACGATCGGTTCTTGCGCGCCATCCGCGCGGGCCATGCTGATCAGGCTTGAATGGGTCTTGTCGGACATGTCGCCTCCTTGCGCGGGGTGATTGCAGGTAACCGACAATACCGGGCGATTCAAGTTGACAGCTTGCCCGGCCATTGTGACTTTCAACCTGCGGCTGGCCGTATTATGCATCCTCATGGTCAAGATTTCCCTTTTCGACGAGGGGCCATCGGCCCCCTGCCCGTCGCCCTTCAATCTGGCGGAATATGTTCTGTCGGCCGGTCTTGCACATCCCGACAAGCCGGCGCTTGAAATCCTGTCGCCCGAAGGCAGCGAGGTCTGGACCCATGCGGCGCTGCGCCATGCGGTGAGCGGCATTGCCGGTGGCCTGATGGCACGCGGGATCGGGCCGGGCGAAATCCTGCTGTTGAGAATCGGCAATACGGTCGATTTTCCGCTGACATTCCTTGGCGCCATCGCCGCAGGTATCGTGCCGGTGCCGACCTCGGCGCAGCTGACCGCGGCCGAGGTTGCGGCCATGATCGATGAACTCGACCCGGCTGCGGTGGCCTGTGGGCACGGGATCACGCCACCCGATCTGGCATCGGGGCGATTGATCCTGCCCCAAGAGCTTGCGGAAATGCGCAACCACCCGCCCGCCACGTTCGAGATGGGCGAGCCTGATCGGCTGGCCTATATCATCTATACCTCGGGCACTTCGGGACGGCCGCGCGCGGTGATGCACGCCCATCGCGCGATCTGGGCGCGCCGAATGATGTGGTCGGGCTGGTATGATCTGCGCGCTGACGACAGGCTGCTGCATGCGGGCGCCTTCAACTGGACCTACACGCTGGGCACCGGGCTGTGCGACCCGTGGGCCATCGGCGCAACCGCCCTGATCCCGGCCGAGGGGGTCGATCGCGCGACGCTGGCGCACATGCTGTCCGACCACCGCGCGACGATCTTTGCCGCGGCACCTGGCGTCTATCGGCAGCTGCTGAAACATGCGCCGCTGCCCGACATGCCGGCCCTGCGCCACGGGCTGTCGGCGGGCGAAAAGCTGCCGGCGCGAATCCGCGATGCCTGGCAGCGGGAAACCGGCCGCCCCGTGTTCGAGGCGCTGGGCATGAGCGAGGTTTCGACCTTCATTTCATCCTGCCCGGACATGCCCGCCCCCGAAGGCGCCACCGGACGGCCGCAAAAGGGGCGGCGGGTGGCGGTGTTGCCAACGGAGGGCGACATATCGGGTCCGCCTCCCTCGCCCGTCCCCGTCAACACCCCCGGCATCCTGGCGGTTTCACGCGATGATCCGGGGCTGATGCTGGGGTATCTGGGCGCCCCCGAGGATACTGCCGCCCGTTTTCGTGGCCAATGGTTTCTGACCGGCGACATGGTGCAGATGGATGAACACGGCTTCATCACCTATCTGGGGCGCGCCGACGACATGATGAATGCGGGCGGCTATCGGGTCTCGCCGCTCGAGGTCGAGGCGGTGCTGGCAACCCATCCCGACATCCAGGCGGTCGCCGCTGCCGCCGTCGAGGTCAAGCCTGACACATTCGTGATTGCCGCCTTCTATGAATCCGACCATGATCTGGCTGATGATGAACTTGCGCGGTTCTGCGCCGAACGCCTTGCGCGCTATAAATGCCCGCGCATCTTTCGGCGGCTCGACCATCTGCCGCGCGGGGCCAACAACAAGATCCGCCGCGCTGCGCTGCGCGCGCTTTACGGGAACACGCCATGATCCATCTTGATGTCATATCCGACCCGATCTGCCCCTGGTGCTTTATCGGCAAGACGCGGCTTGAACAGGCGCTGGAAAAATATCCCGAACCCATCTTCGACATCGAATGGCACCCCTTCATGCTCAACCCCGACATGCCGCCCGAAGGCATGGACCGGCGTGCCTATCTGGAACAGAAATTCGGTGGACGCGAAGGCGCGGCATCCGTTTATGGCCAGATCGCCGATGCGGCGCGGGAAACCGGCATCGAAATCGATTTCGACGCGATCCGGCGCACCCCCAGCACGCTGGACGCCCACCGCCTGATTCACTGGGCCGGGATCGAGGGGGTTCAGAACGCCGTGGTTGACGGGCTGTTTCGCGCCTATTTCCAGCAGGGCAAGGATATTTCCGACCCCGCAGTGCTGAGCGAGATCGCGGCGCAGGCAGGGATGGATGCACAGGTCGTCACCCGGCTGCTGGCGCAAGATGTCGATCGCGAGGGCATTCGCCAGCGCGCGGCCATGGTGCGGGAACGCGGTGTGCAAGGCGTGCCCTGTTTCATCATCGACAACAGCCGCGTCGTGCAGGGGGCACATCCGGCGGAAACATGGGTGCAGCTGATCGACCAGATGATCGCCCCACCCACAGAACCGGCCACAGAACCGGATCAGGCGTGAGCAAACCCGCCCTGCCCTTTGCCGAATTCGTGGCGCTGATCGCATTGATGTTTGCGATGATCGCCTTCGGCACCGATTCCATGCTGCCCGCCCTGCCGGAAATCGCCCGCGACCTGGGCCTGGATAACGCCAACCGCGCACAGCTTGTCGTCACCAGCTTTGTGCTGGGCACGGGGCTGGGGCAGCTGTTCACCGGCCCCCTTTCCGATGCGGTGGGGCGCAAGCCGGTGATCACGGGGGGCTTGCTGCTGTTCATGCTGGGCTGCCTTCTGGCCTGGCAGGTGCAGTCGCTTGAATGGCTGCTGGCAGCGCGTTTCTTGCAGGGCATCGGCGTTTCGGCCCCCCGCACGGTGACACTGGCCATGGTACGCGACCTTTATGCGGGGCGCATGATGGCGCGCGTCATGTCGATTGCCATGGCCCTGTTCGTGCTGGTGCCGGCGGTTGCACCCCTGATGGGGCAGGCCATCATGCAGGCGTTTGGCTGGCGGTCGATCTTTCTTTCCTTCGTGCTGTTTGCCATGATCGGCCTGGTCTGGCTGAACCTGCGCCAGGGCGAAACCCACCCGCCCGACAAACGCCGCCCGCTGCGCGTTGCCTCGTTCATCGCCGCCGGCAAAGAGGTGCTGACCTCGCGCATCGTCTTGACCTATATCGCGATCCTGTCGTTTGGATATGGTGCACTGTTCGGTTATCTCAGCTCGGCCCAGCAGGTGTTTGTCGATGTTTTCGGCGCAGGCGATGCCTTTCCGCTGTTCTTTGCGGGCATCGCGCTGTTTTCCGGGGTTTCCGGTTTCGTCAACGCGGCGCTGGTGGTGCGGCTGGGGATGCGGTTGATGGCAACAACGGCATTTTCGGTCATACTTGTGTGCAACCTTGCACTTATCGGCGTGCTGCTTTTCCTGCCCCCTTCCGAGGTGATCCTCTTTCCCCTGTTCCTTGTCTGGTCGGTGCTGGCTTTTCTGGTGCCGGGGCTGACATTCGGCAACCTGAACGCCCTGGCGATGGAGCCGATGGGCCATATCGCGGGCATGGCCTCGGCCATGATCGGGGCGCTTTCAACCATGTTCGGGGTCTTGATCGCCATTCCCATCGGGCTGGCCTTTGACGGCAGCATCCTGCCGCTGCTGGTCGGCTTCACGATCTGCTCGCTGGCATCCGTGCTGCTGATGCTGACCACGCGGGGGCGGTAAGCGCCCGTTGCCGGCCGATCGTGAAAGATGGGGATTGACGCGTGAGCGTTTTCTCAAGCCGGGCGTCAGGTTTCAAGCATGGCGATCACTTTGTGGACACGCATTTCAGCGCGCCACCCTTACCCCTTGGCCGCGCCTTTTGCATGTTTTGCAAGGTCGCGCGCGATGGCGAAAGCCCCTTTCACCTTGTCGCCGGTCTTGCGCCAGTCGCGCCGCACGATGATCTTGTTGTCCTTGACCTTGGCCAGCCCGTTCTGTTCCTGGATGAAGGCCACCAGACCGGCAGGGTTGGCAAACTTGTCATTGTGGAACCGGATCACCGCGCCCTTTGGCCCGCCATCGAGGCGCGCAATGCCCGCGCGTTTGCACATGGTCTTGATGCGCACGATGTTGAGCAGCATGTTGACCTCTTTGGGCAGCTTGCCGAAACGATCGATCAGCTCGGCGGCAAAGCCTTCGAGCTCGACCTTTTCGGCCAGCCCGGACAGGCGGCGATACAGGCCCAGACGCACATCCAGATCGGGCACGTAGTCTTCGGGGATCAGGACCGGCACACCCAGGTTGATCTGGGGCGACCAGTCCCCGTCGGCGTCGGCCAGGCCCTCCATCTCGCCTGCCTTCATCTTGGCAATCGCCTCTTCCAGCATCGACTGGTACAGCTCGTATCCAACCTCGCGCACCTGGCCCGACTGTTCCTCGCCCAGGATGTTGCCGGCGCCGCGGATATCCAGATCCTGGCTGGCCAGGGTGAAACCGGCGCCAAGGCTGTCGATCGAGCCCAGCACCCGCAGGCGTTTCTGCGCCGTCGTCGTCAGGCGTATGCGCGGGCGCGTCGTGAGGTAGGCATAGGCGCGCGTCTTTGACCGCCCCACCCGGCCGCGGATCTGATACAGCTGCGACAGGCCGAACATGTCGGCGCGGTGGATGATCATGGTGTTGGCGGTAGGGATGTCGAGGCCGCTTTCGACAATGGTCGTGGCCAGCAGCACGTCATATTTGCCGTCGTAAAAGGCATTCATGCGCCGATCCAGCTCGCCCGCAGCCATCTGGCCGTGGGCGATCACATAGGAAACCTCGGGCACATGGTCGCGCAGGAAATCCTCGATCTCGGGCAGGTCGGAAACCCGCGGCACGACGAAAAAGCTCTGCCCGCCGCGGTAATGTTCGCGCAAGAGCGCCTCGCGGATGGTGACGGTGTCGAATTCGGAAACATAGGTGCGGATCGCCAGCCGATCCACCGGCGGCGTGCCGATGATCGACAGGTCCCGCACCCCCGACAGCGACAGTTGCAGCGTGCGCGGGATCGGCGTTGCCGTCAGCGTCAGCACATGGATGTCGCTGCGCAGCTGTTTCAGGCGCTCCTTGTGCTGGACACCGAATTTCTGTTCCTCGTCGATGACCAGCAGGCCCAGATTTTGAAACCTGACCGTTTTGGCCAGCACCGCATGCGTGCCCACCACGATATCGACCGAGCCCTTCTCCAGCCCTGCCCGGGTTTCGGCGGCCTGTTTGGCCGAAACGAACCGCGACAGCGCCCGCACAGTGATCGGCAGGCCGCGAAAGCGTTCCTCGAAGCTGCGGAAATGCTGGCGTGCCAACAGGGTCGTGGGGGCGACGACGGCCACCTGCACCCCGCTCATCGCGGCGACAAAGGCCGCACGCAGTGCGACCTCGGTCTTGCCGAACCCCACATCGCCGCAGATCAGCCGGTCCATCGGCTTGCCTGCGCGCAGATCGTCCAGCACATCCTCGATCGCATGCAGCTGGTCGTCGGTTTCGGTATAGGGGAAGCGCGCGCAAAAGCTGTCATATTCGTGGTCAGAGACCTCCAGCACCGGGGCCGAGCGCAGCGCGCGTTCCGCCGCCACCCTGATCAGGCGATCGGCCATTTCGCGGATACGTTCCTTGAGACGGGCCTTCCTGGCCTGCCAGGCGCCGGTGCCGAGGCGATCGAGCAGCCCCTCTTCCTGGCCATAGCGCGACAGCAGCTCGATGTTTTCCACCGGCAGATACAGCCGGTCGCCGCCGGCATATTCCAGCGCCAGACATTCATGCGGTGCGCCCGCGGCGGTGACGGTTTCCAGCCCCTTGTAGCGGCCGATACCGTGATCGACATGCACCACCAGATCGCCGGGGCTTATGGCGCCCACCTCGGTCAGAAAGTTTTCGGCCCGCCGCCTGCGCCCCGGCTTGCGCACAAGGCGCTCGCCCAGCACGTCCTGTTCGGAAATCACGGTCAGGCCCGGCGCGGTAAATCCGTGTTCCAGCGGCCAGACGGCCAGAAACAGCCCGCCCTTGCCCCCTTGCGGCATTTCGGGCATGTCGGCAAGACTGGCAATCGGCGTGCCGGTCAACCCCTCATCAGCCAGCAGATGCGACAGGCGCTCGCGCGCGCCTTCCGACCACGAGGCGATGATGACATGGCCTGCATCAAGGCGCGCGCGCACATGATCGGCAAGTGCTGCAAACAGGGCAGTATCTTCGGCCTGGCGTTCGGGGGCAAAATCGCGCCCCACGCGCCCGCCGGCGTCGATCACGTTCAGCCCGGTCGCCTGTGGCAGCACCGTGAACTGGCGCAGCGCGCGCCCCCTGGTCGCCTGCTGAAAGCCCGCGTCATCCAGATACAGCAACTGCGGCGGGCAGGGTTTGTAAACCGAATCCAGCCGCGCCTTGCTGTTCAGCGCCTCAAGGCGTGCCTCGTATTGGTCGGTGATCGCGGCCCAGCGTTCCAGCCGCGCGGGCGTTGCCTGATCGTCAAGGCAGATGATCGCATCGGGCAGATAGTCGAACAGGGTTTCCATGCTTTCGTGAAAGAACGGCGCCCAATGTTCGACACCCTGGTGCTTGCGCCCGGCGCTGACGGCCTCGTAAAGCGGGTCGTCGGTGCCCGCAGCGCCGAATTCCAGCCGATAATTCTGCCGGAAACGGGTGATCGAGGCCTCGTCCAGAATGACCTCGGACACCGGCGCCAGCTCGACCCGATCCAGACGCTCGATGGTGCGCTGGGTTTCCACGTCGAAACGGCGCGCGGCGTCAAGAACGTCGCCGAACAGATCCAGCCGCACGGGGCCACTTTCGCCCGGCGGGAAAACGTCGATCAACCCGCCCCGGATGGCGTAATCGCCCGGCTCGGTCACGGTCGGTGCCTGGGTAAAGCCCATGCGCACCAGGAATGCACGCAAGGCGGCCTCGTCGATGCGCTGACCGACAGTGGCGGTGAAGGCGGCATCACGCATCAGCGCGCGCCGGGGCACGCGCTGGGTGACGGCGTTGACGGTGGTCAGCAACACGAAATCGCCCTTGAACCCATGCGCCAGCATCGCCAGCAGCGCCATGCGGGTGGCCGAGATGTCGGCGTTCGGTGACACCCGGTCGTAAGGCAGGCAATCCCAGGCCGGAAAGGTGAATACGGGCAACCCCGGCGCCACGAATTCCAGCGCGCGGCGCATCTCCTCCAGCCGCTTGTCATTGCGCGCGACATGAACGACCGGCTTGCCGCGCTTTTGCAGCAGTTCGGCCACAAGGCGGGCGTCATGGCCTTCGGGCGCGCCGGATACGGTCAGAACCTGATTATGCGTGTTTGCGGACATGGGCCGGAGAGCTACAGCAAGGGGCGCCTGCCCCGCAAGGGAGGATCACAGAACCGTGGCGTTTAGATTGTGCCACATTCCCCAGAAGGCAGTGATGAAGATCGAAACCAGCCCGATCAGCTGGTTGTAAAAGCGCAGTCGCGCCAGATGACGGCGCAGGGCCTCGCCATGGATGCCCTCTGTCCTGATCCGACGCGCGTGATGCGCCGACATCAGCGCAACCAGCGACCATGGCGCCGCAATCAGAAAGACGGCCTGGGCCAATTCGACGTTATACGAGAACCCAAGAACCGCCAGCGCGGCCAGCATGAAAAACGCAAATCCCACGATCCAGATCCCCGACACGTCAAAGATATGGGTGATGCGGTTGCAGTTGACACGCACCAGGGTTTCCAGATCCTCCTGTGCGGCGCCACCCTTGGCCCGACGCGCGCGGGCGACGGCATCATATGGCACGCCCAGCGTCCAATGCGCGGTTGTAGACCACAGCACAGCCAGCATGATCCAGTACCAGATGCTGGTAAAGGAGCGCATGTCGATCAGTTCAAGAACGTTTGCGTACCAATCCAAGAGATATGCCTGCAGATGCCGATTTTGCGCGCACAGTATCGGCTGACGCAGGAAATTCCACCCAAAAAACCGGATATTTTCTTGTGATCTGGTGCAGCAACGTGGCAAACAACCTGAAAATCGCCATAGGAGCCCGTCATGCGCCCGACCGTCGCCCCCTTTCCACTGAATCGCTCTCGCCGCCTGCGCCGCACCGAGGGGTTGCGCGCAATGGTTCGGGAAAACACCCTGACGGTCGATGATCTCATCTGGCCGATCTTTGTGCGCGACGGCGACAATATGCGCGAGCCCATCCCCTCGATGCCGGGGATCGAACGGTTGAGCATCGACAACGCGGTCAAGGCCGCGCAACAGGCGGCCGATCTGGGCATTCCGGTACTCGCGCTGTTTCCCTATACCGACCCGGCGCTGAAAACCCCCGATGCCGAAGAGGCCTGGAACCCCGACAACCTTGTCAACAAGGCCACGCGCGCGATCAAGGCAGCGGTGCCAGACATTGCCATCATGCTGGATGTGGCGCTGGACCCCTACAATTCCGACGGCCATGACGGGATCGTGCGCGAGGGCGTGGTGCTGAATGACGAAACCCTTGTGGCCCTTGAAAAACAGGCCCTTGCCCATGCCGAGGCGGGTGCCGACATCCTTGGCCCCAGCGACATGATGGACGGGCGGATCGGTGTCATCCGGCAGGCGCTGGAAAGCCACGAATTTTCAGACGTGCTGATCATGTCGTATTCGGCCAAATATGCCTCGGCCTTTTACGGCCCGTTCCGCGATGCGGTCGGGGCCAGCGGCGCGCTGAAGGGCGACAAGAAGACCTATCAGATGGATGCCGCCAACAGCGACGAGGCCCTGCGCGAAGTAGCGCGCGATCTGTTCGAAGGCGCCGACATGGTGATGGTCAAGCCGGGCATGCCCTATCTGGACATCTGCCGCCGCGTGAAAGACGAATTCGGCGTGCCGACATTTGCCTATCAGGTGTCGGGCGAATACGCGATGATCGCCGGCGCCGGCCAAAACGGCTGGATCGACGAGGACAAGGCCATGCTCGAATCCCTGCTGGCCTTCAAACGTGCGGGATGCGATGGAATCCTGACCTATTTCGCGCCAAGGGTGGCAGAAATCCTGGCCGGAAACTGAGGCACGGCCGCAAACGGCGGGAAATTGCCCATCCTCTGGTAACAGCTACCGGATATGGTGACAGCCTTTTCTGAATCCCCTATACTCCGCGCAACCACGGCAACGGACCGGGCAAGAGCAGCAATCGAGGAACACCCCATGAGCAAATGGACCCGTCGCACATTTCTGGCAGGTGCTGGCGTCACGCTGGCCGCCTGCGGCAACGGCATCGGCAATTCGCGCAGCGCGCGGATCGACTATCGCGTCGAACTGGCCCTGCAACAGCTGTACAAAGAGGTGCCCGGCTCAAGGGATCTGGCCGATCGCGCGGCCGGCATGCTGGTGATGCCGACCATCACCAAGGCGGCCTTTGGCTGGGGCGGGGCCTATGGCGAGGGCGCGCTGATCATCGGCGGGGCGCCGGTCGATTACTATTCCATGGCGCAGGGCAGCTGGGGCATGCAGCTGGGCATTCAGCAATACGCGCATACCCTGTTCTTCATGAACGAAGAATCGCTTTCCGATTTCCGCCGCTCGGCCGGCTGGCAGGTCGGGGCCGATGTGACCTATGTCATCAAGAACAAGGGCGACGGCATCGGCGTCGACACGACAAAGCTGCGCTCGCCGGTGATCGCGCTGGTTTACGGGCGCGCCGGCCTGCTTGTCGGGGCCACGCTGGAAGGCACGAAATACACCCGTATCCTCAGATAGGTTCTCGGCAACCACTTGCAAACATGTCGAAAGGGGGCCCTCTCATGCCGCCCCCTTTTTCTTCGCGCGGTATCGCGCCGTTCCGGGTCAGTTCAGCCCTTGCCTGATGGCCCGCGCAAGCGGCGGATCAGGCTGGACGTGTCCCAACGCCCCCCGCCCATGTTCTGCACATCCTTGTAGAACTGATCCACCAGCGCCGTCACCGGCAGGGGCGCGCCATTGGCGTTGCCCTCGTCAAGGCAGATCCCCAGATCCTTGCGCATCCAGTCCACGGCAAAGCCGAAATCGAATTCGTCATCCAGCATGGTTTCATAGCGATTGGCCATCTGCCACGACCCGGCCGCGCCATGCATGATGACCTCAACCACCTGCTTGCCGTCCAGCCCGGCGGCCTGCGCAAAGTTGAGCCCCTCGGCCAGCCCCTGCACCAGGCCGGCGATGCAGATCTGGTTGACCATCTTGGTCAGCTGCCCGGCCCCACTTTCCCCCAGACGTGCGCAGGCCTTGGCATAGGCGTCGATCACGGGCTCGGCGCGCGCATAGGCCTCGGCCGGGCCGCCGCACATGACCGAAAGCTGGCCGTTTTCGGCGCCTGCCTGCCCACCTGACACCGGCGCATCGACAAAGGCAAAGCCGCGGGCCTCGGCAATTGCGGCCAGCTCGCGCGTGACACGGGCCGAAACGGTGGTGTGATCGACAAAGACCGCCCCCTTGTCCATCCTCTCGAAGGCACCCCCTTCACCAATGGTGACAGCGCGCAGATCGTCGTCATTGCCGACGCAGGCAAAAACGAATTCCGCCCCTTTGGCAGCCTCGGCGGGGGTCTCGGCCATGGCGCCGCCATGCTCGGCAACCCATTTTTCGGCCTTGGCACGGGTGCGGTTATACACCGTGACCTCGTGCCCTGCCTTCAGAAGGTGCCCTGCCATGGGATATCCCATAACCCCCAGTCCAATAAACGCGGTTTTGGCCATTTTTTTCCTCGCAAATCTGTTCGCCTGCCTGCATCATGGCGCAGGAACAAATCGGGTCAACCCGTGACAAGGGATATCATCGCAATGGCAGTCTTTTTTCGTTGGTTCAAACGGATTTTCCTGTTTCTTCTTATCGTCGTCATCGGCGCGCTTGGCCTTGCCTATTACCTCGCCTCGCGCTCGGTGCCCGATTACAACGCCACATTTTCCCTGAAGGGCATCAAGGGCAAGGTCGAGATCGTCCGCGACAACAACGACGTGCCGCATATCTTTGCCAAGAACGACCTCGACAGCTTTTTCGCGCTTGGCTTTGTTCATGCCCAAGACAGGCTGTGGCAGATGACCATGATGCGGCGCACCGCACAGGGCCGGCTGTCGGAACTGTTCGGCAAGAAGACGCTGCCGGTCGATATCTTCCTGCGCCAGCTTGATCTTTACGGTGTGGCCGAAAAGGCCGTTGCCGCGCAATCGCCCCAGCAGAAGGCCGAACTTCAGGCCTATGCCGACGGGGTGAACGCCTGGATCGAAACCGTGCGCGAAAAGGCCCTTGGCCGGGGGGCGCCCGAATTCTTTCTGTTTTCAAACAAGATCCAGCCCTGGCGCCCGGCGGACAGCCTGGCGATTCTCAAGATCATGGCGCTTCAGCTTTCCGGCCAGATGAAGGCCGAAATCCTGCGGTCCAAGGTGTCGCTGGCACTTGGCGACAACAGCGCCCGCATCAACGACATCCTGCCCGAAGCCCCCGGCCCCGGAGCGGCCGCCCTGCCCGAATATGGCAGCCTGTTTCCCGAGCTGATGCAAGACAAGAAGCGTCAGTTTGCTGCCCTCGCCCCGGCCCCTGCCCTGCCCTTTGACCCGGTGCCCGAACCCGGCATGGCCGGCGCCTCGAACGCCTGGGCCGCGGCACCCTCGCGCACGGCAACGAAATCGACCATTCTGGCAAATGACCCGCATCTGGGCTTTACCGCGCCATCCATCTGGTATCTGGCGCATATTCAGCTTTCGACGGGCGACGTGATCGGCGGCACCATTCCCGGCATGCCGGCCATCCTGATCGGGCGCAACCACAAGCTGGCCTGGGGGCTGACCTCGTCCTATCTGGACGACCAGGATCTGTTCATCGAGCGTGTGAACCCCAACAACCCAGATGAATATCTCACCCCCGAAGGTTACAAGCCGTTCAAAACGCGGGAAACCGTGATCAAGGTCAAAGGCCAAGACCCGGTCAAGGTCACGCTGCGCTGGACAGAGAACGGTCCGGTCCTGCCCCGGAACCAGTACGGAACCGATGCAATCATTCCCGAAGGCGACGTCATGTCGCTGGCCTGGACGGCGCTTGACCCGAACGACCCCTCGATGACCGCCGCCATGCGTTTGATGCGGGCCGGCAACGTAAAGGACGCCATCGCGCTGGAACGCGACTTCATCGCGCCGTCGCAGAACCTGACGCTTGCCGACAAGGATTCGATCGCGCTGCAAATGGTGGGCAAGATGCCCAACCGCCTTGCAGGCAGCCAGACCCGTGGCCGCTTGCCCGCGCCGGGCTGGGTCAGCGAAAACCGCTGGCTGGGCTATCTGCCCTATGAGACCAATCCACGCTTTTTGAATCCCACCGGCGGGATCGTCGCCAATACCAACAACAAGATCGTCGATCGTCCCTTTCCCTATCATGTCAGCTATATCTGGGGGGACACGCAGCGGATCGAACGCCTGACCAAGCTGCTGGGCAGCCGCAAGGTGCACACGCGCGAAAGCTTTATCGACGCGCAGACCGACGAGGTTTCCTTTTCCGCCCGCGCCCTGTTGCCGCTGATCGCGCACGACCTCTGGGCCGAGGCCGAAACGCCTGCCTCGGACAAGACAGGTTCGATGCGGCGCAAGGCGCTTGCCCTGCTTGCCAAATGGAACGGCGCCATGAACGAACACATGCCCGAGCCGCTGATCTACATGGCCTGGATGCGCAACCTTCAGATGGCGCTCATACAAGACGATCTCGGGCCGTTGGCCAAGGAATTCCCAAGCCCGGATCCACTGTTCCTGGAACGGGTCTTTCGCGATGTAAACGGCGCCTCGATCTGGTGCGACAGGGCCGAAACCGCACCCCGCGAAAGCTGTGCGGAAATTGCCCGCACATCACTGGACACCGCCCTTCTGGGGCTTGCCCAGACCTATGGGGACAAGATCGAAAGCTGGCGCTGGGGTGACGCGCATATCGCGACACATGATCATCAGGTGCTTGGCAAGCTGCCGGTGCTGAAATGGCTGGTGAACATTCACCAGTCAACCTCGGGGGGCGACAACACGCTGCTGCGCGGCAAGACCAAGGGTTCGGGGCCAAACCCCTATCTGAACGTCCATGGCGCGGGGTATCGGGGGGTCTATGATCTTGCCGACCCGGATTCGTCGGTCTTCATCATCTCGACCGGGCAAAGCGGGCATTTCCTGTCGGGCCATTACGACGATCTGGCGCAGCTCTGGCGGCGCGGGGAATATATTCCCATGTCGCTTGACCCCGAACTTGCGCGTGGCGCCGCCGTGGGGATCACGACATTGAACCCGGCCCCATAGGGGCCGGCAACACCGCATGGGGCCCACATGTTTCATGGTCGGGCCAGCGGCAGAAACCATCCCAAGGCGCGGGATGGATCGACATGCTGATCCGGCTGATCTGGAAAAATGGTCGGGGCGGCGAGATTCGAACTCACGACCTACGGTACCCAAAACCGTCGCGCTACCAGGCTGCGCCACGCCCCGAACCTTGCGCGCCTGTCTACAGCCCTGAAACCCGGTTGAAAAGGGCGAATATCGCAGGCGTTTTCACGGGCATGGCCATGCGGCCGAAGGGCCGAATACGGGGTGCTGGATCTGAGTGCCCGTAGTGATTCCAAGCCGCGCCACGACCCCGCCATTGACCTCGAGAACAGCTTTCACCCCCTCGCCGCCTTCGATGATCGCGGTGCTGTGGGGCGTCGCGTTCTGCTTGATCCGCCTGACCACACCCGAGTCATCCATGAACAGCATGTCCAGCGGAATAAAGGTATTCTTCATCCAGAATTGCGCATGCTGGGGCGTGTCAAAGATGAACAACATCCCCGCAAATTCCGGCATCGACTTGCGGAACATCAGACCGCGGGCGCGGCTTTCGTCATTATCGGCAATCTCGACCGTAAAGGCGGCCTGCCCCCAATCGCCCCGCAATGTGACCTGCGAGGATGAGCAACCCGCAACCGCCTTGACCACGCCGCCACCAAGGCCAAGCACCAATATCAGGGCAAGGCGGAGGATCCTCATTTATCGTCTTCCTTCAACGCATGGTTCCAGACACGAATGTCCCAGGCCATGCGCCCCTTGGGCCCCTCGGCAACGCGCAAGGCAATGGCTTCGCCGCTTTGCAGATCGGCCAGGCCACAAGCATGCAGAACCTCGACATGGATGAACACGTCGTCCGCCTCGCCAAAGGTGTTGGCAAAACCGAACCCCTTGGCGCGATCGAACCATTTCACCCGCGCCGGTCGAAGCGTGTTGTCGATCCGCGGCGGGGAATCGCCACTTTCGGCATAAAGCCGATCAAAGACTTCGCGCCCATTTCCCTGCTCGGGGATCAAAATATCAACGATTCTGGTGGCATGGCACCCCCGTTCCGTCTGCCGGACTTCGGCCGTGACCTTAGCCCCTGTAGCAACGGATGTCCGGCCAAAGCTGCGCAAGACATTTGCATGCAGCAGGATGTCTGATTCGCAGGCATCTGCCACTATGAATCCAAAACCCCTGGTCGTATCAAACCATTTGACTTGGCCGGTCACAGTCGTTTCTTGTTCCACCTTAACGTGCATCCCATTAGTTGACCCGGAGGAAACGTAGCAGATTCTATTTTCAATTCCAGCCTTAGGGACGGAAATATTTGCATTTTTTGGGGGACGTCGCGACATGCAACACAAATATAACAATCAGTGGATGTACTTATATTGGCACAATCGCGCCCACCTCAAGCATCACGGGCTGAGTCTGGCGATCTCCCACGGGGCCTCGGGCGAGCGGCGGGTCCAGCGGAAACGGTCGTGCAAACGAAAGGCGCCGTCGGCCCAGAACTCGATCTCGGTCGGGATGATGCGGTATCCCCCCCAGAAGGGCGGGCGCGGTGGATTGGTGCCGAAACGGGCGCTGACGCGCGCCACCTCGGCCATCAACGCCGCGCGCGACTTCAGCGGCCGGCTTTGCCGCGATGCCCAGGCGCCAAGGCGGCTTTTCAAGGCGCGCGAGGCAAAATAGGCATCGGCCTTGGGGCCGTCTTCCCTTTCGACAGTACCCCGCACCCTGATCTGGCGGCGCAGGGATTTCCAGTGCATGACGAAAGCGGCCTTGCCGGTGGCCTCGATTTCGCGCGCCTTGGTGCTTTCGTAATTGGTGTAGAACACAAAGGCGGCGGGCTCGATTTCCTTGAGCAGCACCATCCGGACATCGGGCATGCCTGCGGCATCAACCGTCGCAAGGGCAATCGCGTTTGGATCGTTGGGTTCGGATTTTTCCGCCTCGGCCAGCCAGTGCCGCGCAATCTCGAAAGGATCGTCGCCTGCGAAAATTCCTGTGCGGTCGGTCATGTCATTCCCCCAAGCATCCGGTTTCCCCTGTTTTAGCGCGCCGCCGCTTGGTGGCCAGCGAAAAATCCGGATTGTTGCGCCGTCCCGCGCCCGCTGCCAGCCCGGCGCACTTGATGGTCAGCCCCGCTTGGCATAAACGAGGGTATCTTGAACCGATCCGAGGGCGTGTGATGAGTGCAGGACTGATGAGCGGCAAGCGCGGGCTTGTCATGGGCGTTGCCAATGACAAGTCGATGGCTTGGGGGATCGCGCAGGCGCTGGCCGAACAGGGGGCCGAAATGGCCTTTTCATATCAGGGCGAGGTGCTGGGAAAACGCGTCAAGCCGCTGGCAGAAAAGCTGGGCGTCAAGCTGGTGCTTGAATGCGACGTGACCGACACCGCCTCGATGGATGCGCTGTTTGCAACCCTTGAAAATGAATGGGGCGGCCTCGACTTTGTCGTCCACGCCATCGGCTATTCCGACAAGAGCCAGCTGCGCGGCCGCTATGTGGATACGACGCAGGACAATTTCCGCATGACGATGGACATTTCCGTCTATTCCTTTACCGCCGTGGCCCAGCGCGCCGAAAAGCTGATGGGTGATGGCGGCTCGATGCTGACACTGACCTATTACGGCGCCGAAAAGGTCATGCCGCATTACAACGTGATGGGGGTGGCCAAGGCCGCGCTCGAGGCCAGCGTGCGTTACATGGCCGAGGATATGGGCAAGGACAATATCCGCGTCAACGCCATTTCGGCGGGCACCGTAAAGACCCTGGCCGCCAGCGGGATCGGCGATTTCCGTTATATCATGAAATGGAACCAGCTGAATTCACCCCTGCGCCGCAACGTGACGATCGAGGATGTGGGCAAATCGGCGCTGTATCTGCTGTCCGATCTGGGCTCCGGCGTCACCGGCGAGGTGCTGCATGTGGATTCGGGTTATCACGTGGTGGGCATGAAAGCCGTCGATGCCCCCGATATCGATGTCGTCACCGGGAGAAAATGATGTCTGAACGCCTGCCCCACGAAAAGGGTTTCCATGTCAGCTGGGACCAGATGCACCGTGACAGCCGCGCACTTGCCTGGCGCCTTGACGGCCAGGGGCCGGATGACGGCACCTGGAAGGCCGTCGTCGCCATCACCCGCGGCGGCATGGCCCCGGCGATGATCGTCGCGCGCGAACTTGATATCCGCACGGTGGACACGATTTCCGTCAAGTCCTACGACCACCAGACCCGCACAGATGCCAAGATCCTGAAATCGCCCGATGTCGCACTGCTGGGCGACGGCACCGGCGTGCTGATCATCGACGATCTGGTGGACACCGGCAAGACGCTTGAAGTCGTGCGCAACATGTTCCCCAAGGCACATTTCGCCACCGTCTATGCCAAGCCCAAGGGCCGCCCGCAGGTCGATACCTTCATCACCGAGGTCAGCCAGGACACCTGGATATTCTTCCCCTGGGACATGGCGCTGCAATATGTGGAACCCTATCGCGGCACCGACTGAGGCCGCGGCGTGGAAAGCTTTTCACAGGATCCGACCGAGGCGGAATTCGTCAACAACCCCTACCCCTTTTACCACCGGACAAGGGCGCAGGGGCCGCTGTTCCTGTGGCGTGAATACGGCCTGCCCTGCGCGACCGGCCACGCGCTGGTCAACACCTTGCTGCGCGACCGCCGGCTTGGGCGCGAGATCCCGCCGGAAAGGCGCGCGCCGGTCCCCGACCATCTGCGCCCCTTCATGGATTTCGAATCCCGCTCGATGCTGGAGCTTGAGGCCCCCACACATACCCGCCTGCGCGGCCTGGTGATCCGGGCCTTTACCAGCCGCCGCATCAATGCGCTGGCGCCCGACATCGCTGCACTCACCCATCAACTGATCGACGCCTTTCCCGCGGGCCCTTTCGACCTGCTGACGGCATTTGCCGAAAAGATTCCGGTCATCATCATCGCGCGCCTGCTGGGTGTGCCCGAGGACATGTCCGACCAGTTGCTGAAATGGTCGCATGACATGGTGGCCATGTATCAGGCCAACCGCAACCGCGACACCGAAACCCGCGCCGTCGCCGCGACGGTGGCTTTTTCCGAATTCATGGCGGGCTATATCGAACAGCGCCGCAAGGCCCCGCGCGACGATCTGCTCAGCGCCCTGATCCGGGCCGAAGAAGAGGGCGAGAAACTTT
>JAUZRU010000060.1 GCA_030950185.1 Paracoccaceae bacterium | reverse complement strand
CGGTGCAATTCGCAGCAGGGGGCGGCGGCACTGACGCGTAGCCGATGTGCCGGGCAGTGGCTGGCCTGACTGAAGCATCGCCAGTTCCGGCTCGGTCCGGTCAGCATTCCGGGGGCAGGGGGCTATTCAAACTGCTCGCGTATCAACCTTTCTTCCAGCCCGTGGCCGGGGTCGAACAGCAGGCGGTGGCGGATGTTCGGTTCGGAATACACCTTGACGCGCACCACGTTGCGGGCGTCGCGGCTGTCGGCCACGGCAGAAACCGGGCGTTTGTTTGGTTCCAGCACCTCGAAAAGCACCTTTGCGGTCTTTGGCAACAGGGCGCCGCGCCAGCGGCGGGGGCGGAAGGCGGCGACCGGGGTCAGGGCCAGCACATCCGCGCCAATGGGCAATATGGGGCCATGGGCCGAATAGTTGTAGGCCGTTGATCCCGCCGGCGTGGCAACAAGGGCGCCGTCGCAGACCAGCTCTTCCATGCGCACGCGCCCGTCAACCGAGATGCGCAGCTTGGCCGCCTGCGGGCCGGCGCGATACAGGGCGACCTCATTGATCGCCAGCGCCTTGACCGTGTTGCCATCGACGCAGACTGCCTCCATGCATAGCGGGTTCAATACGGCCTCTTCGGCGGCGTTCAGACGATCGATCAAATCGTCCTCGCGGTATTCGTTCATCAGAAAGCCGACGGTGCCACGGTTCATCCCGTAAACGGGAATGTCCAGCTCTTGCGTGGCATACAAGGTTGACAGCATGAAACCATCGCCCCCCAGGGCAACGATCACATCCGCCTGTTCCAGCGGGGCAGAGCCATAGCGCTGTGCCAGAACCGCGCGGGCCTCTTTGGCCTCGGGTGCCTCGCTGGACAGAAAGCATATGTCCGGCGTTTTTGCCGCTGTCATCTGTCAGACCTCTCGACCGGTTTCTCGGGTCAGTCTTGCCCGTGGGCCGAAGGAACTCAAGGGCTTATTGGACGTGGGCGGCGCGGTTTGACGCCGGGATGCGGCAAATGATGTGAGTTGCCTTGAATAAGCGGGCAGAAGTGTCATGTTTACGGGCAGATCAGCGCAACCGCCTGCAAGACGGCGCGGCGCACAGAACCCGATTGCAGGAGATTTCAAGTGTTGAATGGTTTTCCAGGACCCAACCGCAGACGTGTATTGATGATGGGCGGCGCCGCGCTGGCGGCGGCCGGGGCTGGCGCCTACATGTTCTACCCGCGCGAGATCAGGGCATCGGGGCCGGTCAAGTTTGACAAGGAACTGGCGATCCCGCCGCTGGAAAAGGGCCGTATGGTTGCCGGCGAAAGGGTGTTCGACCTGTCGATCAGAAACGGCAGCACGGTTTTCTTTGAAGGTATCCGCACCGAAACCATGGGGATCAACGCCGACTATCTGGCCCCCGTCCTGCGTTTGCGGGTGGGCGAAAAGACGCGGTTCAACGTCACCAACACGCTTGACGAGCCCAGCACCCTGCACTGGCATGGCTTTCATCTGCCCGCCGCAGCCGATGGCGGGCCGCATCAGACCATCAACCCCGGCGAGACATGGTCGCCCGGCTTCACCATCACGGGCAAGGCCGCGACCATGTGGTTCCACTCGCACATGATGCACAAGACGGCGCAACAGGTCTGGGCCGGTCTTGCGGGCATGGTCATCATCGATGATGACGAGGCCGACGCGCTTGACCTGCCGCGCGAATACGGCGTGGATGACATTCCGGTCGTGTTGCAGGACCGCCGGTTCACACCCGAAGGGCAGATGCCCTATATCCTGGACATGCCATCGCGGATGCACGGGATGATTGGCAATTTCCCGATGGTCAATGGCACCATCGGCGGGGTTTTCGGCGCCAGAACGACACTGGTTCGCCTGCGCCTGCTCAACGGATCGAATGCCAGTATCTACAATCTGCGTTTCAGCGATGGTCGCAGCTTTGCGCTGATCGCGACCGACGGCGGGTTGCTGCCCGCGCCCGTCAGAACGCGCGGTCTGCGCCTGGCCCCCGGAGAGCGGGCCGAGATCGTGGTTGACATGTCCGACGGGCGCACTGCACGGCTGATCAACCGTGGCGGTGGTGGTGCGGGCACGGGCGGCGGCATGATGGGCGGTGGTGGTATGATGGGCGGCATGGGGCAGGGCACACCTGACCTGACCTTTTTCGAGATCCGCCCGAGAAAGAGAATGCGCAGTTCACCCCCTCTGCCTGAAAAACTGGCGGATCTGCCCGTGCCGGACGCCGGGCAGGCGGTCAGGACCCGCCGGTTCCAGCTGGAAATGGGGATGATGGGCGCCGGGTTCAGCATCAACGGGCGACCAATGGACATGAACGTCATCAACGAGGTGGTGAAGGCGGGCGAAACCGAAATCTGGGAGGTCACCGCCACTGGCATGCTGGCGCACCCGTTCCATGTTCACAACACGCAGTTCCGCATTCTCGACCGCAACGGCCAGCCACCCTCGCCGGTCGAGGCGGGCCTCAAGGATACGGTTCTCGTGCATCCGGGCGAGTTGGTGCGCATCCTGGTGCGGTTCGATACCTATCGCGACGATCGGCTGCCCTATATGTATCACTGCCATATCCTTGAACACGAGGATGCCGGGATGATGGGCCAGTTCACGGTGGTTTGACGGGGCGGTTGCAACAGGGACATCCGTGGCGCACAAAACGCCGCCCTTGTCGTTTTCGGTGTTCCGCAAGGGCGAAGCTTGCGTTATCTGGGCCGCAACCTAATTGACAGGCCCCGCTGACAGATCCAACCCAAGGAGACAGGCCATGACCTCTGCCCCGCACAACCCCGGCTTTTTCACCCAGGACCTTGCTGACCGTGACCCTGAAATCTTTGGTGCGATCAAGGGCGAGCTTGGCCGTCAGCGGGACGAGATCGAACTGATCGCCAGCGAAAACATCGTCAGCCGCGCGGTGATGCAGGCGCAGGGATCGGTCCTGACCAACAAATATGCCGAAGGGTACCCGGGCCGGCGCTATTACGGCGGATGCGAATGGGTCGATGTGGTCGAAAACCTTGCTATCGAGCGGGCGAAACAGCTGTTCGGCTGTGAATACGCCAATGTGCAGCCCCATTCGGGCAGCCAGGCCAATCAGGGCGTGTTCACGGCGCTGTTGACGCCGGGCGACACCATCATGGGCATGAACCTTGCCTCGGGCGGGCATCTGACCCACGGCGCGCGGCCCAACCAGTCGGGCAAGTGGTTCAATGCGGTACAATACGGCGTTCGCCAGCAGGACAGCCTGCTCGATTACGACGAGGTCGCCCGTCTGGCGCAGGAACATCAGCCCAAACTGATCATCGCGGGCGGCAGCGCCATTCCGCGCCAGATCGATTTCGCCAGGTTCCGCGAAATCGCCGACAGCGTTGGCGCGATCCTGATGGTGGACATGGCCCATTTCGCCGGCCTTGTGGCCGCCGGCCTGCATCCCAGCCCGTTCCCGCATGCCGATGTTGCCACGACGACGACGCACAAGACCCTGCGCGGCCCGCGTGGCGGCATGATCCTGACCAATGACGAGGCAATCGCAAAAAAGGTCAACTCGGCGATCTTTCCGGGCATCCAGGGCGGGCCGCTGGAACATGTCATCGCCGCCAAGGCAGTCGCCTTTGGCGAGGCCCTGCGCCCCGACTTCAAGGATTATGCCGCGGCCGTCATCCGCAACGCGCAGGTGCTGGCCGAGACCCTGATGAAGGGCGGGCTGGATATCGTCACCGGCGGCACCGACACCCATCTGATGCTGGTCGATCTGCGCCCCAAGGGCGTCAAGGGCAACGAGACCGAGGCCGCACTCGGGCGCGCCAACATCACCTGCAACAAGAACGGTATCCCCTTTGACCCTGAAAAGCCGACCGTGACTTCGGGCGTGCGCCTGGGCACCCCGGCGGGCACCACACGGGGCTTTGGCGAGGACGAGTTCCGCCTGATCGGCGAGATGATCGTCGAGGTCGTCGATGGCCTTGCCGCAAACGGCGCCGATGGCAATGCCGAGGTCGAGGCCCGCGTCAAGGCGCGGGTTGCCGAGCTGTGCGCGCGCTTTCCCCTGTATGAAGGGATGTAAGATCCGGACAGGCGGCGCGGGGATCAGCCCTGCGTCGCGCCGACCATGTTTCTGACCATCTGCCAATAGGTATCGGCAACCTCGTTCGGGCTCAGCCGGCCGCCCTGGCGATACCAGGTATTCACGCCGGTCAGCATGGCGATCAGGGCCAGCGTCGCGATGCGGGTGTCGGGCAGGGAAAATACGCCTTCTGACACCCCCTGTTTCAGGATGTCTTCCAGCGCGTCCTCGTATTGCCGGCGCAGGCCCTCGATTTCTGCGAAATTGTCGGGGGTAAGGTTGCGCAGCTCCATATAGGCGATGAAAACCTCGTCGGGCCGGTCAAGGTGGTAAAGGATGTGAAAGCGGGTGAACTGCTCCAACCGGGCCGTCGCATTGCCGTTCAGTGCCTGATTCTTCCATTCCGCCAGAAGGTCGGTCAAGTGGTCGTGCATCAGATCGAACAGCAAGCTTTGCTTGTCGCTGGTATACAGATAAAGCGCGCCGGCCTGAACGCCGACTTCCTGGGCGATCTGGCGCATGGAAACGGCGGCATATCCGTGGCGCGCAAACAGCCGCAGTGCCGCCGCGCGGATGCGCGGGCCGGTGATTTCGGAATGCGAGCCGGTCTTGCGTGCCATGATCCCTTGCCTCCGCCGGTCATTTTAACTGAACACATGTTCAATTCCCATACCCACCACAAGTTTTTTGTTTTCGTCCCCTTGGCAACTTGCCAGACCGCGTCATAAGCTGCGTTGTGGCCTGCTGCTGGCCGCGTTGCCAAAGAAAAACCGATGAAGAGCCGCCGCCCTGTTGCCATTCTGGCATGCTGTTCCGTTTTCCTGACCGGATGTCTGGCCGGTGGGGGCAGCGGTGTTGCGCGCGCGCCCCAGATGCGCGATGCGCAATGGATCGGGTTCTTGCCGATCAATGAGGTTCTGAACGGAAATGCCGTGGACCTTGCCTCCAGCAATGCCGAGGTTCGTGCCATGCTGGCACGTGTTGCCCGGCTGCAATACAGGGCCCAACTGTTGCGCGCGCCGGTCGAGGTGGCGCAGGAACGTCTGCATGCGCTGAACAGCGGCGAAACGCCCGATAGCTGAGGCAGGCCACCGACATTGCCTTGCATCACAAATGCCGCTAACAGACGTGCAATCTGCATCACGCCTTTCACGGAGCCAGCACCATGACCGAACCCCTGCGCCTTGGCATTGCCGGACTAGGAACCGTCGGCGTTGGTGTCATCAGGATCATTGCGCGGCACACCGAAATGCTGGCCGCTCGTGCCGGGCGCCCGATCGAGATTGTTGCGGTGTCTGCCCGTTCACGCAGCAAGGATCGCGGCGTCGATCTGACACCCTATGGATGGGAGGACGACCCGGTCGCACTGGCACGGCGCGACGATGTCGATGTTTATGTCGAGCTGATGGGCGGCGAGGATGGCCCGGCCAAGGCCTCGGTCGAGGCGGCTATCGGCGCGGGCAAGCATGTGGTCACCGCCAACAAGGCCATGCTGGCCATCCACGGCCAGAAAATGGCCGAGGCCGCCGAGGCCGCCAATGTGGCGCTGCGCTTCGAGGCGGCCGTGGCCGGCGGCATCCCCGTCATCAAGGCCTTGACCGAGGGGCTGGCAGGCAATCGGATCACTCGCGTGATGGGGGTAATGAACGGCACCTGCAACTATATTCTGACCCGCATGGAAAACGAAGGCGTCCCCTATGACGAGGTATTCGCCGAGGCGCAGGCGCTGGGCTATCTCGAGGCCGACCCGACGCTTGACGTGGGCGGTATCGACGCGGGCCACAAGCTGGCGCTGCTGTCGGCCATTGCCTTTGGCACCAGGGTCGATTTCGCCGGCGTCGATCTGGAAGGGATCGAGCGGATCTCGATCACCGACATCGAACAGGCCCGCGACATGGGTTTCCGCATCAAGCTGCTGGGGGTAGCACAGCTGACAGGCCGCGGGCTGGAACAGCGGATGCAGCCCTGCCTGGTGCCGGCCAGCTCGCCGCTGGGGCAGTTGGAAAATGCCATGAACATGGTGGTTCTGGAAGGCGACGCCGTCGGGCAGATCGTCTTGCGCGGTGCCGGTGCGGGCGAGGGCCCCACCGCCAGCGCGGTGATGAGCGACGTGATCGACATTGCCCGCGGTTTCCGCCTGTCCACATTCGGACAGCCGGCAAGTTCGCTGGCCTATGTGCAGGCGGCTCAGGCCTCGGCACCGGCGGCGTTCTATTTGCGCCTGACCCTCAAGGATGCGCCTGGTGTGCTGGCCAAGGTGGCGCGTGCTCTGGCCGATGCGGGCGTGTCCATCGACCGGATGCGCCAGTACAGCCACAAGGATACAGCCGCACCGGTTCTGATGGTCACCCACAAGACAACGCGGGCCGAGCTGGATCACGCGCTTGAGGGGATCAAGGCCACGGGCGTCAGCCTGGAAGACCCGGTTGCCATCCGTATCGAGGAAGTCTGAGCAGGCCGGCATGTCAGCCGACTTGCCAGCACCGCCGTTGGCGCGCTAGGTCTTGGGGAAAGACCTTAACAGGGGGCGGGCGGCGTGGCTGATCTGCAACAGAATAAATCCGAAGAATTCAATGACCGGCTGCTATCGCTGAGTCTTGCGCGCGTGTCCGAGGCGGCGGCGCTGGCGACGGCCGACCATATTGGCCGCGGCGACGAGGATGCGGCCGATTCTGCAGCGGCATGTGCGATGCAGCATGTGCTGGGAACGATGAATATCGACGGCCATATCGCCATAGGCGAAGGGGACGAGCTGGATACAGACATGCTGTTTGTCGGCCAGCAGCTGGGCACCGGAGAGGGGCCTTCGGTGGATATCGCCCTGATGCCGCTTGAGGGGCGCACCCTGGCAGCCAAGGACATGCCCAACGCGCTGTCGGTTGTGGCAATCGGGCCGCGGGGGTCGATGTTGCGGGTGCCACCGATCTATATGGACAAGCTGGCAATCGGGCCGGGCTACCCTGACGGGTTGTTGAGCCTGGAAATGTCGCCATCCGAAAGGATCACCACAGTCGCGGGGTTTCGCGGCTGCGCGCCTGAAGAACTGACCGTTTGCGTGCTGGACCGTCCCCGTCACGAGGCGCTGATTGCCGAAATCAGGGAAACGGGCGCGCGGGTGCGTCTGATCAGTGATGGCGATGTCTCGGGCGTGATGGCCTGTGCCGAGCCCGCCCGCACGGGGATCGATCTGTATATGGGCCTGGGCGGGGCGCCCGAGGGGGTGCTTGCCGCTGCCGCGTTGAAATGCCTTGGCGGGCAGATGCAGGGCCGGCTGGTTGTGCGCAACAGCGACGAGGCCGCTCGCGCCCGTCATGCCGGTATTTCCGACACCGCCGTGATCTGGTCGCTTGACGAGATGATCCGCGATGATGTGGTTTTTGCTGCCACCGGCATAACCGATTCTGCGCTGGTCAAGGGGATCCGGCGCGATGATGTTCATATTTCGACCGAAACCCTGTTGTTGCGCTCCAAGACGGGTTCGATCAGGCGGCAGAATTGCCGCCGGTTCAGGCGCAAATCATGACAGTGGAACCCGCGCGCGCATTTCTTGGCGTAGAGGCATCGATCACGGGGCGGCGGTGGGTCGGGCCGGACGAGGCGCTTGAACGCCATGCCCAGGCCCTCGCCCAGGAAACCGGCCTGCCCGCCCCTCTGTGCAACGTGCTGGCCCGCAGGGGGGTGTCCGCGCCCGAGGCCGAACAGTTCCTCTCGCCCGCTTTGCGCGACCTGATGCCGGACCCGTCCATCCTGCGCGACATGGACAAGGCGGCGAAAAGGTTTGCCGCCGCCGTGACCGGCAAGCAGAAAATCGCGATTTTTGCCGATTATGATGTTGATGGCGGTTCTTCTGCGGCGCTGTTGCTTGACTGGCTGCGCGACCTGGGGATCAGCGCGACATTGTATGTGCCGGATCGCATCGACGAAGGCTATGGCCCCAATGACGCCGCGATGAAGATGCTGGCGCGTGATCACGACCTGATCGTCTGTGTCGATTGCGGCACGCTTTCACATGGTCCCATTGCGGCAGCCAGTCCGGTGGATGTGATCGTGCTGGATCACCATCAGGGTGGCGAAACGCTGCCCCCCGCATATGCGGTGGTAAACCCCAACCGGCAGGACGAGACGGGCGATCTGGGCTATCTTTGCGCAGCTGGCGTGGTTTTCATGCTGCTGGTCGCGGTCAACCGCCTGATGCGCGACCAGGGGCGCCAGCTGCCCGACCTGATGGCCCTGCTCGACCTGGTGGCACTGGCGACGGTTGCCGATGTGGCGCCGCTTACGGGGCTGAACAGGGCGCTTGTGCGGCAGGGCCTCAAGGTCATGGCGCGGCGGGCGCGGCCGGGGCTGGTGGCGCTGTCCGATGTTGCACGGCTGACCACGGCGCCCGAGGCCTATCACCTGGGGTTCATGCTGGGACCAAGG
>JAUZRU010000006.1 GCA_030950185.1 Paracoccaceae bacterium | reverse complement strand
CCCTTGAGGCAAAGGCCGAAAAACTGCGTGCAACAGACTGAAGTTGCAGGGCAATATATGGGGTCGAGGCAACGACTGCCAGCAGGGTTACGATGACGGCCAGCATCGCGCTTTTCCCATAGCGCGAGGACAGAAGGTCGGCGATCGAGGTGATGCGCTGGCTGCGGCCCACCCGCACCAGCTTGCGCAACAGCCACCACCAGCCGACAAAAACCAGGGTCGGGCCAAGATAGATGGCCAGAAACTCGAACCCGTTTCGCACGGCTGATCCGACCGCGCCATAAAATGTCCAGGCGGTCGTGTAGATCGACAGCGACAGGGTATAGACCACGGGCGAACGCATCCAGCCCAGTTGCCCCCGCCGCGCCCGGCGGTCGGCGGCCCAGGCCACGGCAAACAGCAGCCCCACATAAAGCGTGGCGACCAGAACCAGTATGTTGAACGACAGCATCAGTCGGCGGCGGCATTCCTGCCCAGCCTTCGGGCCAGCAGAAATGCCGAAACGATAAGCGTCAGCCAGAGGACGAACAGATACACCGCCAGCGGCACTGCCCCGCCCCCGGACGGGAGGAACAAAAGCGGGATCGGCTGGAAAATCAGAACGGCCCCGAACAGCGGCAGCAGCCGGGCGGCATCGATCAGCCGCTTGCGCCGGTAGCTGCGGCGATCAAGAAACTGCGGAGAAACCTGTTCCTTCATGCGACCAGCTCGCGCACGACGGCCAGCATTTCCGAGTTGGAAAACGGTTTGGTCATATAGCGGCTGGCGCCGTATCTTTCGGCCGCCTCGCGGTCGCGCGCCTGTCCCTTGGCCGTCAGCATCAGAACCGGCAGATTGCCCAGCCCCGGATCCTGGCGCAGCTCTTGCAGCACCTCGAAACCGCTGCGCCCCGGCAGCATCACGTCGAGAATCACCAGATCCGGCGCGGCCTCGCGCACAGCTTCCAGCGCCCCGTCGCCCTGGGAATGGGTCGTGACCTGCCAGCCATCCTGTCGAAGCAGAAAAGAGATCGCCTCGATGATGTTCGGCTCATCCTCGATCAAGACAACATGTTTCACCATCCAAAGCCCCTCCCTGCCTTGGTCTGGCGCATCATGTGCCGGAAAGCAAAGCTTTGGCAAGGGCTTGCTGGCAAAACCGGGGATCAGGCCAGAGGCGCGTGAATCGATGGTTCACGCCGGGCGCCACAGCCGCTGCGGGGACAGATGCGGCAGCTTGGCCCGACCGGAATTCGCGGCAGCGCCACTGATGCCTCGGGCAAGCCGGAATCGAAGCGCCGGAACAACATGCATGCCCTTTGCACCGGAACAGCGGCCTGTGGGGTGTCAAGGTCGATATACCGACTTTCCGCAATGGCCAGGAATTCCTGTTTTTCGGGGGTCTCGAGAACCGCCGAAACCGAAAGATGCGGCCGGGATATCGCCTGATACAGCGGCCACAGCGCACAGGCCGGGCTGTAACGCGGCATGGAAAATCCCGAAAGCGGCTTGCGCAGCAGAATCGCGCCCGTGCCATCGCACAGGATAAGGCCGAAAGCCGGCACCCCCGCGCCAGTGGGCAGAAAGGCCAGCCTGCGGCAGATATCCGAAAAATCCACATCGTATTCACGCGCCAGCCGGACCGGATCGAACGCCACCGCAGCAGCATTTTCCAGAAACGCGGCAAGGGGCATTTTATTTGCGCCGGCCACATAGCGCTCAAGAAAATCGCGCGCCAGCAGGCGGCCCGCCCGTGATGTCAGTTCAGGGGCCTCGCCAATCAGGGCATCCACATCCGCCTGCCCTGCCGCCTGCCCTGCCTCAAGCGTCGGGAAATGATAGTCATGGCGCGCGAGAAACGCGTCCAGTTCGTCCAGGGGCAAGGCGTGACCTGCCTCTTCCTCGGACAAGCGGTCAAAGAAACCGGCAAGGGAACGCGACAGGTCGGAAAGGCGCGCGCTTTCCTGGTGGATATTGGTCTGAAACCGGCGTTGCTGGCCGGTTTCCATTGCCGGGGTCTGCACAAGAATGGATGCGGTAGAGTGGATGGCCGTCACTGAGGAAAGGATCTCGTGAATCGTTTCGGTCAGATGCGGATCCTGCGACAGCCGGTCGCCCAGCGCCTCGATCGTCTGTTCCAGCTGATCGATTCGTGTCTGCATGCGGGCGATCAGCTGCGCCCAGCCGGGAAACCGCCCGATGAATTCATCCACCTGCTCCAGCTCGGCACCGGGATTGCCCTGCGCCGCAAGCCCCAACCGGCGCACGAGCCCGCTATCGGTTCCGTCGGAAAGACGCGCAACATCGACCTTCAGCGCCGAGGAAATATCCAACAGCAACTTGCCCGCCACCGGCCGCTTGCCATGTTCAATGAGGTTGAGATATGACGGCGAGATCCCGCAGATGCGGGCAAGCTCGCTCTGGCGCAGGCCCAGCGCCTTGCGGCGTTCGCGTATTCGCAGGCCGGTCAGATGAGTGGTCACGGAAATCCCCTTGAAATACAAATGTTTACGCAGGGTCAGGTAAATATTTTTACAATCTGTTACCAGAGTGTGTAACGAATTTTACACAAAAACCCTTTGACTACAACAATTTGTTGCGGGTTTTACAAAATGCCCCTGATAATGCAATCAGCCAGAAGAATGGCTCGTTGCTCCGAATTGCCGAAGCGACGTGACACAAGACACGAATGGGAGGAAATTCATGTCAAAATTGATCCTTACCCGTCGGGGCCTGCTCAAGACCGGCGCTGTTGCCGGTGCCGGGCTGGCCATGCCGACGGTCTTTGCCAGTGGGGCGGCTGCATATACCAACGAACCCAAGGGCGGCACCGTGACCCTGGGCTTCAACGTGCCCCAGTCGGGCCCCTACGCCGATGAGGGTGCTGACGAGCTGCGTGCCTACAAGCTGGCGGTCGAGCATCTGAACGGCGAAGGCGACGGCGGCATGCTGAACACCTTCAGCTCGAAGGCGCTCAAGGGCAACGGCATCCTGGGCAAGAAGGTGACCTATGTCACCGGCGACACCCAGACCAAATCCGACGCCGCGCGTGCATCGGCCAAGTCGATGATCGAAAAGGACGGCGCCGTCATGATCACCGGCGGGTCCAGCTCGGGTGTGGCGATTGCCGTACAGGGCCTGTGCCAGGATGCCGGCGTGATCTTCATGGCCGGCCTGACGCACTCGAACGACACCACCGGCAAGGACAAGAAGGCCAATGGCTTCCGCCATTTCTTCAACGCCTACATGTCTGCCGCCGCGCTTGCGCCGGTGCTGGCCAATGCCTATGGCAAGGACCGCAAGTTCTATATGCTGACAGCCGACTATACCTGGGGCTGGACGCAGGCTGCCTCGATGAAGGCCTTCCTCGAAGGCGCAGGCTGGACGATGGTCAAGGACGTGCGCACGCCGCTGGCGACCACCGACTTCAGCAGCTACATCGCACCGGTGATGAATTCGGGCGCCGATGTGCTGATCCTGAACCATTACGGCGGCAACATGGTCAACTCGCTGACCAACGCGGTGAACTTCGGCCTGCGTGACAAGATGGTCAACGGCAAGCAGTTCGAGATCGTGGTGCCGCTTTATTCGCGTCTGATGGCCAAAGGTGCCGGCGAAAACGTCAAGGGCATTCTGGGTTCGACCAACTGGCACTGGTCGCTCCAGGACGAAGGCACCAAGGCCTTCGTGAAATCCTTCGGCACCAAATACGGCTTCCCGCCGTCGCAGGCCGCACATACGGTCTATTGCCAGACCCTGCTTTATGCCGATGCGTGCGAGCGTGCGGGCACCTTCAACCCCTGCGGCGTTGCCGAGGCGCTGGAAGGGTTCGAGTTCGACGGTCTGGGCAATGGCAAGACGCTGTACCGTGCCGACGATCACCAGTGCTTCAAGGACGTTCTGGTCGTGCGCGGCAAGGAAAAGCCCACCTCGGAATTCGACCTTCTGGAAGTGGTCGAAAAGACGCCCGTCGAAAAGGTTCGCTACGAGCCCGACAACCCGTTCTTCAAGGGCGGCTCGTTGGGCAAGTGCAACCCGGGTGCCTGATCCCGGCTGCATGACTGCGTAGAATCCCCTGATGGGGGCTCCCGGCCGCGTCCAAAACCTCCCCGGTTGGATGCGGCCGGATTTCCCGGCATGATGCCGGCAATCACAGAAAAACAAGGACGGGTGGATAGATGGACGCAATCATCTTGCAAATCCTGAACGGGCTGGACAAGGGCAGTGCCTATGCGCTGATCGCGCTGGGGCTGACGCTGATCTTCGGCACGCTGGGCGTGGTGAATTTCGCCCATGGCGCAATCTTCATGCTGGGCGCCTTCACCGCGGTGACGCTGGACAGGTTGCTGAACATGTCCTTTGTCACGATAGACCCGACCAGAACCAATTTCCTGGGACAGCCGCTCGAGGTAAAAACACCCTATATCGTGTCGTGGTTCGGTGACAGTATCGGCAACGGCATCATCGACTGGGCGGTGCCTCTATCGATTCTTTTCTCGATACCGATCATGCTGTTCATCGGCTACGCGATGGAACGCGGCATCATCAAGCATTTCTACCATCGGCCCCACGCCGACCAGATTCTCGTGACCTTCGGCCTGGCGATCGTCCTGCAGGAGATCATCAAGGCGTTCTTTGGCGCCAACCCCATCCCGACGCCGGCCCCCGCCGCGTTCAGGGGATCGTTCGATTTCGGCGTCTGGCTGGGCTTTCCTGCCAACGCGATCATCTATCCCTACTGGCGCATGATCTATTTCCTGTTTTCGGCCATCGTCATCAGCGGGGTGTTTGCCTTTCTGCGGTTCACCACCTTCGGCATGGTGGTGCGCGCCGGCATGGCCGACCGTGAAACCGTGGGCCTGCTGGGCATCGACATCGACAAGCGCTTTACCATCATGTTCGGCATTGCCGCCGCTGTCGCTGGCCTGGCGGGCGTCATGTATGCGCCGATCAACAGCCCCAACTATCACATGGGCATGGACTTTCTGGTTCTCAGCTTTGTCGTCGTTGTGGTCGGCGGCATGGGCAGCCTGCCGGGCGCAGTGCTTGCGGGTTTCCTGCTGGGCGTTCTGGAAAGTTTTGCCTCGATGAACGAGATCAAGTCGATCCTGCCCGGGATCGACCAGATCATCATTTACCTGATTGCAATCATCATCCTGCTGACCCGGCCACGCGGCCTCATGGGACGCAAGGGCGTGATGGAGGACTGAGCGATGCAACTTTTCGGACTGAGCAAGAAAGACACGCTGTTTCTGCTGATCGTCATCTTCCTGACGCTGGCAACACCCATCCTGTTGCAACCCTTTGCCGAGGGTAGCGGGCTGGCCCAGTTCAATGCGGGCTATCCCGACCTGATGCAGCGTTTCGCGATCTACGGGATCTTTGCCATCGGGTTCAACATCCTGTTCGGGCTGACCGGCTATCTGTCCTTCGGCCATGCCGCCTTCCTGGGGGTCGGCAGCTATTCGGCCGTGTGGATGTTCAAGCTTCTCACCATGAATATCATTCCGGGGATCATCCTGGCGGTGATCGTGTCGGGCCTGTTTGCCCTGCTGATCGGCTGGATCAGCCTGCGGCGGTCGGGCATCTATTTCTCGATCCTGACGCTGGCATTCGCGCAGATGAGCTATAACCTCGCCTATTCCGTCCTGACACCACTCACCAATGGCGAGACCGGGTTGCAGATCCGCCTTTCCGACCCGCGTATTCTTGACGGCGCCAGCGCCGCCGGGTCGCTGCCCACGACCAACCTGTTCGGGCTGGCCATGAACGATTCGGTCAAGATGGAATTTTTCGGCCGGCTGTTCACCTTCAATGTCGGCTATTATTTCAGCGCGGTGATGGCGATCATCGTGTTCTATATCGCGCTGCGCATCTTCCGCTCGCCTTTCGGGCTGATGCTGCGGGCGGTCAAGACCAACCAGACGCGCCTCAACTATACCGGCGTGAACACCCGGCCCTACACCTTGGCAGCCTTTGTCATCTCGGGCATGTATGCCGGGCTGGCCGGGGGGCTGCTGGCCGCGATGGACCCGCTTGCAGGCGCCGAGCGCATGCAGTGGACCGCCTCGGGCGAGGTCGTCCTGATGACCATCCTGGGCGGCGCCGGCACCATGATGGGGCCGGTTCTGGGGGCGGGTTTCATCAAGTATTTCGAGAACATCTTTTCCAAGATCAACGACAACGTGCTGCACAACTGGTTTGGCCCCCTGCCCGATGGTCTGGAAAACTTTCTGGTGGATCTCGTGCATCCCTTTGTCGGCAAGGGCTGGCATCTGACCCTTGGCATGCTGTTCGTGCTGGTGGTGATGTTCCTGCCGGGCGGCCTGGTCGAAGGCGGCCAGCGCATCGCGGCCCTGTTCAGGCGCAAGCGCAAGCCTGACGGCAGCGGGCCAAAGCATCAACCGAAACAAGCCCCCCACGTGGCAGAATGACGGAGGCCGGAATGGGTATTCTCGAGGTCAAGAATGTCTCGAAACGCTTTGGCGGCCTCAAGGCGCTGGACAATGTGAACCTGAGCATTCAGGAAAACACCGTCCACGCCATCATCGGCCCCAATGGCGCGGGCAAGTCCACCCTGCTGAACTGTTTTGTCGGCAAGCTGATCCCGGACACGGGTTCGGTCATGTTCGACGGCCATTCCCTGCTGGGGGTCACGCCGTACAAGATCAACCAGCTCGGGGTCAGTCGGGTGTTTCAGACACCTGAAATATTTGCCGAACTCACGGTGCTTGAAAACGTGATGATCCCCTGTTTTGCGCATCGCGACGGATCGTTCCGCATGCATGCCTTTGAAACCGTCGACGCCGAAGTCGAGATCCGCGAAAAGGCCGAGGCGATGCTTGCCGATGTCAATATGCTGGACAAGAAGAACGAGCACGCGGCCTCGCTTTCGCGCGGGGACAAGCGGCGGCTGGAAATGGCGATGTGCCTGGCGCAGGATCCGAAGCTGCTGCTGCTGGATGAACCCACCGCCGGCATGGCGCGGGCCGATACCAACAACACCATCGAGCTGCTGAAGGACATCAAGAAAAAGCGCGACATCACCATGGTCATCATCGAACATGACATGCATGTCGTGTTCAGCCTGGCCGAACGCATCACGGTGCTTGCACAGGGAACGCCCCTGGTCGAGGATGTGCCCGAAAAGATCAAGGGCCATCCGAAGGTGCAAGAAGCCTATCTCGGCGGCCATTGAGGGAAAGGACATGAACATGCTCGACACCGCAGCATTCGAAAAGAACGCCAACAAGGCCGCCACGGCGCCTGCGTTCCTGTCGGTCCACGAGATGCACGCCTATTACGGCGAAAGCTATATCGTGCATGGCATCAGCTTCAACGTGCATGAGGGCGAGATCCTTGCCCTGCTGGGGCGCAACGGCGCCGGCAAGACAACCACGCTGCGCGCCATTGCCCGGCTGGATTCACCGCAGCTGACCCATGGCGAGATCTGGCTGGACCACCAGCCCCTGCACGACATGCGCGCCCATCAGGCCAGCCAGGCCGGTTGCCAGCTGGTGCCCGAGGACCGGCGCATCATCCAGGGCCTGACGGTCGAGGAAAACCTGCAACTGGCCCAGATCGCCCCCCCCAAGGGCTGGAGCATCGAGCGCATCTATGAACTCTTTCCCCGCCTCGAAGAACGCCGCAATCAGGAAGGCACCACGCTTTCGGGTGGCGAACAACAGATGCTGGCCATCGGCCGCGCCCTGGCCCGCGACATCAAGGTGCTGCTGCTGGACGAACCCTATGAGGGGCTTGCCCCCGTCATCGTGCAGGAAATCGAGCGCACGCTCGCCCTGATCAAGGAACAGGGCATCACCACGATCATCGTCGAACAGAACGCCATCGCCGCGCTGAAACTGGCAGACCGCGCGATCATTCTGGACACCGGCGAGATCGTCTTTGACGGCACCGCGCAAGAGGTGCTGGACAATGAAAAGCTGCGCCACGACTATCTGGCCATCTGAACCATAACCCCGACCCCGAAATTTCAGCGGGGCCGCCTCAAGACCACGAGACCCCGGAATGCGAACGGGGCAAGCACAGGAAACCGACACATGACCGCCAACAAGCTGTATCCCCCTTCGGAAGAATTTGTCGCCAACGCCCATGTGGACGCCGCGAAATACGAGGAAATGTATACGGCCTCGGTCAATGACCCCGATGCCTTCTGGGGCGAGCATGGCAAGCGGCTGGACTGGTTCAAGCCATACACCAAGGTCAAGAATACCAGCTATGCCCATCCCGACATCTCGATCAGATGGTACGAGGATGGCGAGTTGAACGTCTGTTACAACTGTGTTGACCGCCATCTTGAAAAACGTGCCGACCAGGTGGCCATCGTCTGGGAAGGTGACGATCCAGGCACCGGCAAGCACATCACTTATCGCGAACTGCACGAACAGGTCAGCAAGCTGGCCAATGTCTACAAATCCCTGGGCGTGGGCAAGGGCGACCGGGTGGTGCTGTACATGCCCATGATCCCCGAGGCCGCCTATGCCATGCTGGCCTGCGCGCGCATCGGCGCGGTGCATTCGGTGGTCTTTGCGGGCTTCAGCCCCGAGGCCCTTGCCAGCAGGGTGCAGGATTGCGGCGCCAAGCTGTTGATCACCGCCGATGAGGCCCCGCGCGGCGGGCGCAACACCCCGCTCAAGGCCAATGTGGACAAGGCGCTGGAAATCAGCGGCGACGTGACCACGCTGGTGGTGGCCCGCACAGGCGCCGATGTGCCCATGAAAGAGGGCCGCGACCACGCCTATGGCCCGCTGATGGAGGCCGCCAGCGCCGAGTGTGCGCCCGAGGTGATGAGCGCCGAGGATCCGCTGTTCATCCTCTACACGTCGGGGTCCACCGGCAAGCCCAAGGGCGTGCTGCACACATCGGGCGGCTATCTGGTCTATGCCGCGATGACCCACGAGCTGGTGTTCGACTATCACGACGGCGATATCTTCTGGTGCACGGCCGATGTGGGCTGGGTCACAGGCCACAGCTATATCGTCTATGGCCCGCTGGCCAATGGCGCCACGACCCTGATGTTCGAGGGCGTGCCCACCTGGCCCGATGCCAGCCGTTTCTGGCAGGTCTGCGAAAAGCACAAGGTCAACCAGTTCTACACCGCCCCGACCGCCATCCGCGCGCTGATGGCCCAGGGCGATGAATGGGTCGCCAAGGCCGATCTTTCCAGCATCAAGGTGCTGGGCACGGTCGGCGAGCCGATCAACCCCGAGGCATGGGCCTGGTACAATGATGTCGTCGGCAAGGGAAAATGCCCCATCGTCGATACCTGGTGGCAGACCGAAACCGGCGGCCACATGCTGACCCCGCTTCCCGGCGCGATCGCGACCAAGCCGGGCTCGGCCACCAAGCCGTTCTTTGGCGTGCAGCCGGTGATCCTGGATCCGCAGAGCGGCGAGGAAATCACCACAACCGAGGCCGAGGGCGTGCTGTGCATCAAGGATTCATGGCCCGGCCAGATGCGCACGGTTTACGGCGACCACGACCGTTTCGTCGCCACCTATTTCAGCGACTACAAGGGCTATTACTTTACCGGCGACGGTTGCCGGCGCGACAGCGACGGATATTACTGGATCACGGGGCGGGTCGATGACGTGCTGAACGTGTCGGGCCACCGCATGGGCACCGCCGAAATCGAAAGCGCGCTGGTGGCGCATCCCAAGGTTTCCGAGGCCGCGGTGGTGGGCTATCCCCACCCGATCAAGGGGCAAGGCATCTATGCCTATGTCACGCTGATGGCGGGCGAGGAATATACCGATGCGCTGAAGAAAGAGCTGTCGGACTGGGTGCGCAAGGAAATCGGGCCGATCGCCAAGCCGGACCTCATCCAGTGGGCGCCGGGGCTGCCCAAGACGCGCTCGGGCAAGATCATGCGCCGGATCCTGCGCAAGATCGCCGAAAACGATTACGGCAATCTGGGCGACACCTCGACGCTGGCCGACCCCAGCGTTGTCGAGGAATTGATCGCAAACCGGATGAACCGCGACTGACGCGAGTTTCCCTGGGGGGAGGGGGTTTGGGGGCGCTGCCCCCGCCCCTGCGGGCCCCCCCGGAGTATTTTGGCAAAGAAGAAGGGCCTTTCGGGGCCCTTTACCTTTTGGCGGCAAAAAAATCGAGCAACAGCCGGGCGCACTCGGTTTCGTTGATTCCGCCATAGACCTCGGGGCGGTGAAGGCACTGCGGATGGTCAAATACCCGCGCACCATGCTCGACCCCTCCGCCTTTTGGGTCGGGCGCACCGTAATAGACGCGCCGGATCCGCGCATGCGCAATCGCACCCGCGCACATGGCACAGGGCTCCAGCGTGACGTAAAGATCGTGATCGACAAGGCGTTCCTGCCCCAGAATCCGACAGGCGGCGCGGATTGCCAGCATTTCGGCATGGGCAGAAGGGTCTTTCAACTCGCGCGTCCGGTTGCCGGCCTGCGCCACGACCTGGCCGGTCCGTGAGACGATAACCGCCCCCACGGGCACCTCGCCGCGGGCGGCGGCATGGCGGGCCTCTTGCAGGGCGGCTTGCATGTGGCTGCGAAACGGGCTCATGCATTCGTTGATGGCCCGACCGGCAGCTTTGCGCAAGGGGCTTTCCCTGTAGCCATGCGGATGCTAGGGCGGGAACATGAATAATGAAACACAAAAGGGCGAACGCATCGCCAAGTTCCTGTCGCGTGCCGGCATCGCCTCGCGCCGCGAGGCCGAGCGCATGATCGAGGCCGGCCGCGTGGTGGTTGATGGGCGCAAGCTGACGACACCGGCCTTTCTGGTCACCGGAAGCGAACACATCGTGGTTGACGGCAAGCCCGTGAACACCCCCGATCGCATCCGCATGTGGCGCTATTACAAGCCCATCGGCCTGGTCACATCGGAACGCGATGAAAAGGGCCGCGACACGGTTTTTGACAACCTGCCCGACGACATGCCACGGGTGATGAGCATCGGGCGCCTCGACATCAATTCCGAGGGCCTGTTGCTGCTGACCAATGACGGGGCGCTGAAACGCCGGCTGGAACTGCCTTCGACCGGCTGGGTGCGCAAATACCGGGTGCGCGTCAAGGGGGCGCCAACCGACGCGATGCTTGACCCCCTGCGCAACGGCATCACCGTCGAGGGCGAGAAATTCCGCCCCATGCAGATCAGCCTTGACCGGCAGCAGGGCGCCAATGCCTGGCTGACCATCGGCCTGCGCGAAGGCAAGAACCGCGAGATCCGCCGCGCGCTGGGGGCGGTGGGGTTGCAGGTCAACCGGCTGATCCGTATCTCTTACGGCCCGTTCCAGCTGGCCGAGCTTGAGCCCGGCGAGGTTGCCGAGCTGCGCCCCAAGGTGCTGCGCGACCAGCTGGGAATCGATGTGGTCACCCCACGCGACAAACCCGCCCCAAGCGAAAAGCCCGCACGCGCCCCGTCAGGCGGCAAGCGCAAGCGCCGGTAAATTCGTGATGATCGGGGAAGCAACAGGGCGGGCTGTTACTCGTTGCTGATCAGGGAATCATTCATCAGATCCTCGATCAGCAGGCTGACAAGCTGGTTGCGCCCGCTGACGCCGGCCTTTCGGAACACCGCGTTCAGATGCGCCTTGATCGTACCCTCGGACGAGTTGCGCAGCGCAGCGATTTCGGCATTGGACATGCCCTTGATGGCGAACAGGGCGACGTCGCGCTCGGACGGGGTCAGCCCCCATTCGACAAAATATTCCTGAATGACATCATTCAGCGCGCCGGTTGCGACGCGCATCTTCTGTTCCATCATCTGGTTGCGGCGAAGCAGGTCCAGCATGTAGCGCGCTTCGAAAAAGATGCCGAAGACAAGGCCAAGCGTGGCACCGGATTCGACAAGAAGATGTTTGGAGTAATTGAACGCGCCGGTGGGAAGGAAGCTGTCGGTGACGATGTCCGATATGAAGAACGCGGCCGACAAGGCCTGCAACAGGATCAGTGCGGCCATCAGATAGGGTCTGGTATCCTTCGGCATTCTCGGCCCTCTGTCTGTTCCTGCCCGTCGTGGTAATCTTTGTTGCCGTTTTTGGTGCGGATGACAAGGCTTATACGCCCCATATCGGGATCATGCCGGGGTGTTTGTGGCCAGATGACGCCGCATGATGACGCATCTACGCATCACTGCTGCGACCGCGTTCATCTGCCTTTCATTTTTTGCCGATGCTCTGTAGGACAGGGACAGTCAAACAGATTCGCGCCAATATCAGTCGGAGGCACCCATGGCAGGTTCGGTCAACAAGGTCATTATCATCGGAAATCTCGGCCGCGACCCCGAGGTGCGGACATTCCAGAATGGCGGCAAGGTGTGCAACCTGCGCATTGCCACCAGCGAGACATGGCGCGACAAGAACACCGGCGAGCGGCGCGAACGCACCGAATGGCACAGCGTTGCCATCTTTCAAGAGGGCCTTGTTCGCGTGGCCGAGCAATATCTGCGCAAGGGCTCGACCGTCTATATCGAGGGCAAGCTGCAAACCCGCAAATGGCAGGACCAGTCCGGCAATGACCGCTACACGACCGAAATCGTCCTTCAGGGCTTTGACGGCAAGCTGGTCATGCTCGGCGGCCGGGGCGACAGCGGCGGCGGCAGCTTTGGCGGCGACCAGGGTGGCGGCTATGACAGCGGCCCGGCCGCGGGCGGCGGGTTCGAGCCCGGCCCAGCAGGTGGTGCCGGCGGTCTGGATGACGAAATCCCGTTCTAGGGAAATCCCCTTTTACGGCCCGGCCAACCGGTTCCGGCTTCTTCTTTGCCCAAATAGGCGCCGGGGTGAATTGCCGCGGGCAAGAGGGGGCTGCCAGCCCCTGCCCGGCCGCTCGGGCTGGTCACGTCACGGCAGGCCTGCGGCCCGCGTCAATGAACCCGAAATTCCCCCACCACATTGCGCCATTTTCCGGGCGCGATCAGCTTGCGATGCACAAAGCGCACCGAATGCAGCGGCCCCTCGATACGCGCCTTCCAGAAATCGATGAATTTCGTCAGCTTGGGGTAATCCGGCGCCAGATCGTATTCCTGCCAGATGAAACTGTTCAGGATATTGCGGTGATCCGGCAGCCGGTAGAACAGCTCGGCCGTGGTCAGGCCATAGCCGCGCATCATCAGATCAAGTTCGGATTTGTCCATATGTTCATGCCTCCCATTGTCCGAATACAGAAAGCCTGCCACCGAGCTTGCGCTCAGTCAAGCCGCGCCATCGATCAATTTTCAATGATTTCAATTTGTTAGCAGCAAATCAAGGCGGCTGCCAACAAGGATGCACATGGTCCATTGCGCATGGATATTGGGCGGTTTATAAAGGGGAGCACAACATCTGGCATCACTGACGACAGGCAGGGCTAACGGTGAGCGATACCCCACAAGATCCTGAAATGACGGGCGAAAATCCACCCAAAGGGCCGAAATACGACGGGCCCAGCATCACCATCGAGGAAGAGATGAAAACCTCTTACCTCGACTACGCCATGAGCGTGATCGTCAGCCGCGCGATCCCCGATCTGCGCGACGGGCTGAAACCCGTGCATCGGCGCATCCTGTTTGCAATGTTTGAGACCAACAACACCCATGACAAGCCTTATCGCAAATCGGCGCGCCCCGTGGGTGACACCATGGGTAAATACCACCCCCATGGCGACGCCGCGATCTATGACGCGCTCGTGCGCATGGCCCAGCCCTTTTCGATGAGCCTGCCCCTGCTGGACGGCCAGGGAAATTTCGGCTCGATGGACGGCGACAACGCCGCAGCCATGCGTTATACCGAGGTCCGCATGGCCAAGCCCGCCG
The DNA here is from genome assembly GCA_030950185.1 of Paracoccaceae bacterium. Lineage (GTDB taxonomy): Bacteria > Pseudomonadota > Alphaproteobacteria > Rhodobacterales > Rhodobacteraceae > UBA5972. The sequence continues at coordinate 8,317 of JAUZRU010000006.1, read as the reverse complement.
CCTATCTGCTGGCCGATATCGACAAGGAAACGGTCGATTTCATCGACAATTACGACGGCAAGGACAAGGAACCGTTGGTCCTGCCGGCACGGTTCCCCAACATGCTGGTCAACGGCGCCGGCGGCATTGCCGTGGGCATGGCAACCAACATTCCGCCACACAATCTGGGCGAGGTGATCGACGCGACCCTTGCGCTGATCGAAAACCCGGACATGGATTCCGTTCAGCTGATGGAATACATCCCCGCCCCCGATTTCCCGACCGGGGGCATCATTCTGGGCCGTAGCGGCGCCCGCAAGGCCTATACCGAGGGCCGCGGCAGCGTCATCATTCGCGCGAAAACCCGCATCGAGGAAATCCGCAAGGACCGCTATGCCATCATCATCGAGGAAATTCCCTATCAGGTGAACAAGGCCACGATGATCGAGCGCATCGCCGAGGCCGCCCGCGACAAGAAGATCGAAGGCATTGCCCATGTGCAGGACGAATCCGATCGCATCGGCGTGCGCGTGGTAGTCGAGCTGAAACGCGACGCCACCGCCGAGGTGGTGCTGAACCAGCTGTTCCGCTTTACCCCCATGCAGACAAGTTTCGGCTGCAACATGCTGGCGCTGAATGGCGGCCGGCCCGAGCAGCTGAACCTGCGCAAGTTTCTGACCGCCTTTGTCGAGTTCCGCGAAGAGGTCGTTGCCCGGCGCACCGCCTATCTGCTGCGCAAGGCCCGCGAACGCAGCCATGTCCTGTGCGGTCTGGCGGTGGCGGTTTCCAATATCGACGAGGTGGTTGCAACCATCCGTTCCTCGACTGACGCGGCCGAGGCGCGCGAACGCCTGATGACCCGGCGCTGGCCGGCTGCCGACATCGCCGAATATATCCAGCTGATCGACGACCCCAGCCACAAGATGAACGAGGACGGCACCTACAACCTGTCCGAAGCGCAGGCCCGCGCCATTCTGGAGTTGCGCCTGCAACGCCTGACGGCAATGGGCGTCAAGGAAGTCACGGACGAGCTGGAAGAACTGGCCGCCAGGATCAAGGATTATCTCGACATCCTGCGCTCGCGCGAACGCATCATGGCCATCATCTCGGACGAGCTGCGCGAAGTGCGCGAACTGTTCGCCGTGCCCCGGCGCAGCGAGATCGTCGAACATTACGGCGACCTCGACGACGAAGACCTGATCGAACGCGAAGACATGGTCGTGACGGTCACCAATTCCGGCTATATCAAGCGCACCCCGCTGGCCGAATTCCGCGCGCAGAAACGCGGCGGCAAGGGGTTGCAGGGCATGGCCACCAAGGACGAGGATTTCGTCACCAACCTGTTTGTCGCCAATACCCACACGCCGCTGCTGTTCTTTACTACCGACGGCATGGTCTACAAGATCAAGACATGGCGCCTGCCCCAGGGCGGGCGCAACGCGCGCGGCAAGGCGATCGTCAACATCCTGCCCATCCCCAATGGGGTTGGCGTGGCGGCCATCATGCCCGTGGATGCCCCCGAAGAGGAATGGAAGGATCTGAACATCGTCTTTGCCACCTCGCGCGGCAATGTGCGGCGCAACGCGCTGTCGGATTTCACCAATGTCATGCGCAACGGCAAGATCGCCATGAAACTGCCCGAGGGTGAAACCCTGGTGAATGCGCGCATCTGCAGCGAAAACGACGATGTGCTGCTGACCACCGCGCTTGGCAAGGTGATCCGCTTTCCGGTGACGGATGTGCGCGTCTTCAAGGGGCGCGATTCCACCGGCGTGCGAGGCATCAAGCTGGCCGAGGGCGATCACGTGGTATCGATGGCCGTGATCCGTCATGTCGAGGCCACCCCGGACGAGCGCGCCGCCTATTTCCGCATGCGTCGTGCGATCACCGGCGACGAAACCGGCGAAATCGAGGGCGGCACCGACCAGTCGGCGCTGAGCCCCGAACGCTATGCCGAACTGTCGGCGCAGGAAGAATGGATCCTGACCATCACCTCGGCCGGCTATGGCAAGCGTTCCTCGGCACTGGAATACCGGGTTGCCGGGCGCGGTGGCCAGGGTATTGCCGCGGCCAATCTGGGCCGGCGCGGCGACACCATCGTGGCCTCGTTCCCGGTCGAGGATGACGACCAGATCATGCTGGCAACCTCGACGGGCCAATCGATCCGCTGTCCGGTGGCGGGCATTTCGCGCCAGGGCCGCGCGGCATCGGGCGTGAAGGTCTTTGATACCTCAGGCGGCGAAAAGGTTGTCTCGGTGGCGCTGATCGCGGATCAGGGTGACGATTCCGGGAATGAACCCGACGGTAGCGATGAATCCGGGGATCACGAACAGTAAACCCAGCACAGCAAGGCGGAACAAGGTTCATCCGGGGCATGATGCAGACCACGGATGAACCGCCCTGCCCGCCCGCGGCAGATCTGATCCCCCGACCATATTTTTGCCACAGCAATGGTCATGGTTTTGCAAGAACCTGCCTCACTCGGGCCAAGTTTCAACGTAAATCTTTCGCCAACAATAATGATCTGCACGAACAAACCGGCATTGTGGCCGCATCGGCAGATATTCGAGGGCGAGAGGGGAACAGGGATGACCACCGGAACTCTGGAAGGGCGGGATCGCATGTGCGAGATTGCGCATGCAGTCGCGCGCGTTCTGATAGCTTCATATTTTCTGGCGCTGGCCGGAAATCTTGTTGCCGACCCCACCGGCATGGGGCAGTTCCTCGCCAATGCGGCAATGCCCGACTACATGCGATGGCCCAATACCGGCTTCGAATTTCTGGCAGCACTGGCAATCCTGGTAGGGTTCCAGACGCGCACCGCCTCGGCATTGCTGGCGCTTTATGTGTTCTGGTCAAGCTTCATCCTGAACTACCGACCTGGCGACCCTGTCGCGATGGGGGTTTTCTGGCGCGATCTGGCCATGATCGGGGGGCTTTTGATGCTGTTCAGCCACGGGCGCGGACGCTATGCCATCGACAACCTGTTCGCGAAATCGCAACAGGACGAAAAACCCGCCGAGACCCCGCGCCAGCGCCAGCCGCGAGAGATCGAAGAGGTCATTCTGACCGCAGCCCACCAGACGCCGGCCGAAAATTGACCCGCGCAGAAGACACCAAACGCTGAAACAGGGCCGTCATCGGCCCTTTTCATTTGCCCCCCGCTCGCCTAGATGGGGCGCATGACTGACCCCATCCATATCATCGGCGGCGGCATGGCCGGCTCCGAAGCCGCCTGGCAGATCGCCAGCGCCGGCCTTCCCGTGATCCTGCATGAAATGCGCCCGCAGGTAAAAACCTTTGCCCACAAGACCGACCGGCTTGCCGAGATGGTCTGTTCCAACTCGTTCCGCTCGGATGACGACGAAAGCAACGCGGTGGGCCTGCTGCATTGGGAAATGCGCGCGCTGGGCAGCCTTGTCATGGAAAACGCCGACCGCGCCGCCCTGCCCGCCGGCAGCGCACTGGCCGTTGACCGCGATGCCTTTGCGACAGGAGTCAGCGCCGCCATCCACGCCCACCCCCTCATCACCATCGAACGAGGCGAGGTCACCGGCCTGCCGCCAACCGACTGGGGCCAGGTGATCATTGCCACCGGCCCGCTGACATCACAGGCCCTGGCCCATGACATCCGCCGCGCCACCGGCGAGGAATCGCTGCATTTCTTTGACGCCATCGCCCCGATCGTGCATTTCGACAGCATCGACATGTCAAAGGCCTGGATGCAAAGCCGCTATGACAAGGGCGACACCGAGGAAGAGCGCACCGCCTATATCAACTGCCCGATGACGCGGGCCGAATATGACGCTTTCATCGACGCCCTGCTGGCGGCGGAGACAACCGAATTTCATGAAGGCGAAATTGAGGGCGAAACCCCTTATTTCGAGGGCTGCCTGCCAATCGAGGTCATGGCCGCGCGCGGGCGCGAGACACTGCGATTCGGCCCGATGAAGCCCGTGGGCCTGACCAACCCCCATGATCCCACCAACAAGCCCCATGCCGTGGTGCAGCTGCGCCGCGACAACAAGCTGGGCACGCTGTTCAACATGGTCGGCTTTCAGACCAAGATGAAATACGGTGCGCAAACCGCTGTTTTCACGCGTATTCCTGGGCTTGAAAACGCGCGATTTGCACGTCTTGGCGGGATCCACCGCAACATCTTCATCAATTCCCCGCGCGTGCTGGACGACAACATGCGCCTGAAATCCGCCCCCCATATCCGCCTGGCAGGACAGGTGACCGGGGTCGAGGGCTATGTGGAAAGTGCCGCCATGGGCCTGCTGGCCGGGCGCATGGCCGTGGCGCAGGCCCAGGGGCGCGAATTGCCCCCGCCGCCCCCGGTCACGGCCATGGGCGCGCTGATCCACCACATCACCGGCGGGGCCGATGCCAGGACATTTCAGCCCATGAATGTGAATTTCGGCCTGTTCCCCCCGATGGAGGACGTGCGCGGCGGCAGACGCAACCGCAAGGCCCGCTATCTGGCCTATACGACGCGCGCCAAGCAGGCGCTGCTGGCATGGCGCGACGGGGATGGCGGCTAGGGTCTGTTATGGCCGATCGAATTCACCTGGCCCGGGCATGCGCCCACCCCGGCGGCCGCACGCCCTATGTTGCCACGGATGGTTACACCCTGTCAGGCGCGACAGGCCCTGGTCGCGGCGGCTTGTTGCAGGCGCGCACCCTCCCCCTGCCCTTGCACTCTCGGCGCTGCGCGGCTTAACTGGCGCGGCAATGCAAGGCACAAACACCGATATCGCTATCGCCCGGCAGATGCTTGCCGAACATCGGGCCCGCAACGCCGCGCAGATCGTGCTTGGCCAGCCCGACGGGGACAGTGCGCCCGAGCAGATCGACCGGCTGATCGCCGCCCTTGCCCCCGGCCGGCCCCTGATCCTCGGCCTGCTGGAAGATGCCCCCGACCGGCCGTATTTCGAGGCCCGCCTCATCGACAATATCGACGGCGGTGCGGTGCGGCTGCTGGACAAGGAACAGGCCGTCACCGTAACGGGCGCGCCAACCACGCTGTACCTGCTGGAAAAGACGTGAAGATGCGCACGCGCTTTGCCCCCTCGCCCACGGGCTATCTGCATCTGGGCCACGCCTTTTCGGCGCTGACGGCCGCCGATCTGGCCAGGCGCGCGGGCGGCGAATTCCTGATCCGGATCGAAGATATCGACCGCGCCCGTTGCCGCGATGAATACGAACGCGCGATATATGACGATCTGCACTGGCTGGGGCTGCGCTGGCCCCTGCCGGTGATGCGCCAGTCCGAGCGCATGAAAATCTATGACGATGCCCTGAACCAGCTGATCGCGCGCGGCCTGTGCTTTCCCTGCGGCTGCACGCGGCGCGACATCCGCAAGGCGCTGTCGGCCCCGCAAGAGGGCGCGGGGCTGGACGGCCCGGTCTATCCCGGCACCTGTCGCGCGCGTTCGATCCGTGATTACCACAAGGGCGACGCGATCCGGCTGAACATGGCGGCGGCGATCGAATCCCTTGGCGGTGACGCAGCCCTTGCCCAGCTGACATTCACCGAAACCGGCCCCTATCACGGCGGCACGCACCGGCTGTATGGCGACTGGCTGCGCAAGGTCGCAGGCGACATCGTGCTGGCGCGGCGCGATATCGGCACGTCCTATCACCTGGCGGTGGTCGTCGATGATGCCGCACAGGACATCACCCTTGTGACCCGCGGCATGGATCTGTTTCCCGTCACCTTCCTGCACCGCCTGTTGCAGGCGCTGCTGGAGTTGCCGACACCGAAATACCACCATCACCGGCTGATCCGGGACGAATCCGGCAAGCGCCTTGCCAAGCGCGACGATGCGCGCGCCTTGCGCAAATACCGCGCCGAAGGGGTGACGCCCGCGCAGATCAGAAAGATGGTCGGGCTATGATTGCGGGCCCATGATTTCCACCTCTCGGCCTTCCCTGACCGCGGTATAGAAACAGGATCGGCGGTTCGTATGGCAGGCCGGGCCGGATTGTTCGACCAGCAGCAGCAGGCAATCACGGTCGCAGTCGATGCGCAGATCGATCAGTTTCTGCGTGTGGCCACTGGTCAGCCCCTTTTCCCACAGCTCCTGGCGCGAGCGCGACCAATAGGTGACGTGCCCGGTTTCAACCGTGCGCGCCAGAGATTGCGCATTCATCCAGGCCATCATCAGCACCTCTCCGGTGGCTGCATCCTGCGCGATGGCCGGGATCAGGCCATTGGCATCAAATTTCAGGCTGGCGGGGTCGAATTCCGGCTCCATCTTTTGCGGTCCTTTTCAATTCCAGGCGTTTGTCCTATCTGTAAAGCTGGTGGAAGCAGGTTGAAAGGCCCAAGGCTGATGAGTGGTGAACAGGATCTGATCAAACTTTATTCCGGCCGGATTCTGGCGCTTGCGGCCGATATCCCCAACACCGCCCGCCTGTCTGATCCCGATGCCACCGTGCGCAAGCGCTCGCCACTGTGTGGCTCGACCGTGACGGTCGATCTGTGCCTGCGCGACGGGCGCATCAGTGATTTCGGACAAGAGGTCAAGGCCTGCGCCCTTGGCCAGGCGGCGGCATCCGTGGTTGGCGCCAATGCCCCTGGCTGCACCCGCGAGCAGATCGAGCGCGCCCGTGACCAGCTGCGCGCCATGCTGAAGGAAGGCGGCCCCGCACCCGAGGCCCCGTTCGACGGGCTGAGTGTCTTGATGCCCGCGCGCGATTACAAGAACCGCCACGCCTCGATCATGCTGGCGATCGAGGCGACGGCCGAGGCCTTTGCTCTGGCCGAGGAAAGCGCCTGCGCCTGACATCCCCCACAGAATGAAAAAGACCGCGCAACCCGGAAGGGGAAGCGCGGCCAAGTTGGGCGTGTCCGGTTGCAAACCCTGTGCCCGATATTTGTGATCACACATATATCAGGCAGATCCCTTGCAAGGCAGACAAGGGGGCCGGCGTGCATCTGACTGAGGGGACAGAGGGGCAGACGCCGGTCGAGTAAGGCGGACCGCAGGCAATATCAGACCATTCCGGGCAGGCTGAGCCCCACAAGAATGAATGTCACAAGGGCGGCAAGACCGATCATGTCCTGCAAAAGCTGCTTCGGGGCGCGGGTCAGTATGGCGTGAATCTGTGACAGCATGGCGTTATGTGCCTTTGGTTGCGTTATCTGTTGCCTGTTTGTTCGCAAAAATTAACGAACTTGTAAAGAACTTTTTAAGAACACAGCAGCAACATCAAGGAACATCGACGCGTCATATGGTTTAGGAATGGGGCTTATCCCACCGAAATCAAACGGATACTTTCATCTTTTTCCATAAGCCAAAGCAGAACACGCGCCGCCCTGCCACGCGGCGACACAAGTTCCGCATCTGTTCCAAGCAGCATCCGCGCGTCATCCTGCGCCACCTTCATGAGGTCGGCCTGCATCTCCAGATCGGCGATTCGGAACCGCGGCAGGCCGGACTGCGCCACCCCCAGCACGTCTCCCGCGCCGCGCAGACGCAGATCTTCCTCGGCCAGGACAAAGCCGTCATCGGTTTCGCGCATCACCTCCAGCCGCCTGCGGGCGGTTTCCGACAACGGCGGGCGATACACCAGCAGGCACGAAGATTGCGCCGCCCCACGGCCCACGCGGCCGCGCAGCTGGTGCAGCTGGGCCAGGCCGAACCGCTCGGCCTGTTCGATCACCATGATCGAGGCGTCTGGCACATCGACCCCCACCTCGATCACCGTGGTGGCGACCAGAACGCGGGTTTTGCCGGCAACAAAGCGCGCCATCGCGGCATCCTTTTCAGCCGGCGGCATCTGCCCGTGAACCAGCCCCACCATACCCTCGCCAAGGGCCGCGCGCAGGCTGCGGAAGCGTTCCTCGGCGGCGGTCCATTCCACGGTTTCGCTTTCCTCGACCAGCGGGCAGACCCAATAGGCCTGGCGGCCCTGGGCAATGGCACGTCTGAGGTGGTCGATCACCTCGTCAACGCGCCCATCAGACAGCACGACGGTTTTCACGGGCTTGCGGCCGGGGGGTTTTTCGTCCAGCACCGACACATCCATGTCGCCATATTGCGCCAGCGCCAGCGAGCGCGGAATCGGGGTTGCCGTCATCACCAGCATGTCGACCGCCCTGCCCTTGTCGCCCAGCTCCATGCGCTGGCGCACGCCAAAGCGGTGCTGCTCGTCGATCACGGCAAGGCGCAGGTCGTGAAAGACAACATCCTTCTGGAAAACCGCATGTGTGCCCAGCAGAATACCGATCTCGCCCGCCGCCAGCGCCGCCAGCTTGGCCGCGCGCCCCTCGCCCTGGTCGCGCCCGGTCAGGATTTCGGCACGCACACCTGCGGCCTGCAACAGCGGG
>JAUZRU010000059.1 GCA_030950185.1 Paracoccaceae bacterium | reverse complement strand
TGCCTCAAGGGGTGGGGCCGGTATCGACCCCCCCGATGTCAATGTAACGGCATTCTGGCTGGCGGTTGGGCTGGCGGTCTTCACCATTCTTTTCGGCACGCGCAGCATCGACGTGAATGAACGGCATCACGGCGTTGTCACTGCGGTTGCGGTCGAGGCGGTGGTCAAGCTGGTGGCGCTGCTGACGGTCGGGATCTTTGTTGTCTGGGGCATTGCGGGCGGCGCCGGTGACATCGTGCAAAGGATCAGCGCCGCCGATCTGAATACGGCCAGCGCCTCGGGCAATCGCTGGGTGGCGCTGACCTTTCTTTCGGCCACCGCAATCATCTGCCTGCCGCGCATGTTTCAGGTGACCGTGGTCGAGAATTCCGACGAGCGCCACCTTGAAACCGCCAGCTGGGCCTTTCCGCTGTATCTGTTCCTGATGAGCCTGTTCGTCCTGCCGATCGCTGTGGTGGGTCTGGCCGAGCTGCCGGCCGGTTCCAACCCCGATCTTTTCGTGCTGACCCTGCCCATCGCCCACAAGCAGGAAGCGCTGGCGATGCTTGTCTTCCTTGGCGGATTTTCGTCGGCGACCTCGATGGTGATTGTCGCGGCAATCGCGCTTTCGACCATGGTTTCCAACCATATCGTCATGCCTCTCTGGCTGCGGATGCGGCGCCCGACCGCCGAGATCAGCGGCGATGTGCGCGATGTGCTGATCCGTTCGCGGCGCCTCAGCATCGCGGCGATTCTGGCGCTTGGCTATGGTTATTTCCGCTTTACCGGCGGCTCCGAGGCACTTGCCTCGATCGGGTTGATCGCCTTTACCGGTGTGGCCCAGATGCTGCCTGTTCTGCTGGGGGGGCTGTTCTGGCGCGGGGCCACGCGCCGGGGCGCAATTGTCGGGCTGCTCGCCGGATTTGCGGTCTGGGCCTATACGTTGTTCTTGCCCAGCTTTGAAGGCAGCTGGCTGATGTCGGCCGACACCATCGCCAATGGCCCCTGGGGCATTGCCATGCTGCGGCCGCAGGGCTTGCTGGGCATGGCAGGCGTTGACCCGCTTGTTCACGCCCTGGTCTGGAGCATGGGCGTGAACACGGTTCTGTTCATCCTGGTTTCGCTGGTCAGCTTTCCCTCGCCTCTGGAACGGATGCAGGGGGCGCAGTTCGTGAACGTGTTCGAACATTCCTCGGGGCAGGGGCCCAAGGGCAATGTTGCGGTCGAAGCCGATGATCTGCTGGTCATGGCACAACGGATCATGGGCAATGTGACGGCGCTGCGCCTGTTTCGCGAAGTTGCGCGCGAACAGGGCAAGGGCGACGGGCTGCCCGACCCCACCCCGGAATTCGTAGACCGTCTTGAGCGCGAGCTGTCAGGCACGGTTGGCGCCGCAACTGCGCATGCAATGATTGGGCAGATCACCGGCGGCACGACGATTTCGGTCGAAGACCTGATCGCCGTTGCCGACGAGGCAGCCCAGATCATGGAACATTCGGCCCAGCTCGAGGCCAAGTCGCGCGAACTGGCCCGCACGGCGCGCCAGCTGCAGGTTGCCAATGAAAAGCTGCGAGAGCTGAGCATCCAGAAAGACAGCTTCCTGTCCCAGATCAGCCACGAGCTGCGCACGCCGATGACCTCGATCCGCTCTTTTGCCGAAATCCTGCGCGACAGCAGGGATCTGTCGGACGAACAGCTGCGCCGGTATTCGGGGATCATACTTGACGAAAGCATCCGCCTGACGCGCCTGCTTGACGAAATTCTTGACCTGAGCGTGCTTGAAAATGGTCAGGTGACCCTGGAACGGGCGACCGGCCGGCTGTCAGAGGTGATCGACAAGGCCATTTCGGCGACCGTCATCCCAGGACAGGATGCAAGGTTGAAAATCAATGTTTCGGATGAGGTCGACAAGATCGAGATCACGACCGACCTTGACCGTCTGGCGCAGGTTTTCATCAACCTCGTATCGAATGCGCGCAAATATTGCGATGCAAGGGAGCCCAAGCTTCAGATCCGTGTCGATCGGGACGAAGATCGAATCGTGATCGATTTCATAGACAATGGCAGCGGGATACCCGAAAGACACCGCGAGATCGTGTTCGAGAAATTCTCGCGCTTGTCCGATGCGTCGGCTGCGGGCAGCGCGGGGCTGGGCCTGGCCATCAGCCGCGAGATCATGCGCAATCTTGGCGGGCGAATCGAATATCTGCCGGGGCAGGGGGGCGCGGCCTTTCGGGTGACGGTCCCCGCCAATCCCCCCGAACCGTCACAGCGCAGCGGCTGACGGGCGCCTGGTAATTCTTTTTCAACCCGGCGCCGGCAAACTGACGGCGTTTCTGCAAAAGCGGCCATTTCCTGCCGCCCATGGACCCCGGACAAAAACCGTGACGTCAGACAAGGACAACGCGCTTGCGAAAATGATCAGACCGGCCACGGCTGGTCTTGGCGACGACGTGCCAGGGCTGATCGCCTGCCTTGATGCGGCGATCAGCCGGACGGCGCGTGAACGTTTTGATGTGGCGGCGGGGATCGATGTTACCGGCTTTGAAACACTCAGCCCCGCAGAATTCATCGCCAGGCTGCCCGCCCCGGCCATCCACTGGCCGCTGCAGATGGCGGATATCGGTGTCGGCCTGCTGGTGATCGATTCGCTGATGATCAACGGGCTGGTCGAGCTGGCCACCGGCGCGCCGGACAAGCTGGTCTTTCGCGACAAGAGGCAACCCACTGAAATAGATGCCGCCCTGTCAAAGCCCTTCTGCAAGGAATTTCTTGCCACATTCGCGGCCGAGCTGGCCTTGCTGCCCGATCTGCCGCAGCTGCCGGACGCGGAATTCGACGATCCCGAAACCGACCCGCCGCGTGTCGAGCTTTGCCTTGAAAAGGGAATTTACGATGTGATTTCGGGCCAGGTCAGCCTGCAGGAAGGGCTGCGAGGCGGGGCGCTGGTGCTGGCGCTGCCCGCAAGGTTCCGCCGCACCGGCGAAGGTTCGGGCGCGGCCCCCGGCTGGGCGCCAGCGCTTGAGCAGAACATTCTGGCGGCGCCCCTTTCGTTGCGCGCGGATATCGACCGCCTTTCCCTGACAATCACCCGGCTGCTGTCCCTCAAGCCCGGTGATGTCTTGCCGATTTCGCCGGAATCCCTGTCTGCCGTCACGCTTTGCGCCGGTGATGGCACGGTCCTGCTGCGTGGGCAGCTGGGCCAGAAAGGGGCGCACAAGGCGGTTGCGGTTACCGAGATCACATAGCCCGCCGCCAACCGTGGCCCGCACAGCCGAAAGGCAGGATGTCCTGTTCCGCCTGGCTCAGTCCTCGCCAAACACGCGGGCAAAGATCCTGTCCACATGCTTGGTGTGATAACCAAGGTCGAATTTTTCGTTGATCTCGTCCTCATCCAGAACCGCGCGCACATCTGCATCGTTCAGCAGCTCGGTGCGGAAATCCTTGCCTTCTTCCCAGACCTTCATCGCGTTGCGCTGCACCAGGCGATAGGCGTCTTCGCGCGACACGCCCTTTTGCGTCAGCGCCAGCAGCACGCGCTGGCTCATCACCAGGCCGCGGAACCTGTTCATGTTGGCCAGCATGTTTTCGGGATAGATCACCAGCTTGTCCACCAGCCCGGTCAGACGGGCCAGCGCGAAATCGAGCGTCACGGTGGCGTCGGGGCCGATATTGCGCTCGACCGAGGAATGGGAGATGTCCCGCTCGTGCCACAGGGCCACGTTTTCCAGCGCGGGGATGACGGCCGAACGCACGAGGCGCGCAAGGCCCGTCAGGTTTTCGGAAAGCACCGGGTTGCGCTTGTGCGGCATGGCCGAGCTGCCCTTTTGCCCCTTGGCAAAGAATTCTTCGGCCTCCAGCACTTCGGTGCGCTGCATGTGGCGGATCTCGATGGCGATGTTTTCGATCGACGAGGCAGTGATCGCCAATGCCGAGAAGAAGGCCGCATGGCGGTCGCGCGGGATCACCTGGGTGCTGATCGGCTCGGGGCTCAGACCCAGTTTCTTGCAGACATGTTCCTCGACGCGCGGGTCGATATTGGCAAATGTCCCGACCGCGCCGGAAATGGCACCGGTGGCAATTTCGGTGCGCGCGGTGCGCAGGCGGCGCAAGTTTCGGTCCATTTCGGCGTAGAAGCGCGCGAATGTCAGCCCCATGGTGGTGGGTTCGGCGTGGATCCCGTGGCTGCGGCCGATGCGCAGCGTATCCTTGTGTTCATAGGCGCGCCGTTTCAGGGCCGCCAGCAGCGCCTGGATGTCGTCGATCAGAATGTCGGCGGCGCGCGTCAGCTGGATGTTGAAACAGGTGTCCAGCACGTCCGAACTGGTCATGCCCTGATGCACGAATCGCGCCTCTTCGGCGCCGACGATTTCGGCGAGGTGGGTGAGAAAGGCGATCACGTCGTGATGGGTGACGGCCTCGATCTCGTCGATTCGGGCGACATCGAATTCGACATCCCTGGCCTTCCACACGGCCTGGGCGTTTTCGCGGGGCACGACGCCGAGATCGGCCATGGCATCAAGGGCGTGGGCCTCGATTTCGAACCAGATACGGAACTTGGTCTCGGGTGACCAGATTTTCACCATTTCGGGGCGAGAATAACGGGGGATCATGACAGCAGCCTGTGTTGGGGGCGGAAACTGGCGCCCTGATAGACCGAAGGCGGCCATGGGGCAAGCGGCCAGCCTGTCGGTTTTGTCCTCAGTTGCCGGGCACCATCTTGCCCGGATTCATCAGCCCCCTGGGATCGAGCGCTTGTTTCAGTGCCCCCATCACCTGCCAGGCGGGGCCGTGTTCGCGTTCCATCAGCGACAGCTTGCCCATGCCGATGCCATGCTCGCCGGTGATGGTGCCGCCCATGGCCAGCGCGCGCTCGGCCATGCGGTGGCTGAGGGCGATCGCCTTTTCCTTTTCGGCCTCGTTGCCCGGCTCGATCAACAACACCGCGTGGAAATTCCCGTCGCCCACATGGCCGAGGATCGGGCCGGGGATGCCGCTGGCCGCGATATCGGCGCGGGTTTCGGCAACCGCCTGGGCAAGGCGCGAGATCGGTACGCAGATATCGGTGACAACGGCGGTGGCGCCGGGGCGCAGGGACAGCGCCGCATAATAGGCGTTGTGGCGCATCTTCCACAGGGCGTTGCGGTCTTCCTGGCGGGTGGCCCATTTGAAATCGCTGCCGCCCATGTCGCGTACGATCTCGCCAAAGCGTTCGGCCTGTTCGGCAACCGCGCTGTCAGAGCCGTGAAATTCGACCAACAGATGCGGTTTTTCCGGCATGTCGGCGTTCGAATAGCTGTTGAAGGCGCACGCGGTGGCCTCGTCCACAAATTCGATCCGGGCCATGGGGATGCCCATCTGGATGGTGGCGATCACCGTGTCCACGGCCGCCTGGAAATCGTCGAAGGCGCAGATGCTGGCCGAGACCGCCTCGGGCTGGCCATGCAGGCGAAGCGTCAGCTCGGTAATCAGGCCCAGCGTGCCCTCGGCGCCGACAAACAGCGCTGTCAGGTCATAACCGGCCGATGTCTTGCGCGCGCGTGTGCCGGTGTGGATGATCTGCCCGTCGGCCAGCACCACGGTCAGGCCCAGCACGTTGTCGCGCATGGTGCCGTAACGCACCGCGGTGGTGCCGCTGGCGCGCGTCGAGGCCATGCCGCCAAGGCTGGCATTGGCGCCGGGATCGACCGGAAAGAACAGCCCCGTCGCCCGCAATTCGGTATTCAGCTGCTCGCGGGTGACGCCGGGCTGGACGGTTGCGTCCATGTCCTCGGCATTCACCTCGACAACCCGGTTCATGCGGCTGAAATCGACGGTGACGCCGCCCTGCGGGGCGATGGAATGGCCCTCTAGCGACGTGCCGGTGCCCCAGGCGATCATCGGGCAGTCATGGGCGTGACAGATGCGCGCGATGGCGGCGACTTCCTCGGTGGTTTCGGGGTAGGCCACCGCGTCGGGCGGCATAAAGGGGAAATGGGTTTCGTTGCGGCCGTGAAGGTCAAGGTCGGAGCCCGCCGTGACAAGACGTGCACCCAACAAGGTGCGGAGTTCGGTGATAACTGCGGTCTTGTCCATGGCTGTCCTCTTTTGATGTTATTTACAGGCGTATCCAAAGAATGTCTTGTCGGATCCCGGCAGGACAAGTTCCAGATGATGCAGGTTGACGCCAAAGCTGATCAGCCGGATCGGCATTGTCTTGCCGTCGGGAAGCATCACGGTCACCTTTTGATTGCGCAGCTCGTAGGTCACAGGGGTACGGGCGGCGCTGTCACCAGGAAGGGTGATGCGGCCATTCTCGACAAGCAGGGGATTGACGCAGTTGTCCACGGTATATTTGTCAGACACACGTTTGGCCGTATCTGTCAGGGACCAGCGCCCAAGAAGAAAGGAGGGCGCTGCGCTGCGCGGCTGCTGGAACCCCTCGATCACGCGGTATTCGTCAAGAAATTCATTAAATCCCGCGATTTGCTTGATTCGCACCAGATAGGCATTCGGGTCGTTTTTCCGCAGATCGGCCAGATAGCTGCGCACCCGGACTTCCTGGGTCGTGAGGAACCAGCCATAGCCGGCGATGATGACCAGAGACAGCAATATCCCCAGACCGATATTCCTCAGACGGCGACCGCTGACGGCCCGACTGGATTTCCTTGCCTTGGACATGTGCAACAAGCCTTGTTTTCCGATCGGTTTCGTTGCAAAGCGA
>JAUZRU010000058.1 GCA_030950185.1 Paracoccaceae bacterium | reverse complement strand
AACATGATGACCTCGCGGATGTTTTCGGCATCCGCCAGCAGCATCACCATGCGGTCTACACCGGGCGCGATGCCGGCATGCGGCGGGGCGCCATATTTGAACGCATTCAGCATGCCGCCGAAATGTTCGTCCACAAAGGCGCGGTCATGGCCGACGATCTCGAACGCCTTGTACATGATTTCCGGGCGATGATTCCGCACCGCACCCGAGGACAGCTCGACCCCGTTGCAGACGATGTCGTACTGATAGCCGAGGATCTCCAGCGGATCCTGGTTTTCCAGCGCCTCAAGCCCGCCTTGCGGCATCGAGAACGGGTTGTGGCTGAAATCCAGCTTGCCGGTTTCCTCATCCAGTTCGTACATCGGGAAATCGACAATCCAGCAGAAACGGAATTCGTTCTTCCATTTGTCATCGGGCTGGGTCTGTGCCCAGATCTCGTCACGGGCCTTGGCAGCCACCGCCTGAAAGGCCGAGGGCTTGCCGCCCAGGAAAAAGGCCGCATCGCCCACGCCAAGGCCCAGCTGCTGACGAATGGCCTCGGTGCGTTCCGGGCCGATATTTTTCGCCAATGGGCCGGCGGCTTCCATGCCGTTGCCCTGATCGCGCCAGAAGATATAGCCCATCCCCGGCAGGCCTTCGCCCTGGGCAAAGCTGTTCATCCGGTCGCAGAACTTGCGGCTGCCTCCGCCGGGCGCGGGAATGGCGCGGATCTCGTTGCCGGGCTGTTCCAGCAATGACGCAAAGATCTTGAAGCCCGAGCCGCGGAAATGTTCGCTGACATCCTGCATGCGCAACGGGTTGCGCAAGTCCGGCTTGTCGCTGCCATACCATTTCATCGCGTCCCGGTAGCTGATGCGCGGGAATTCCGCCGTCACGGGCCGACCGCCGCCGAATTCCTGAAACACGCCGCGCATCACCGGTTCGATCACCTGAAACACGTCTTCCTGGGTTGCAAAGCTCATTTCCATGTCAAGCTGGTAGAACTCGCCGGGCGAGCGGTCGGCGCGCGGGTCTTCGTCGCGGAAACACGGGGCGATCTGGAAATAGCGGTCGAAACCGGCAACCATGATCAGCTGCTTGAACTGCTGTGGGGCCTGCGGCAGGGCATAGAACTTGCCCGGATGCAGACGCGAGGGCACCAGAAAGTCGCGCGCGCCCTCGGGGCTGCTGGCGGTCAGGATCGGGGTCTGGAATTCGGTGAATCCCTGCTCGGTCATCCGTTGGCGCAGGCTGGCGATCACGTTCGAGCGCAGCATGATGTTGTTGTGCAGATGCTCGCGCCGCAGGTCCAGATAGCGGTATTTCAGGCGGGTTTCCTCGGGGTAATCGGGTTCGCCGAACACCGGCAAGGGCAGTTCGTCGGCGGCGTTCAGCACCTCCATGTCGCGGATGAAAACCTCGATCTCGCCGGTCGGGATCTTGGGGTTGACCAGATCCTTGTCGCGTGCCAGCACGTTGCCGTCGATGCGGATCACCCATTCGGCGCGTACCTTTTCGACCTCGTGAAAGACCGGACTGTCAGGATCGCACAGCACCTGGGTGATGCCGTAATGATCGCGCAGGTCGATGAACAGCACTCCGCCATGATCGCGCACCCGATGCACCCAGCCCGAGAGGCGGACATTCTGCCCTACATTCGAGGCATTGAGTTCGGCGCAAGTATGGCTGCGATAGGCGTGCATGATATCTGTCCCTTCGGGCAGTGAATTTCGGGTTCCGTGTTTCTCGCGCGGATACACGCGTTTGTAGCGGCGATGTCAAGGGCAGCCGGTATTTTCGCGGACGCCCGAAACGCGTTTGACCCCGTCTGACAACGAAAAAATCCCTAAACCCTGGTTCTATGCGCGGTTTCTGCAAACGACTGCAACCTTTTGGCAATTCCCAGGCATCAATTGATGAGACAGAAATGCAGCTGAAATGCCCAGTGCCAACAAACCAGACAACAACCGCAAACGAACCCATGCCCTTGACCGATCGCAACATGACAACACGGCCCGTCTGGGATCTGTTCATCCGCAGCTTTCACTGGCTGTTGGTGACCGTGATCACCATCGGCGCGGTGACCGGTTTCATCCTTGGGCCGACCTGGCTGCGAATGCATCTGATCGCGGGTACGATCGCGGTGGCACTGGTGGTTGCGCGCATCATCTGGGGTTTCTCTGGCGGCAGCTTTGCCCGTTTTGCCGGCTTTGTGGCCGGCCCGCGTGAAACCCTGCGCCACCTGGCCGAGCTTCGCCGCGCCAGCGCCCCGCGGCATGTCGGCCACAATCCGGCCGGCGGATGGATGATCCTGTTTCTGCTGGGCATGATCCTGCTGCTGGCCATCACCGGCACAACGGTTCTTGGCGGGGTCTTCAAGACCGGCCCTCTGGGATTCGCCGTCAGCTATGACCTTGGAAGCGCCGTCAACAAGATCCACAAGCTGCTGGCCTGGGGGCTGCTGGGGCTGATTGCCCTGCATGTCGCCGGCGCCGTCTATGAAAGCCTGCGCACACGCGAAAACCTGCCCCTGACCATGGTTACCGGCCGCAAGCAGGCCCGGCCCGGCGATCACCTGCCGCCAGCGCGCGCCGCACACCCCCGCACTGCTGCGCTGATCATGCTGGCCGGCGGCGCGCTGGGCACCGTGATCGGTCTGGTGCTGGCGCAAAAGCCCGTGCCGCACCTGCCGATAACCCCCCTTGACCCCACCTATGCGCAGGAATGCGGCGACTGCCATATTCCCTTTCATCCAAGCCTGATGTCGGCACATAGGTGGCGCATGCTGATGGCCAGTCTGGATTCCCACTTTGGCGAAGACGCAAGCCTTGACGAGGAAACCCGCAAGAAGCTCGAAGACTGGATGGTTGCCCATGCGGCTGAAACCGTTGACACCAAACCCGCCCACGTCTTTGCTCAGGCCGACTCGAAAAACCCGATCAGCCTGACGGCAACCCCGTTCTGGAAAAACACGCACAAGGCGATTCCAGACAAGGTCTTCAAGTCGAAACCCGTCTATGCGCGCACAAACTGCGCCGCATGCCACAAGGATGCCGAAACCGGCATGTTCTATCCTTCCAACATCGAAATCCCAGCGGAGGCCCAGAAATGAAACTTTTCCCAAATCTCATCCTGTCCGGAACCCTTCTTGCCGTTGCGCTTGGTGCGCCGATCCAGCCCGCCCAGGCCGATCCTGCACGTGACGCCATCATTGCGCAGCTCAAGGCACAGGCCGGGGTGTCATCGTTCTCGGCGGCGCGCGGCAAAAAGTTCTTCCATGCCAAACATGCGGGCGGAAAACCCGAAACGCCAAGCTGCACCACCTGCCACACCAATGACCCCCGCAACTTTGGCAAGACCCGGGTCGGCAAGGTGATCGACCCGATGGCAGTATCGCGCAATCCCCAGCGTTTCACCGATCCCAAGAAGGTGGCCAAGTGGTTCCGCCGCAATTGCAAGACGGTCCTCGGCCGCGAATGCACAGCCCAGGAAAAGGGCGACATCCTGACCTATCTTTCGAGCATCTAGAATTCTGATCGGAGCGACGCCATGCGCAGACATATCATTACCACCATCCTCTCCCTTGCCGCCGCCGGCGCCATGACAATGCAGCCGACCCAAGCCGCCAGCAAATCCCCCGGCACCATGTTTGCCGAGGAATGTTCGGCCTGTCACATGGCCTTTGACCCCGGCTTTCTGCCGAAACGATCATGGCGCGCGATCATGGGCAACCTTTCAAACCATTTCGGCGAAGATGCCAGCCTCGACGATCAGACCCGCAACGCGATCGAGCGCTATCTTCTGTCCAACGCGGCGGATGCCAATGGCCGCAACCCGTACTGGCTGCGCCGCATCCCCGCCAGCCAGATACCCATGAGAATCACCGAACTTCCCTGGTTCACCAACGAGCACGGCGCACGCGCACGTGCCTGGGCGAAATCGAATCCGAAAATCGGATCGATTTCCAACTGCCAGGGCTGCCACAGGGGGGCCGCACGCGGCGTGTTTGACGACGACTGAACCACGCTCGACGTCCTTGTTGCCGCATGGTTGACCCCTTTTTGATGTATGCGGCCCCCTTCAGGGCCCGGCGTTCCCCAAGGACGCCGGGCCCACCTTTTGTTCATGCGACCCTTGGGAACATTCCCCGACCAGATATTTGCCTGTATCCTGCTGTGATCTGAAATCCAGCGGGGTCACCCATGCGCGCCTTTTTCACGGTTCTTTCTTTTCTCCTTTCAGCCCTGCCTGCGTTTGCGCAGATCAAGACCATACAGGTCACCGCCCACAGCTGGGCCTTTGTCGGGCCTCTCGGGCAACGCAGCCCCGGAAATCTGGGAAACAACGCAACATTCGGGCTGGTGGTCACACCGCAGGGCGCCGTGCTGATGGATCCCGGCGGCACAAGGCTGGGCGCGGCCCGACTGCATTCGATGATTCAGGCTGTCACTGACCAGCCCGTGAAATACGTGATCGATACCGGCGGGCAGGATCATCGCTGGCTTGGCAATGGGTACTGGAAAGAACAGGGGGCCACCATCATCGCCTCGGCCGATGCGGTAGAGGATCAGAAATCGCGCGTTCGCGCACAGCTGGAAGCCCTTGATCGCACCGTTGGCGAATTCGGCACCGAAGGCACCGTACCCGTCTATGCCGACATTACCTTCGCAGACCGGTACGAGCTGTCGCTGGGTGACGTCACCCTGCACATTCGCCATGTCGGCCCGGCCCATACCCCTGGCGACAGCTTTGTCTGGTTCCCGGACGAAAGCGTCGTCTTTACTGGCGACATCATCTATGTTCAGCGCATTCTTGCGGTTCAGCCCTATTCCTCAAGCGCCGGCTGGCTGCAAGCCTTCGACGCGATAGCCGCGCTTGAGCCCGAGCATGTCGTTCCAGGACATGGCGCGCCGACAGATATTCTGACTGCCGCTTCCGACACGCGCGACTATCTGGCCAACCTGCGTGAACATATCAAGGAATACATGGATGGCGGCGGTGATATTTTCGGTTCCGTCAGTGTTGACCAGTCAGGGTTTTCCTATCTTGAAAACTTCGAACAGCTGGCCCGGCGCAATGCCCAGACCGTATTCGAGCAAATGGAATGGGAATGACCCCCCCCTTCTTCACCCACCTTGCGGCACCAGTGTCCTGGAAAAAAGAATTGACCTTGTGCCAAAACGCCAGCCGACTTAAACCCACGACAATTTGCAAATTGCCGACGAATCCATCCCTGCCCGGATAACGGGCGGCGGGTTGAGCTGCAGGACCGGACATGCCGAAAAGAGACGACATCAAATCCATCATGATCATCGGTGCAGGCCCCATCATCATCGGGCAGGCCTGCGAATTCGACTATTCCGGCGCACAGGCCTGCAAGGCGCTGCGCGAAGAGGGCTATCGCGTGATCCTGGTCAACTCGAACCCGGCCACGATCATGACCGACCCGACGCTTGCCGACGCCACATATATCGAACCGATCACCCCCGAGGTCGTCGCCAGGATCATCGAAAAGGAACGCCCCGACGCGCTGCTGCCCACCATGGGCGGACAGACGGGCCTGAATACCGCGCTGGCGCTGGATGACATGGGCGTGCTGGAGCGTTTCGGGGTCGAGATGATCGGCGCCGACCGCAAGGCCATCGAGATGGCCGAAGACCGCAAGCTGTTTCGTGAGGCAATGGAGCGCCTCGGCATCGAAAACCCCCGCTCGACCATCGCCAACAGCATGGAAGAGGCCATGGCCGCCATCGACGTGGTCGGCCTGCCGGCGATCATCCGCCCCGCCTTTACCCTTGGCGGCACCGGCGGGGGCGTTGCCTATAACCGCGACGATTACGAACATTTCTGCCGCACCGGCCTGGACGCCAGCCCCGTCAACCAGATCCTGATCGACGAAAGCCTGCTGGGCTGGAAGGAATTCGAGATGGAGGTCGTCCGCGACAAGGCGGACAACGCGATCATCGTCTGTTCCATCGAAAACATCGATCCGATGGGCGTGCATACCGGCGACAGCATCACCGTGGCCCCGGCACTGACCCTGACCGACAAGGAATACCAGATGATGCGCTCGGCCAGCATTGCCGTGCTGCGCGAGATCGGGGTCGAAACGGGCGGTTCCAACGTGCAATGGGCGGTGAACCCGGAAACCGGGCGCATGGTGGTGATCGAGATGAACCCGCGGGTCAGCCGCTCAAGCGCGCTTGCGTCCAAGGCGACGGGCTTTCCCATCGCCAAGATCGCTGCCAAGCTGGCCGTCGGCTATACGCTGGACGAGCTGGACAACGACATCACCAAGGTCACGCCCGCCAGTTTCGAGCCGACGATCGATTACGTCGTCACCAAGATCCCGCGCTTTGCATTCGAAAAATTCCCCGGCGCCGAGGCGGTTCTTTCCACCGCCATGAAATCGGTGGGCGAGGCCATGGCCATCGGGCGCACCATCCATGAAAGCCTGCAAAAGGCGCTGGCCAGCATGGAAACCGGCCTGTCCGGCTTTGACGAAATCGAAATCGAGGGCGCGCCCGACAGATCGGCCGTGATCCGGGCACTTTCGGCACAGACGCCCGATCGGCTGCGGGTGATCGCACAGGCCATGCGCCACGGGCTGGATGATACCGAAATCCACGCGGTCACGAAATTCGACCCATGGTTCCTGGCCCGCATCCGCGAGATCATCGAAACCGAGGAAGAGATCCGCACCGACGGCCTGCCCGATGACGAGGCAGGAATGCGCGCGCTCAAGATGATGGGCTTTACCGATGCGCGCCTTGCCACCCTGACCGGCACAAGTGAATCCGACGTGCGCGCCCTGCGCCGGCGCCTTGGCGTGGTGGCCTCTTTCAAGCGAATCGACACCTGCGCCGCCGAATTCGAGGCCCAGACCCCCTATATGTATTCGACCTATGAAACCCCGGTCATGGGCGAGGTTGAATGCGAATCGCGCCCCACCAACCGCAAGAAGGTGGTGATCCTGGGCGGAGGCCCCAACCGGATCGGCCAGGGGATCGAGTTCGACTATTGCTGTTGTCATGCCTGTTTCGCGCTGACCGATGTCGGTTATGAAACCATCATGATCAACTGCAACCCGGAGACGGTTTCGACCGACTACGACACATCCGACCGACTGTATTTCGAACCGCTGACATTCGAACATGTCATGGAAATCCTGCGTGTCGAGCAGGAAAACGGCACCCTGCATGGCGTGATCGTGCAGTTCGGCGGACAGACCCCGCTGAAACTGGCCGATGCGCTGCAAGAGGCGGGTATTCCTATCCTGGGCACCAGCCCCGACGCCATCGACCTGGCCGAAGATCGCGAGCGGTTCCAGCAGCTGCTGCATGATCTGAACCTGAAACAGCCCTATAACGGCATCGCCTCCAGCCCGGACGAGGCCTTCAGGATTGCCCAGGATGTGGGCTATCCGCTAGTGATCCGTCCCTCCTATGTGCTGGGCGGGCGCGCGATGGAGATCATCCGCGACGACGCCCAGCTGAAACGCTATATCAACGAAGCGGTGGTCGTGTCGGGCGACAGCCCGGTTCTGCTTGACAGCTATCTGACCGGCGCGATCGAGGTCGATGTCGATGCGCTGTGCGATGGCGAGGATGTCCATGTGGCGGGCATCATGCAGCATATCGAAGAGGCCGGCGTTCATTCGGGCGACAGCGCCTGTTCGCTGCCCCCCTATTCGCTGAGCGATGACATCGTGGCCGAGCTGCACAAGCAGACCCGCGCGCTGGCGCTGGGGCTGAATGTGGTCGGGCTGATGAACGTGCAGTTTGCCATCAAGGACGGCGAAATCTTCATCCTCGAGGTCAACCCGCGCGCCAGCCGCACCGTGCCTTTTGTAGCCAAGGCCACCGACAGCGCCATTGCCAGCATCGCTGCGCGCCTGATGGCGGGCGAGAAACTGTCGGCGTTTGCGACGCGCCCGCCCTACAAGGAAAACCCCCTCTCGGACGAGGCGCTGCCGCTGGCCGACCCGCTGACGCTGGCCGACCCCAAGACGCCCTGGTATTCGGTGAAAGAGGCCGTGCTGCCCTTCAACCGCTTTCCGGGCGTCGATACCATCCTCGGCCCCGAGATGCGCTCGACCGGCGAGGTCATGGGCTGGGCCCGGTCGTTCGAGCGCGCCTTCCTCAAGGCTCAACTGGGCGCGGGCCAGAAGATGCCCGATGGCGGCAAGGTGTTCATTTCCATCAAGGACGCCGACAAGACCGACCAGATGATCGAGGCGGCGCAGATCCTTGCCGATCTGGGTTTCGAGATCGTGGCCACCAGCGGAACGGCGGCCTTCCTGTCCAGTGCGGGGATCAACGTCGAGAAGGTCAACAAGGTCTATGAGGGCCGGCCCAATGTCGTTGACCTGCTGAAGAACGGCGAGGTCACGCTGGTGTTCAACACCACCGAGGGCGCGGCCTCGGTCGAGGACAGCCGCGAGATCAGGGCCGTCGCCCTGCAGGACGGTATCGTCTATTATACCACCGCCGCCGCCAGCCACGCCGCGGCCCTGGCCCTGCGCAATGCGCGCGAGGGCGAGATCGGGGTGCGGCGGCTACAGGGGTAAGGTCGCGCGCGGGCGTTGTGCGCGGGGGCCAGCCCCCGCACCCCCGGAGTATTTGCGCAAAGAAGAAGGCATGGGGGGGCCAACCCGAGGTTGGGCTTGACAGTTTTTGTCGTGGCGACAAGGCTGGCGGATATTATCTGTTCAGGGGTTTGAATTGCGCGATATACTTGTTGCCGTTCTTTTTCTTGCGGTTCCGCTTGCCCTGGTGCTGGCCGCCCGGCATTGGCGCTGGGCGCGCGCGATCGGGCCTGTGGTTCTGGCCTATGCGGCCGGCATGCTGCTGGGGCTCAGCGGGCTGTTGCCAGCTGCGGCCGAGCCGATGCGCAACACCATGACCGAGGCCAGCCTGGCGTTGGCGCTGCCCCTGCTGATGTTCGGGATCGACCTGCGCGCATGGCGCCACCTGGCAGGCCCTGCGTTGAAGGGGATGGCCCTGGCCGTGGTAGCGGTTACCCTGGTCGCCATGTTGATGTTCCTTGTCACCAGCGGCAACGCCGACATGCGGGCACAGCTGACCGGGTTGGCCATCGGCATGTATACGGGGGGGCTTGCCAATCTTGGTGCCGTCAAGCTGGCGCTGGGGGTGCCGGATGCGCGCTATCTGATGTTTGCAACCGTCGATACCGTGGTGGGGGCGCTGTATCTGCTGTTCATGCTGACCCTGGCCCCGCGTTTCTTTCGCCGCTTGTTGCCCTCGCCTGCGGGCCAGACTGGGCATTCCCTCGCAGGCAAAGAATTAGCCCCAACCGGATCAACCTTGTTCCGCGGCGGCTTGGCCCTTGTCGCCGCGGGGCTGTGCGTCGGCCTTGCCGTTGTCATTGCGCCGCTGGTGCCCTTTGGCAACAAGGATGTCTGGACGATCCTGCTGATCACCTCGTTCGGGTTGCTGGGCGGGCAGATCCGGTTCTTGCGGGAAAACCCGGCAGCGTCGGCCTTGGGAATGTATCTGATCTATGTCTTTTCATTCGCGGTTGCCGCAGGGCTGAATCTTGCGGGGCTGGCCGGGGTCGAGATGCAGGTCGTGGCCTTTGTCGTGATCGTGACATTCGGCGCGCTGTTCCTTCACGCGCTGCTGTGCCGCGTTTTCAGGGTCGATGCAGACAGTTTCATGATCACCTCGGTTGCGGCGATCATGTCGCCGGCATTCGTGCCGATGGTGGTGAGGGCACTGGGCAATGACCGCGTCCTGATGTCGGGGATCGCTGCCGGGTTGCTGGGCTTTGCCATCGGGAACTATCTGGCGATCGGGGTTGCACTGTCATTGGCGGGGTTGGGTGGATGAACAGGGAAACAGCGCTGCCCGAAAAGGGGCGCGACGAACAGGAAATTCTGAAGGCGCTTGACGAATTTGCGCGCAACGACCCTGATTATCGCGGCGGTCGGATCTTTTCTCTGACCTATCATCTGAGTGATGTGCACGAAAAATTCATCACTGATGCCGGGCGGCGTTTTGCCTCGGCAAACGGGTTGAACCCGGCCGCATTCCAAAGCCTCAAGCGCATGGAAACCCAGATCGTGGCTGCCGCCGCAGGGCTGCTGCATGGCCCCGACAGCGTGACCGGCATGATGACCTCGGGCGGCACCGAAAGCTGCATGCTGGCGGTCAAGACCTATCGCGACAGGGCGCGGCGCCTGCGCCGGGTGCGCAAGCCCGAAATCATCATCCCCCTTACGGGCCATGTGGCCTGGCTGAAAGGCGCCGAATATCTTGGCGTGCGGGTCCGGCGTTTGCCGGAAACCCGCGACCACCGCCCCGATATGAAGCGGCTGAAAAAGATGCTCGGCCGGCGCACCGTGATGGTGCTGGGCTCGGCCCCCGAATACCCCCGCGGCATGATCGACCCGATCCCCGAAATGGCGGCGATTGCGGCCGATGCTGGGGTGCCCTTTCATGTGGATGCCTGTGTCGGCGGGTTCATCCTGCCGTTCATGGAGATGAACGGCGAAACCTTGCCCGCCTGGGATTTTCGCACGCCCGGCGTGACGTCTATATCGGCCGATCTTCACAAATATGGCTATGCGGGCAAGGGGGCATCGCTGATCCTGTATCGCGATGGCCAGTTGTTCAAGGATCAGATATTTGTCGAAACCGACTGGCCCGGCGGTATATTTGCCTCGGCCGGACTGTTGGGTACCCGTCCCGGTGCCGCCTATGCCAGCGCCTGGGCAACGTTGCAACGTATCGGGGTCGAGGGCTATCGAGGGATGGCACGCGAAACCATCGCAACGGCGGAAGCCCTGAAAAAGGGGGTGCAGGCAATCGACGGGCTGGCGATCATCGGCCACCCGCAGGGGCCGCTATTTGCCTTTCGGTCCACTGATCCACGGCTTGACATATTTGCCGTCGGCGACCGGCTTGAGGCCCGCGGCTGGCAGGTTGATCGCGTGCAGCGGCCGGACGGAATTCATGCCATGGTAACCATGAAGCACGCCCAGATATGCCAACAATATCTTGAAGACCTGGCGGCCTGTGTGCAGGAGGTCCGCGAAAATCCCGAGCTTGCAGCCAAGGGAAGTGCCCCCACCTACGGGATGATGGCGCATGTGCCGATGCGCAGGATGGTGCGCGAAAAGGTGCGAGATATCTTTGCCGGGCTCTACCTGCCGGGGGGCGGCGCGGTGGATCTGTCACAGCAGCCACCGGCGCGCGGACTGACGGGCCTTGCCGAACGCGCAGCGGGTGCGATCGCAAACCGGCGGGCGCGCCGGCAGCGGCGGAAATAGGCATCAGCCAGCCCGCAGGATCAGGCCAGATACCCCTCGAAGGTGATGTTGTCGGCAACCTTGCGTGCCTCGGCCTCTTGCGCGGGGGTGCGGACTGTCCAGCACAGCACCGGCAGGCCTGCCTTCTTGACAGCCGCCACCCGGTCACTGGCAAGATCGCTGCGTGCGTGTGATATGAAACTGGCCCCCACGCCCTCGACCTCTTGCAGGCTGGCAAGCTGCTCGCGGCGCCCGCCGGCCAGCTGGGGCCAGAACATTTCGGAAAAGTCGCATGTAACCAGGCCGATCGCCACGCCGGGCGCCAGGCGACGCACTTCGGCCACCATGTTGGGATTGAACGACATCACGGCAACAGGGCCCTCATAGGCCTTGACCGCGCGGGCGACGTCCTCTTCCACGGCGCCTGTTTTGGCGCTCAGCGTGCCGTCGGGATCCTTGATTTCGACCAGAACAGGCACGCGGCCGCGTACCAGCGCCAGTACATCCTGAAGTGTGGGGATGAAGTCGCCCCCGCCACCAAGCCGGATCTTGCCAAGATCGCCCGAGGTAACCTCGCGCACGATGCCGGTTTCGGCTGTCATGCGGCTGAGCTCGGGGTCATGAAAGACCATCGCCCGACCATCGGATGACGGGCGGACGTCAAGCTCGATTCCATAGCCGCGATCAATGGCGCGCTGGAATGCCGAAACCGAGTTTTCTTCGGCGCGCGCGGCCTTGTCATGCAGGCCGCGATGCGCAAGCGGGCGCGTGAGAAACGCTTGGGCAAGCGGTGTCATCTTACCTGAAAGATCCCTTCGATTTCGACAGCGACGCCAAATGGCAGGGACGAACTGCCCACTGCGGCACGGGCATGTCGGCCGGCTTCGCCCAGCAATTCGCCAAACAGGTCGGACGCGCCGTTTATGACCGCCGGGTGATCGCCAAAATCCGGGGTCGCATTGACGAAACCGCCCAGCTTGACCACTTTGACCAGGCGGTCGAGATCGCCATTGCAGGCGGCCTTGATCTGGCCCAGAAGATGCAGTGCGCACAGACGAGCCGCGGCCTGACCCTGTTCAATGCTCATGTCATCGCCCAGCTTGCCGGTGATCAGCCCGTCTTCGGCCTTGGGCACCTGGCCAGAGACAAAGACCAGTTCACCGACCTGAACATAGGGGACATAATTGCCGGCTGGGGCCAGCGCCTCGGGCAGGGTAAAACCCATGTCAGCGAGTTTCGATTCAATCTTTCCGGCCATGTCTGGGCTCCACTTTTCGGGGGCGATTCGCGGCGGACGCTACCCCTAAATGTGGGTGTCGGAAAACAGGTTTTTCACCCTTCTCGAAAGGCTTTTTCGAAATAGTCGCTCAAAGGACTCAGAAGATAATCGAGCGGCGTTCTGTCCACGGTCTTCAGAAATGCCGTAACCGGCATCCCCGGCAACAGATCGATCTTGCCAAGTTTTTCCAACTCGCCCGGATCGGGGACTATTTCGACCAGGTAATAGGATCGGCGTGTCACCTGATCGTCGAATGCATCAGCCGAGATTCGCGTGACCCTGCCCGACACTGCCGGCGTCCTGCGTGATGACATCACCGAAAAGCGCAGACTGGCCCTCTGCCCCATATGCACCTGGTCAATCTCCAGCGGGCTGACACGACATTTGACAACCAGAGGCTTGTCTCGAGGGATGATGTACATGAGTGGCTCGGCCGGCCGGATCACCGCGCGCATCCCGTGAACCCTCATCCCATAGACAACCCCGCTGACGGGTGCCCTGATTTCCATACGGGCAAGCCGATCCGCAAGCATGATGCGTTTTTCCGACAACCCCGCCTCATTGTAGCGCAGATCCCGCAGCCGGGAAATTGCCTCTTCCCGGCGGCGCGAATGCAGTCGAAGAATACCGATATCGGCCTCGATCGCCTGCCCGACCGCTTGCGCCCTTGATATCCTTACCCCTGCCATCTCGGCTTCAAGGCGCGCTGCTTCGCGCTTGAGTGCCGATACCATAGACCCTTGGGCGAGCCCTTGGGACAGTAATTTTCGCTGGCCTTCGAGCTGCTCCAGGATCAGACGGCGCTGTCTGCGCAAGGCAGCGTGTTGGGCTGCCATCCCCTTGATCTGGGCGGTGATCTGTTTTCGCCGCGCGATCAGCTGATCGACCTCACGTTTCAGGGTTTCGCGACGGGCCCTGAACAGCCGGGATTGCCCGTGCATCAGCAGACCGATTTCAGGGTGTTTCGCCGCCGCAGAGACAAGCTCCGGATCAAAATTTATCGTATCTCGGCCGTCGCGTTCCGCCTCAAGCCTGCCGCGGCGGGCGAGCATCTCGAAATACTGGCGGTCAACAGCTGCAAGTTCGGCACGCACCGAGGTGTCGTCAAGCCGGACCAGAACATCACCGGCCTGAACCTCGTCGCCCTCATGCACAAGGATTTCGCGCACGACCCCGCCCTCGGGATGCTGGACCGCCTGGCGACTTTGTTCGACGGCAACTCGACCCGGCGCAATGATCGCCCCCGATATGTTCGCCGTCAGCCCCCAGCCGCCAAGGCCGGCAACAAGAACGAAAAGCGCAAGGTAGCCCACAACAAGGGGAAAGTTTGCCCGCCATCCCCTGGCCGGCACGACCGATGACGCCCCAATCACATGCAGCGTGGTCACCTCGCCCCCTCGGGCGCGACAGCCAGCGCCACCTGGTGATGATTTCGAAGCTGCGTTCGCAATACCTCGTCACGCGGGCCAAATTCGCGGCGCATTCCGTTTTCAAGGACCAGAAGAAGATCGCATTCCGAAATGGCAGCCGGGCGATGCGCCGTGATGATGACCGCGCGGCCCTGCTTTCTGAGAGAGCGGATTGCCAGATTCAACGCATCCCCGCCCTCGGCATCGAGATTTGAATTCGGTTCGTCAAGAACGACAAGAGCCGGATTGCCATATAGCGCCCTGGCAAGACCGACCCGTTGAACCTGCCCACCTGACAAGCCCCCGCCCCGCTGGTCGACCCATGTGTCATACCCGTCAGGCAATTGCAGAATCATTTCATGGGCCCCGGCAAGCCTGGCGGCGGCCACGATTTTTTCAGGGTCGGCTGATGCCGACATGCGGGCGATGTTATCGGCAACCGTTCCGTCAAACAGCGCCACATGCTGTGGAAGATAGCCGATATGCCTGCCAAGCTCGTCCGGCGAATATTGCCCGATGGCGGCACCATCCAGGCGGATCGCGCCACCCGCGTGGGGCCAGATGCCGGCTATTGCGCGTGCCAGTGTGGTTTTTCCCGCGCCGCTGGGACCAATAACCCCAAGGGCGCTACCCGGCTCGATCCGGAAAGACACCATCCGCAGCGCCGCATGTTTCTGCCCCGGCGGGATCACGGTAAGTTGCTGAACATCAAGAATGGCACGCGGTGCCGGAAGCGGGGTATGGGGGGGCTCACGCGGCGAACTGTTCAGCAGGTCCGAAAGGTTCTTCCACCCGGCCAGCGCGTGCTGGACCAAGGGCCATTGTGCAATTGCCTGCTCGATCGGCGCCAAGGCCCGGCCAAGCAGGATCGACCCCGCCACCATTGCGCCCGCGCTCAGCTGATCTTTCAACACCAGATAGGCACCCAGCCCCAGCATGGCCGACTGAAGGAACATGCGCAACGCCCTGATTGCGGCTGAAAATGTGCCCGTAAGGTCAGATGCCAGTATCGTGCGTTCCAGGGATTGCGTGCGAAACCTCAGCCATCGGCCGAAGATTGCATCCCTCATGCCCAGGGCGCGCACGGTTTCCGCCTGGGACATGGCGGTTCCGGCCAGGTGGGTTGCACGGGCCGTCGCACCGACCGCCTGCGCCACCACAGTGGCGGTTGTGATCTGGTTGACGAATGTGAGAAAGATCAACAACACCCCACCCCCAAGGGCCAGATATCCCAACCAGGGATGGAAAACGAAGATTCCCAACAGAAAGACGGGCGTCCAGGGAATGTCGAAAATCGCGAAAACGGCGGGCGAGGAAAACAGTTGCTGAACCGCCTCAAGATCGCGAAGCCCAGTGTTGAGATCAGGTCGGCGCCGGTCAAGCGCAGCCCTTTCAAGGCTTGCTGAAAACACCCGGTAGTCCAGCAAGGCCTGAAATCGCGCGCCCGCACGCGCCATCACACGCCCGCGCGCGTAATCAAGAATACCCATGACCAAGTAGAGAAAAACCACCAGCAGGGTCAGTGCCGTAAGGGTTTCTTCGGAACGGCTGGCAATTACGCGATCATAAACCTGCAGCATGTAGATCGGGCCGGTCAACATCAACAAGTTCACGACCATGCTGAAGATGAACGCGCTGGCAAACAGCCCCCGTCCGGCGGCCAGGGCATGGAAAACCTCACCTTCGCATTTTTTCCTTTTCATGCCCTTTACACAATCCTTTACGCTATTATTCTCACTTCAGCGAAAAGGGACGCATGATAATGTGAATTTTTCATCACTATCGTCTGGAAAAGAACGAAAGAACCGCTGTTTCAAGATCTTGCCCTTGCGATCCCCGAGACTTTCAGATTGTCTTGGCGCGCCACGTCAAAAGATTTTGGCAGGCTTGTTGAACACGGGTGGGCTATCCTTGCTGCAATCTTTCAGATCTGACATCTTGTCGCGAAAAAGAACATCTCTTGCGCTGGCCGTGATGATGGTTGTCACGGCGGCATGTACACCTGCGCCCAGGGCAACCGGCATCAACGACCCCTATGAAGCACAGAACCGGAAGGTCCACGCACTCAACAAGTCACTGGACCGCAAATTTTTGAGACCTGTTTCGCACGGTTACGGCAAGGTTGCACGAGGGCCGATCTCGACCGGGGTCGGAAACTTTGCGTCAAACCTCTCATTGCCCCGCTATGTTCTGAACGATCTTTTGCAACTGAACATCAAGGAAGCCACCAATAATACATTGCGCCTTGCAATCAATACCACGGTGGGGCTTGGTGGCATTGTCGACATTGCATCCCAAGGCGGGCTGTACGAGAAACCGACCGATTTCGGAGAAACCCTTCATGTCTGGGGTCTTGGTGAGGGAACGTATATGGAATTGCCCGTTCTCGGCCCAAGTACGACACGCGATGCCATCGGCACCGCGGTAGATTTTGCCATCGATCCCCTGAACCGGCTGTTCACCGGCAGGCGCAAATATATTGTAACGACTGCTTTCATCCTGAAAAAGCTCGGCAACCGGGACAAGTATTCGGGCACCATCGATTCGGTGCTATATGAAAGCGAAGACAGCTACGCGCAGGCGCGCATATTATACCTGCAAAGCCGCAGGCGCGACCTGTCAGGAGGATTGACTGATGCCGAACTCGAAGATCCCTATGCACAATAGCTACCAGCTGGAACGCCGAACCTTTCTTGCAGGCGGCATCGCCTTGCTGGCCGTCTCGTCGCCCCTCAGGGCCGTTGCCGCGTTGACGAGGCAACAGGCAACCGGGCTTATTGGCCAGCTTGTCAACGACCTCAACGCCATCATCAATTCGGGCAAGCCCGAAAAGGCGATGTACAAGGATTTCGAGAACCTGCTGCGAAAATATGCGGACCTGAACATCATCGCCCGCAGCTCTCTTGGCGCGGCCTGGCGGCAGGCAACCCCAAGCCAGCGCAAACGCTATACCGAGGCCTTCATTTCCTATCTCGCGGCAAAATATGGCAAGCGGTTCCGCGAATTCATCGGCGGCAAGATCGTCGTGACGGACACGCGCAAGGTCAAAAGCGGTTATCTTGTCAATTCGACGGCTTATCTGCCCGGACAGGCGCCCTTTGCCGTGGACTGGCAGGTTTCGGACAGGAGCGGAAAGAACAAGATGTTCAATCTCTACATCGAGGGCATCAGCCTGCTTGCCACCGAACGCACCGAGATCGGCTCGATGCTTGACCGGCGACACGGCAATATCGAAAAACTGATCGTGGACCTCAAGAAGCTGGGCTGAAAGGGCAGATGACGGCCGCTATCGACGACCGAAAAGAGCACCGAACAACCCCTCGATGACGGCCTGAACCGGATCGCGAGGCGTGCCACCCCTGTTGATCCCCTTACTGGCCGGCATTGTCGCCGGGTCGATCATGGGCAACGGCCGAGGTTCAACCCCCTTGGTGACACGCAGCATGGTTTCCTTCCAGATTTCGGCAGGCAACCCGCCCCCGGTCACGCCGGTCAGCTTGGAATTGTCGTCATTGCCCATCCACACGCCAACCACATAATTCGCCGTGAAACCGATGAACCACGCGTCCCGCGCGCCTTGGGTGGTGCCAGTCTTGGCCGCGATGGGGCGGTCGGGAAGGCGCGCGCGCCGGGCAGTGCCGATGACCGAGGCCTGGTTCATCATGTAGACCAGCTGACGCGCGGCCCTTTCGGTAATGACCCGTGGGCCAAGGCCGCCCTCCTTGCCCATCAGCGGCTTGCGATCCCCCTGCAGGGAAAGCTGTTCCAGACCATATGGCTGCACACTTCGTCCGCTATTCAGGATGCCGGCATAGGCACCGGTCATTTCCAGCAAGGTCGCCTCGCTCGCCCCAAGCGCAAGGGCCGGCCCCTGCGCCAGCTTGCTGTGAATGCCGAACTGGCGCGCGACCATGCGCACCGTATCCAGCCCCACATCCTGAGCAAGGCGCACCGCCACGGTATTGATCGAATAGGCCAGCGCCTGGGTCAGAGTGATCGGCCCAAGGAACTTGCCCGAATAGTTGCGGGGGGACCACGGGCCCGAGCCCGGTATGTCGATGGTGATCGGGGCGTCCTCGACTATCGTGTCATAACGATACCCAAGGTCCAGCGCAGCCGCATAGACGAAAGGTTTGAATGATGAACCGGTCTGCCGCAGCGCCTGTGTCGCGCGGTTGAACTGGCCGGACAC
>JAUZRU010000057.1 GCA_030950185.1 Paracoccaceae bacterium | reverse complement strand
GCAGCCGCGCCCTCCAGAACCTCCAGCACCCCGCCCGCGAACCAGCCGGCATCAAATCCCGACAGCCCGTCCAGCAGGAACACCCCGTCCGCGACCGTGCCCGCCGCCACCTCGGCACTGTATCCCGGCGCGTTCAGATCGACCTTGCAGGACGCATCCCCCAGCACGGCGGCGCATTTGCGGTGAAAACCCCGTCCCTGCGCCTGGTTCAACAACTCGGCCAGCCCGCGGATTTCGGCCTCGAACGCGCCGTCGCGCTGCCGGATCTCGCCAAGCGTGCCGCGAAACCACAGCGCGCGCTGTGCCAGGTCGCGCCAGTTCACCAGCCACAGCTCGATCTGCGCGCGATCATAGCGGCCCGCGCGAATATCGGCCTCCTTGATCCCCGCATCGGACAGGGCGCCAAGCGCCTGCCCGTTATCCACCGCCAGCCCGTTGCCCTGTTGCAACGCGCCCGCGTCCATCCCCGCGCCAGCTCTGAACGTCACCCCATCAAAGGCCAGATCCCGGTCGTGATCGGTAAATCCCATGACCTGCCCATCCGCGCGCATCAGCTTCCAGCAACGCGCAAGCGTCGTGGCCCCGCTGGCCATATGGGCCTTCAGTTCCTTTCCAATCCGGCGCATCAGACTCGCACCTCCACCACCGGCACATGGGGGATTTCGCCGGCTGCAAAGCTGCGCATCGACAGCTCCAGCCGCCCGGTGTCAAACCGCACCGGCACGTCGAATTCGAACCCCGCCGTGACCACCGCCCCCTCGGCCGGGGCGTCGTCCAACGTCACCTGCCCGGTGGTGTAATCCACCGCGAAATGCACCCCCTCGACCAGCGAATCGCCGGCCACGCCCAACAGCACCGAGCCCTCGACCGGCTTGGTGATCTCGCGGCAATAGGCCTGCGCGCCGGATCCATAGCTCTTGCACAGCTGGAACCGGGCCTGTTTCCCGTCGCCCGTGCCGATCACCTGGTCGTCAAATGCGGGGCTGCCCGAGGGCGCGCATGACTTGAAATCGGTCCAGTCCTTCCAGCGAAAGCCGAACAATTGCCCGTGGCGCGCCTCGAAAAAGGCGACCAGCGTTTCGATATCGTCCAGCGAGCGCATCCCCACCCCCGCATCATAGCGCCGGCGCGAGCCCGCCCAGGGGCTGTTGCGTTCCTCATGCCCGTTGGCCAGGGTCACGATCTCGGTGCGCCGCTCGGGTCCCCCGGCCGAGCCAAAGCTCAGGCTGGCCGGAAACCTTACCTCGTGAAAATTCATGGCATTTTCCTGTTGTCGTGAAATCGTGATGTGCATCGTGAAAGCCGACACAATGGCAGGCCCACACCCGCCTTTGGGGCGTGTCGCGCTTGATCGCATCGGCCTCGCCCGGCGCGCGCAGCAAGCCGGGCATGCGCCCGCCCGGACGGCCGCCTGCCCTTCGGTTGCGCATCGGGATGAACCCGATCATGTGCAAACTGCACTATCTGTTGCGTGCGCCCCGCTCGATCGCGCGCGCCATCTCGGCGGCGATCTGGCTGCGCGAGCGCCGGAACCCCTCGACATCCGGGGTCGAGACATTGATCACCACCTGCACCGGTCGCCCGCCGCCCTCGGCGCGTACCCCGAGGCGGCCGTCGGGGCCGCGCGACAGCGGCATGATCGCCTCGGGGCCGGCCTCGCCCATCACCCCCGTCGCGCCGCGCATGGCAAAGGGCGTCGCCCCGCTGACCACGCCGCCGCGGGCAAAGGGCACCACATGGCCCTGCGAAAAGACCCCGCCATCGGCAAAGGGCAGGATCTTGCCCATCATCCCGGCAATGGCGCCGCCCAGCGCGTTCTGCACGGGCCGCATCGCCTGCCCATAGGCGGCATTGGCCATGCTGCGCCCCACCATCCGCAGCGCATCCGACAGCCGCGCACCATCGAAAACCAACCCGTCAAAGGCGCTGCGCAGCCCGCGCCCCAGGCTGCGCGACAGCCCCTCGACCTGTGCCTGCGCCCCGCGCATCGTGTCGCGCATGTCGCCCAGCTCGGCCCGGAACGCCGCCGAGACCTCGCGCGTGTCGCCAATGGCGCTATCCAGCCCGGCAATCTGTGCATCCAGATCTTCCAGCCTGCCCTGAAAATCGCTCATCCACCTGTTTCCTTGCCTGTTGCGTGATCCCGCCCCGTTGCGCGGTCGGGAAACATGCGCGCCAACTCGTCCAGCCGCGCGCGCCCGAAACCGCCGCCCGCGGCCGCCCCCTCCAGCCCCAGCAGCAGCATCAGCTCATGCGGGGTCAGATCCCAGAACTGCGCCGGGTGCAGGCCAAGACCGCCCATCCCGGCGCGCATCAATGCGGGCCAGTCGAATTTCTCAGCCATCGCCCCCGTCGCCGCCAAAGGCCCGCGCCAGCAACTGCGCGCCCGCGCGCGCCGCCGCGCCGGGGCCGCCCTTGATATCGGCGCGCGCAAGCGCCTCCTCGTCGCCCTGCCAGCCGCCACCGCGCAGCCCCGCCGCCAGCAGCGCCAGCAGATCGCGCGCCGAAAACTGCCCCTGCTCAAAGCGCTCGACCAGCGCCACCAGCGAGCCCGCGCCAAGCCGTTCCTCCAGCTCGGCCAGCGCCCCCAGCGTAAGGCGCATCACATGCGCCCTGCCATCCAGCACCAGGCGCACCTCTCCTCGATAGGGGTTCACCATCAGATCGCCGTGAATGTCAGCACACCGGCCGAGGCCAGCGTCATGTCAAAGCTGGCCTCGGTATCGAAGCGCCCCGAATATTCCAGCGCGCTAATCTGGAACGGCCCCTCGATGATGCCGAATGCCGGGATGATGACCTGGAAATCCGGCATCTCGCCGTTGAAAAAGATGGTGCGCGCGCGGGCATCCGTGGTGGCGTCGCGAAACACCCCCGACCCCGTGACCGAGGCCGAGCGCATCCCCGCGCCGCCCAGCAGCTCGCGCCAGCCGCCGGCGCTGTCAAGCGAAGTCACATCCACCGTTTCGGCGTTGAAACTGATGCGCGAGGCCCGCAACCCCGCCACCGTCTCGAACAGGCCGGCACCGGTCATGTCGATCTTGATCAGCAGATCCCTGCCTTTCTGGGCTACCATGATAATATCCTTCTGTTTCGTTCATCTCTCTGACGCTGGGCATGCTTTGAATGCCACTCCCGGATTGCCTGCAATCCGGTTCGCGCCCGATCCCGCCCCACGATCCGCGAACCCGGCCTCAAACATCATCCAGCCGCGCCCTGAACCACAGCTCGATCCGACGCGCCCCCGGCGCCCGGCCCCGGCGGGCCCGCGCGCGCAGGAAATCCAGCGACACCAGCCGCCCGCGCGCCAGGCTCAGAGGCGCATCCACCAGCGCATCCGACACCGCCACCGCCGCCTGCTTGGCGATGGCAAAACCGGCCGCGTCCGAAAACACGCCGACCATGAATTCATGCTCGGCCCCGCGCGCCGTCACATCCCCGCGCGTGCGCGCATCCTCTTCGCCCAGCAGAACATAGGTCGTCGGCAGCGTGCCCGTGGGCAGGCTGTCATAGACATCGCCCCCCACCACCGCCTGCAACGCCACATCCGCCGACAGACGCGCAAAGACCGCCTGTTGCAGGGCAGCCGCCATGCCATAGCTCATGTCGCCACCTCCTCGCGGCAGAAACATTGCAGATATATTCCCGCATCGTCCCAGGCGCTGACCGCCTCGATCAGATAGATGCGCGTGCCTTCGACGAATCTCTGCCCCGCCACCGGGCGCGAGGGCGCGCCCACCGGGGCCGCCCGGCAGATCACCCGCCAGCGGTTCAGGGACAGCCGCGCCCCGGCGCCGTCATGAGCGCGCCCATATCCGGGGCGCATGTCGGCCCACAGCGTGCCCAGCGGCGTCCAGCTTTCGGCAAACCCCCCCGCGCCATCGCCCTGCCGCACCGCTGCCTCAAGCACCAGCTTGCGGCTCAGGCGCACGGCCCGCCCGCTCATGCGCCCACCCCCAGCAGGCGCACATTGCGATAGGCCTCGATCAGCGCCATCACCCCGAATGGCATCAGGGATTCGCGCGCGCCCGCCTCGTGGCGGTTTTCATAGTAATGCGCCGCCAGCAGGAACACCGCCTGTGCCAGATCCACCGGAATATCGGCCCAGGCCGGCCCGAAACCGGCCTCGAACAGGATCTCGGCGGTTCCCCCGGCCGGCACCGGCGGCAGGCTGTCGCGCGCCGACACCAGGCGCGGGCGCTGGCTGTCCTTTTCCAGCCGGTATTGTGCCGGATCCACCGTGGTCGTGACCCCGGCCCGGTCGGTCAGCTTCAGCGCCGTGATCGCCTGCACCGGGGCAATCGGCAGACCCTGCGCCTCCTGCCCGTGCCAGGCGGTCAGCTGCCAGGAAAAGGCCCGCTGGATCAAGGCCTTGCCGATGCGCGCCTCGATCGCCGCCAGCGCCGCCCGCAGATAGGATTCCAGCACCGCATTCTGGCTGCCGTCATCGGCAAAACCGGTGCCCAGATGCAGATGGCGCGAAAACTCGGCCACCGGCAACGCCGCCGCCGGCACCATTGCCAGTTCCACCAATATCATGTGCAATCTCCTGTTGTTGCCGGGCAATCGCCCGCATCAGGACGCGCGCCCGCACCGCTCATGCAGAGAGGGAAGCAGCCGGACGATGCGGGCACGCGCCAGCCGCGCCCCGGCCATGCGGGCCGGGATGCGACCATCCTGTCATGGGCCGAACGGGCCTCAGCTGATGCCGAATTTCAGCAGCTTGATCGCGGCGAAATCGCTGACATCGCCCCCCACGCGCCTGGTGGCATAGAACAGCACATTGGGCTTGGCGCTGAAGGGGTCGCGCAGGATGCGCAGATCGGGACGCTCGGCGATGGTATAGCCGGCGTTGAAATCGCCGAACGCGATCGCGGTGGCATCCAGCGCGATATCGGGCATGTCCTCGGCAATCAGCACCGGATAGCCCATCAGGCGCGCAGGCTCGCCCGCGCTCAGCCCGTCCGACCACAGGAAGCGCCCGTCCAGATCCTTCATCTTGCGCACGGTGCCCGCGGTTTTCGAGTTCATCACGAATGTCGCATTGGCGCGATAGCGCGCCCCCAGCGCATAGACCAGATCGACGATCACATCGACCGGATTGGTGGCATTGAAATCGCCCGCCGCGCCGGTAGCCACATAGCCCAGATTGCCCCAGCTCCACAGCGTGTCATCCACGATCGGATGGTTGAGGAAACCGGTCGGCTTGTCGATGCCGTCGCCGCTGACGAATGCCGCGGCCTCGGCGCGCGCAAACTTGTCGGCGATGCGCGCCGCCAGCCAGCCCTCGACATCAAAGGCGCTGTCGTCCAGCAGGCGCTGGCTGACCTTGGGCAGCGCGCTCAGCTCGTGCAGCGGGATCGAGATCCGCTCCAGCGTGGGCGTGGTGGTCTCGACCGTGGCGGCCGTTTCCGCCGCCCAGCCGGCGCCGGGGTCGGTGGTGTCGATCAGCACGTCATAGGCGGTGGCCTCGATCTGCACCACATTGGCAATCGACCGGATCGAGGCCGTACTGTTGAGCACCGCCTTCACCTGGTCGGCGGTGACGGGATCGACCAGATAGCCCCCGTCGGCGGCGACGGCCGTGGACATGGCCTTTTCCTCGACCGGCAGGCCGCGCAGCCCGTCATCCTCGCCCGTGCGCAGATAGGCGGCAAAGGCCTTGCGATGCGGGGCCTCGGGCTCGGCCCCCATCGACA
Organism: Paracoccaceae bacterium; assembly: GCA_030950185.1. Taxonomy (GTDB): domain Bacteria; phylum Pseudomonadota; class Alphaproteobacteria; order Rhodobacterales; family Rhodobacteraceae; genus UBA5972. The sequence goes on along the minus strand of JAUZRU010000057.1, from coordinate 38,660 downwards.
GGGCGGGGCGTTGTGCGGCGATCATGCTCTTGCGTTCAATCATCTTCAATCGATCTTCCTGCTGTTGAAGGCGCGACCTGATGTCGGCCTGAAAATTGTCGAAATCACCCAGAAACCCGGACAGCGCGGCCTTGACCTCGCGCACCGGGCCAGCGGTGGCTGAAACCTCTTCCTTCTTCATTCCTGCTTTCCCGTATTCGGTTCACGAATCTGCTGGCCACACGCCGCCAGCATGTTTCCGGCCTCGGCCAGCGCCGCGACCAGTTCCCGCGCACAATCCTTGGCCGAGCCCGGCTTCCCGGCGCCCGAGGCGATGCGCGCTTCCGGCAGCATGGGAAAGGTCACAAGCGAAACCTCCCACAGCTCCAGTTCCTGCAAGAGCCTCTGGCCCTTGCTGTTCCTTCTTGCCCGGATCGTGCGATAGCCGATCGACAGCCCGTCAATGGCGCCCGCCCGCACCAGGGCCAGCGCCTCGGCCCCGCGGGCGACCTCGGTCAGGAAACGCCCCCGCACGAACAGGCCGCGCGCGTCCTCGCGGATTTCCTCCCACACCCCGATCGGCTGGGCCGGGTCGTGCTGCCACAACATGCGCACGCTGCGCCCCTGTTCGGCCAGGCGTTTCAGGCAGGCCGCATAGGCCCCCTTGCACACGATATCGCCCCCCTGATCGGGCAGATCAAAGACCGAGGCATATCCTGTGATCACACCGTCATCATCCAGCGTGATCCCCGCATCCAGGCGGCAGAACTTGACCTCGAGTCCTGCCGCAGAAACAGTTTTCATCATATTGATTTTCCTTATCTTACCGGCGATTCCATCAGCGCCAGAAACCCCTGCGAAAGGGCAAATCCGACCACCCCGTAAACCGCCAGCCACAGCCTGCGTTCCAGCCGCTCCAGCATCGCCTCGATCGATTGCAGGCGCCGTTCCAGCCCGGCCCAGCGTTCGTCGATCAGCCGTTCATGGGCCTCGATCCGGGCGGTTGCCATGTCAAAGGGCTCGTACAGAAAGCGCGAGCCACTGCGGCGCCGCTCAGTCATCATCGCGCTCCGGCAGGCCCAGCAGCGCACGTTTTTCCGCGTCACTCAGGAACGTCGCCTCGCTGACCCGTTGCCAGCGGGCCTCGCGTTCCGCCGACAGCGCCGGGATCAGGTCCAGATCGGGGGCAACCTCGATCGCCTCGCCCGAAAACGCCCCCAGCCAGGCCGACAGCCGGCCCAGAACACGCCCCGCCAGCGGCAGCACCGTCAGGCGGTAAAAGGCCCGGTGCGCCTCGGCATAATTGGCATAGGTCGCATCCCCCGGCAGGCCCAGCAGCATCGGCGGCACGCCAAAGGCCAGTGCGATTTCGCGCGCGGCCGCCTCCTTGGTTTTCTGGAACTCCATGTCCGACGGGCTGAATCCCATGGGCTTCCAGTCCAGCCCGCCCTCCAGCAACATCGGCCGGCCGGCATTGGCCGCGCCTTGGTGATAGGCCTCCATCTCGTCCAGCAGGCGGCGATACTGGTCCTCGCCCAGCTGGCCCTGCCCGTCCACACCGCGATAGACGATCGCCCCCGAGGGCCGCGCCGCGTTGTCCAGCAGCGCCTTGGACCAGCGCGAAGCCGCGTTATGCACATCCAGCGCCGCGGCCGCCGCCTGCATCGGGCTCATGCCGTAATGGTCGTCCAGCGGGTCAAAGGCCCGGATATGGCAGATCGGTGCCGCACCCCCCGCCCCGTCAAAGCGCAGCTTGCGCCCGCCCACGCGATATTCATAGCCCACCGGCCAGCCATCGGCACCGGGGATCACCCGCATCCGGTCGCTGCGCAGCACATGCAGCTCGGCCGGCAGACCGTTGTCGCCCTCGCCAACCGCCTCGATATAGGCATCCCCGCTCAGCAGGAACTGGCCAAAGACGGCCTCAAGAAACTCGGCCCGCCCCTGCGCCGGGTTGGGCCGCGCAACCAGGCTGCGCAGCGGGTGTGTATCCAGCCGCACCGCGCCGTCGAGAAACAGCAGCGGCAGCGCGGCCGCGGCCTCGGCGATCAGGCGCACACAGCGGAACCCGACCGGATTGCCGCCAAATCCGTTGCGCATCAATGAAACCGTATCGCGCCCCGACCAGGCCACCCGCCCGCTGCCGTGAAAGGCAATCACCGGCGCGCGCACCGGCGCCGCCGCCTTGGCCTCGGGCGCGCGGCGTGCAAGAAAATTCCATGCCATGAAATGCTCCATGTTCCTGCGGGGAGGCCCCGCCTTGCAATATTCGTGAAAAGCTCCGCCCCGGCAGCCGCCCTACAAGCCCCGCAGCCGCGGGGCCCGCCAATGGGCCGCCGGCAGGATCATCAGATCATGCAGCGCCCAGACCAGCGCATCCACCCGGTCGGGGCTGCCCCGCCCGGTGAAACCCTGCGCCGTCATCAACGCCATCTGTTCCTCAAGCAGCGCCAGCCCGCGCAGATGCTTCACCCGCCCCTGTTCGTAAAGCGCCGCCACCGGCTCGGCCCGCGCGGCCTTGCCCCGGCTTGCGCGCACGGCGCGATAAGGCACCAGCGGGTCCACCTGCCGGATCACCGCCTCGACCAGATCGCCGCCCTGGTTGACCTCGGCGATCACCCGCTCGGCGCGGTGGTCGTGAAACGCCTGGACGGCGCGCTCGGCCCAGGCCTGGGGGCTGGCGCTGCCCAGGCTGGCATCTTCCAGCACATAGGCCCGCCAGCTGCCCGGAGGGCCCTTTGACACCACCCCCGCCACGATGATCCCGCATTCATCCGACCGCGCCCCGCCGCTCACCGGCGGGTCCACCGCCACCACCACCCGATCCAGCGCCGGCATATCGGCAATCTGCGCCCCCTCGATCAGGGCCGGAGGCCACAGCGCGCCCTCGGCCTCGTCCAGCAGCACGCCGTCCAGCTCCTGCCGGCCCAGCCGCGTACCGCCATATTTCGCCGTCACCTCGGCCAGAAAGCTGTCGGCCAGAAAGGCCCGGTTGGCCTCGGTCGGGGCGCTGGTCACAACCGTGCTGTCAGCATTCAGGATCTCGCGCAGCACCGCCACGTTCTGCGGCGTCGTCGTCACCACCTGCCGCGGGTTGTCGCCCAGCCGCAGCGCGAATTGCAGCATGTCCCACGCCGCGCGCGCCTTTTTCCATTTCGCCAGTTCATCCACCCAGGCGGCATCGAATTGCGGGCCGCGCAGGGCATCGGGCTCGTGGGCCGAAAACAGCTGCGCGATGGCCCCGTTTTCCCACACCAGCCGCTTGCGGGTTGCCTCCCATTTCGGGCGCCGGTCGGGGGGCGAGCAGGCCATGATGCCGCTGTCGCCGAACACCATGACCTCGCGCACCTGCTCGATGGTTTCGCCCACCAATGCCACCCGCCGGGCCAGGCCACGATCTGCGGGGCGCGCGCCTTCTACCTGCGCGCGCACCCATTCGGCGCCCGCGCGTGTCTTGCCGGCCCCGCGACCGCCCATGACGACCCAGGTTTTCCATTCGCCCGCGGGCGGCAGCTGGTGCTCCAGCGCCCAGAACTCGAACAGATAGGGCAGCGCCGCCAGCGCGTTGTCACTCAGCCCCGCCAGAAAGGCCGCGACCTCGTCGCGCGGCCTTGAGGCAAGCCAGCCTGCGCCCGACCTCAGCGCGGGCGGCCTCAAGGTCAAGCGCCCCTCCGCGCAGTCTTTCCCCCTGCTCAAACGCGCGTTTTTCAAGCTCGATCTCCCGTTCCAATACGGTCTGCAATGATTTCCAGTATGCCTGGATCGTGGCCGAAAAGGCCCGCATGTCGGCCTCTTCGCCCTGTTTCATGCGCGCCAGCGCCTGCTCCAGAACGGTACCAATTTCGGCATGATGCCGCCTTGCCCGGCCAAGGATTTCCTCGGCCCGGCTGTCCCCATCGGGTGTTTCAGTTGTCATAAATCCCCAAGCCTTCTTCCCATGCTCCGCACGAGAAAAATGAAAAGCGGCCCGGCATTTCTGCCGTTCCGCTTGCCCACTTCTTCCAGCTTGCCTTGGGTTATACCCTAAAGCGTTCGATATGTCAATAGCTATCTTTAAGGTTGTTTCTTTTTCTCAGCTTCGGCCTTTTTGCGCTTGCGCGCCTCGGCCCTGCGCCGGGCCTCGATCCGGCGCCATTTGCGCACGTTTTTCGTATGCTCGTCGATGGTTCTTGAAAACACATGCCCGCCGGTACCGTCGGCCACGAAAAACAGATAGTCGGTATCGGCCGGATTCAGGGCAGCCTCGATCGCGGCCTTGCCCGGGTTGGCAATGGGCGTCGGGGGCAGGCCCTTGATCAGATAGGTGTTATAGGGCGTGCGCTTGCGCAGCTCGCTCTGGCGCAACCCGCGGCCCAGCGCACCCTTGCCCTTGGTCAGGCCATAGATCACCGTCGGGTCGGTCTGCAAACGCATTCCCAGCCGCAGCCGGTTGATGAAAACCGAGGCAATGATCGGGCGTTCTTCGGGCTTGCCGGTTTCCTTCTCGATGATCGAGGCCAGCGTCAGCGCCTCGTCCGGCGTCTTGAGCGGCAGATCCGGCGCACGCGCGCCCCAGGCATCGGTGATGATCTTGTGCTGCGCGATGGTCATGCGCCGGATCAGCGCCGCCCTGCTATCGCCTTTCGAGATCGCATAGGTATCCGGCGCCAGCGACCCTTCGGGCGGTATCTCCTTGATATCCCCGGTCAAAAGAGGCTCGTCCATCAACAGCGCCACCACCTGAAACGAGGTCAGCCCCTCGGGGATGGTCACCTGATAGGTCAAGGCCTTGCCGCTGGTCAGGATATCCAGGATCTGCTGCATCGAAGAATAGGCCGGCAGCCGGTATTCGCCATATTTCAGCTTCATGTCGGCGCCAGACATGCGCGCCGCAACCCGAAAGATCGTGGCGCTGGAAATAAGGTGGCGTTTCTCAAGCCGCTCGGACACGCCTTGCAGGCGGTCGCCGGCCTTGACCTCAAAGACCACGTCCTCGACGAAATCGCCGCGCTCGTTCATTCGCATCTTGCCCCAATCGAGGATACCGCCTGTGAGGACGAGAACCACGATCAGCAGGTTGATCACATTTGATGCGAAATGCCTGGCCATGCTGTTTCAGCTATCGACTTTGCCAAACAGGACCGAGGCATTGGTGCCCCCGAACCCGAACGAGTTTGACAGCGCATAGCGGATCTCGCGACTGACGGCCTTGTTTGGCGCCAGATCCACCGCTGTCTCGGCCGCCGGGTTGTCCAGGTTCAGCGTTGGAGGCGCGATCTGGTCGCGGATCGCCAGGATCGAAAAGATCGCCTCGATCGCACCCGCCGCGCCCAGCAGGTGGCCAGTCGCTGATTTGGTTGACGACATGGTGACCTTGCCGGCCGCGGCCCCCAACAGGCGTTCTACCGCGCCCAGCTCGATCGTATCGGCCATGGTAGAGGTGCCATGTGCATTGATGTAATCCAGATCACCGGGTTCGATCCCCGCCCGCTCTAGCGCCGCCTGCATCGACCGGAACCCGCCATCGCCATCGGCGGCCGGTGCCGTGATATGATAAGCGTCGCCCGACAGGCCATAGCCCAGCACCTCGGCATAGATCCTGGCGCCGCGGGCAACCGCATGTTCATATTCTTCCAGAACCACAACACCTGCGCCTTCGCCCATGACAAACCCGTCCCGATCCTTGTCCCAGGGGCGCGAGGCCGTCTGGGGCGCATCCTTGCGGCTGGTGGACAGCGCCTTGCAGGCGTTGAACCCGGCAATGCCGATCTCGGAAATCGGGCTTTCCGCCCCGCCCGCCAGCATCACCTCGGCATCGCCCAGCGCGATCAGGCGCGCGGCATCGCCAATGGCGTGGGCGCCGGTCGAACACGCCGTCACCACCGCATGATTCGGCCCCTTGAAACCATAGCGGATGCTGACCTGACCCGACGCCAGGTTGATCAGCGCGCCGGGGATGAAAAAGGGCGAAATCCGCCGCGGTCCGCGATCGCGCAGGATCAAGGCGGTATCGGCAATGGTGCTCAGCCCGCCAATGCCCGAGCCGATCATCACGCCGCTGCGCAGACGGTCCTCTTCATCCTCGGGCATCCAGCCGGAATCGCGCACTGCCTGTTCGGCCGCACACATTGCGTACAGGATGAAATCATCAACCTTGCGCCGCTCCTTGGGCGCCATCCAGTCATCGGGGTTGAAACTGCCATCCGAGCCGTCCCCCATGGGAATTTCGCAGGCATAGTCGGTGGCCAGATGCGAGGCATCAAAGCGGGTGATCGTTCCCGCACCGGACTGGCCGTCGATCAGACGTTTCCAGCTTTCCTCGACACCGCAGGCAAGCGGTGTGAGCATTCCCATTCCCGTAACGACGACCCGACGCAATTCCATGGCTCTGCCTCTTGTTCACAAGTCTTGGGTTGATACGTTTTTTGCCGCAAGGGGGCAAGCCCGGCAAGCCGAAGCTGCCCCCCCAAAGGGCAACAAACGCGAAAAGGCGCCCATTACAGGCGCCTTCCGTATTCATGCTGTGGCAAAGGCCGGCGGCCCGCCTCAGACGGCTTCCGAGATGAACTTCACCGCATCGCCGAATGTCTGGATGGTCTCGGCTGCATCGTCGGGAATTTCGATGCCGAATTCCTCTTCGAAGGCCATGACCAGCTCGACGGTGTCCAAGCTGTCCGCGCCCAGATCATCGATGAACGAAGCACTTTCGGTCACCTTGTCTGCGTCGACGCTCAGGTGCTCGACAACGATTTTCCTTACGCGATCTGCGATGTCGCTCATTTCTCAATCCTCATAGTTGCGGGTCATGTTCCCGTTTTTCGGCTTTGCCGCCCGATCGGGCACCAACAGCGCCCGTGGGGCGGTTGGACATGCAAAAGCCCCTCGGCAAATCTGGTGCGCCTATAGCACAAGTTTCAGGCAAGGCAAATGGTTTCAAGCCGCCCCAAGGCACAACAACAGGTATTTTTTCGCCGGGCCGACACAAGTCTTGACCTGTTTCACGCTTTGCATATCCTGTTCCCCGCTTCAGGTGCCCCCGCGGGATGCAAATCGCAACGCATATGGGGTGAAACGGGAAGCCGGTACAGGGATGCATCCCCGAATCCGGCACTGCCCCCGCAACGGTGGGCGAGGAAAGGATCAGCCACATGCCACTGCGCGGCTTTCGCGCGGGAAGGCGGCTGCTCCGGCTGCAAGGCCCCTCGCAAGTCCGGAGACCGGCCTGAAACAGATCGATGGCCGTGCGTGGGGCGCGGACCGGGGCATGAGCGGGTGTTCGCGCCCGGCATTTTCCCGTCTTTCCCCTTTTGCATGACCTTAACCAATGCCGCTGCACGGGGTGTATGCGGAGCAAAGGCAAGGAAAGAAAACCATGCATATCGAACCCGGCGTCGTCACCGGCGCCAAGATCATCCTTTCATACGCAACCGCGGCCGGCGCGCTGGCCTGGGGGGCACGTCTGGCATGGCAAGAGATCCGCGAACGCGGACTGCCCTCGGTTGTCTCTCGCGCGGCCATCGCGACGGGGCTGGTCTTCTCGTTCTTCGAGATCCTGCCGCATTTCCCGGTCGGCGTGTCCGAGGTTCACCTGATCCTGGGCTCGTCGCTGTTTCTGATCTTCGGGGCGGCGCCAGCCGCAATCGGGCTGACGCTTGGGCTGCTGATCCAATCGCTGTTCTTTGCGCCCGCCGACCTGCCGCAATACGGCATGAACGTGACCACGCTGCTGGTGCCGCTCTTTGCCATGTCTGCGCTGGCCCGCAGGGTGATTCCGGAAAAGACAGCCTATGTCGATCTGCGCTATGGTCAGGCGATGCGGCTGTCGCTGGCCTTTCAGGGCGGCATCGTGTCCTGGGTCGGTTTCTGGGCGCTTTACGGGCATGGGTTCTCGGCACAGAACCTTGCCCAGATCGCCAGCTTTGGCGCGGCCTACATGTCGGTCATCCTGATCGAACCGCTTGCCGATCTGGCCATTCTGGCCGTGGCCAAGACATTGCACCGTTTCCGCAATTCAGGGCTGTTCACGACAAGGCTGCATAACGCGGCGTGAAACGCGAGAAGGGAAAAGACCGGGCTGGCAGGCCCGGTCACCAATATCTTTCACCAATATCTTTCCCATTGAAGGCCGACAGAGCTCGGATCCGGGCCTCAGATCATCGCCATGCCGCCATTCACATGCAGCGTGGCGCCGGTCACATAGGCGGCCTCGTTGCTGGCCAGATACAGCACGGCAGCGGCGATTTCCTCGGGGCTTCCCATCCGGCCTGCCGGGATCTGGGCGTTGATCTTGTCCTTCTGGTCGTCGGTCAGCTTGTCGGTCATGGCGGTGGCGATAAAGCCGGGTGCCACGCAATTGGCGGTAATGCCACGGCTGGCCACCTCATAAGCGATGGATTTGGTCATCCCCACCATGCCGGCCTTTGAGGCGGCATAATTGGCCTGCCCCGGATTGCCGGTCGTGCCCACGATCGAGCTGATATTGATGATCCGCCCCCAGCGCGATTTCATCATGCCGCGAATGGCCCCGCGGCACAGGCGCATGGTGCTGGTCAGGTTGATATCCAGCACTGTCTGCCAGTCGTCATCGGACATGCGCATGAAGATATTGTCGCGCGTGACGCCGGCGTTATTGACCAGAATATCAAGCGAGCCCATCGCCTCGACCGCCTGTTTGGGCAGCGCGGCCACGGCCTCGCCGTCGCCCAGGTTGCAGGGCAGCACATGGGCGCGTTCACCCAGCTCGGCGGCCAGCTCCTCAAGCGGGGCGACCCGCGTGCCCGACAGGGCCACGGTTGCGCCAGCACCGTGCAGCGCGCGTGCAATCGCGCCGCCGATCCCGCCCGAGGCACCCGTTACCAGCGCATTCTTTCCCGTCAGATCAAACATCATGCCTCTCCATTTTCATTTACCGCTGTCAGCTCGGCAGCGGCGGCCACCACGTCATCGGGGCTGCCCACCGCGCGGGTGGATGCCGACCGGTCGATGCGCCGGATCATGCCGCAAAGCGCCTTGCCCGCGCCGATTTCGTAATAGCTGTCAACGCCCTGCTCGCCCATCCACAGAACCGATTCGCGCCAGCGCACGCGGCCCGTGACCTGATCGACCAGCAAGCTGCGGATGACGGCGGGTTCGCTGACGGCGGTGGCCGCCACATTCGCGACCACCGGTACAGCCGGCTCCTGAATATCGACCTCGGCCAGCGCCTCGGCCATGACCTCGGCCGCGGGCTCCATCAGGGCACAGTGAAAGGGGGCCGATACGGGCAGCAGCATCGCCCGGCGTGCGCCCTTTTCCTTGGCCAGCGCAACGGCACGTTCGACCGCCTCCTTGTGGCCCGACACCACCACCTGCCCTGGATCATTGTCATTGGCCGCCTGACAGACCTGATCGCCGGCGGCCTGTTCGGCGATCTCGCTGACCGCGTCGAAATCCAGCCCAAGGATCGCGGCCATGGCACCGACACCCACGGGCACGGCCTCTTGCATGGCGCGGCCACGGATACGCAGCAGACGCGCCGTGTCGGCCAGGCTGAGTGCGCCTGCCGCGCACAGGGCCGAATATTCGCCCAACGAATGGCCAGCGACATAATCGGCGGCGGTGACCTTGACGCCCTCGGCTTCCAACGCGCGCATGGCGGCAATCGAGGTCGCCATCAGCGCCGGTTGCGCGTTTTCCGTCAGCGTCAGCTCCTTGAGATCCCCTTCCCATATCAGGGTCGAGAGTTTCTGTTCCAGAACCGCGTCAACCTCGTCAAAGACGGCGCGCGCAGCCGGATAGCTGTCGGCCAGTGCCTTGCCCATACCGATGGCCTGTGCGCCCTGTCCCGGAAATACGAATGCTCGTGCCATGATGCCCCCACAAATGTTGATCGGGCCGAGATCTAGCGCAGATCACGGCCCGATGGAAACAGGTTTTGTCGCGGCCCCGCCCAGGGGGGTGCGGATCACGCGAATTGCAGATCGCCGCCGTGACCGCCGGTCAGATAGTCGTAATCATGCAACATCATCAGACTGCTTTCCTTCTTCGTCTCGGAATCCAGCCCGGACTCGCCATGTGAACTGCCCTTGTTCTCGGTCTTCTTCTTGCTGTCCGAAAGCGAACTGCTGCCGCCCGAACTTGCGCCGCCGGAATCACCGCTGGTGCTGCCGACCGCATCGGTGGAACTGCCGCCGCCAGAAGAGGATTCGGCACTGCTGCTGTTGCCGTTGCTGTTGCCGTCACCACCCGAAGAGGCGCTGGTGCCCGAGTCGCCACCCGAGTCGCCAGATGTCGAATCCGACAAGGTGGCACTGTTCGAGGTTGCCGACGAATTGGTGCTGCTTGACGTACTTGACGTATCGGTGGCTGACGTCGTTGCAATGCCGGAAGATGTCCCGCTGGTTCCCGACGTGCTGCTGTTGGTTGTGCTGCTGACTGATGTCGTGGACGAGATACCCGAGGTGGATGTCACCCCGCCGCCGGTGCTCGTGACGATCACGACGCCCGACGAAGACGTGTTGGATGCCGAGGACTTGATTCCCCGATACCCTGAAAGAACCTCCTTGCGGTCACTGGCAAGATTCTTGGCGCCGGTTGCATAATTTCCGACCGCAAGCAGAGCCAAACCGATCACACCGGCCGCGAGAACAACATAATCTGTTGATATTGCGCCGCTCTCTTCATGCAGAAAATCCCGAACCAAAGGTCGGACAGCAACCGGGGCGGCGGCGACATTCCTTGCATCCCTGCGTTTCATGGCAACCTCCTGCGCCGTGTTCGGGCCTGGGCACTGCGCCCGCAAATTTCCCGCACAGCTTCATGTTCGCCACCATTCAAGCCCGGAAAAACGACCGAAATGTGGCAGATCTGAGGCATTAACCGGATTTTTTTCGATACCTGTGCCCCCATCTTTTGCCTGGAAGAAGAACCTCCCATTTCGGGGCCGATGAAAAACGGGAATTCCCGGCAAATACGACCAAAACCGCCCTGGGGGCCTTGCACTGCACGCCAGAACGGCTATAACGCGCCATCTTCCGCAAGATATATGTCGCGTTCGCCTCTCGTATGCGCCCGGCGGAAGGGTCAACGGGCCGCATTTTGAAGCACGCATGAGAAAAGGAAACGAATATGCCGCTCTACGAGCATGTATTCATCGCGCGTCAGGATCTGTCCAACGCGCAGGCCGAAGGCCTTATCGAACATTTCGGGGCGATCCTTGCCGACAATGGCGGCAAGCTTGTCGATTCCGAATACTGGGGCCTCAAGACCATGGCCTACAAGATCAACAAGAACCGCAAGGGCCATTATGCCTTCATGAAGACCGACGCACCTGCGGCGGCCGTGCAGGAAATGGAACGCCTGATGCGCCTGCATGACGATGTCATGCGCGTGCTCACCATCAAGGTGGACAAGCACGAAGAAGGCCCGTCGGTTGTCATGCAGGCGAAATCCGCCCGTGACGAGCGTGGTTCCCGCGGCCCGCGCCGCAACTGATCGAGAGGATTGCAAATCATGGCCAACAAACCGTTTTTCCGCCGCCGCAAGACCTGTCCGTTTTCGGGCGACAACGCGCCCAAGATTGACTACAAGGACACCAAGCTGCTGCAGCGCTACATTTCCGAACGCGGCAAGATCGTGCCTTCGCGCATCACCGCCGTTTCCGCCAAGAAGCAGCGTGAACTGGCCCGCGCCATCAAGCGCGCCCGTTTCCTGGCCCTCTTGCCCTATGTCGTGAAATAAGGAGACGATACAATGGAAGTCATCCTTCTCGAACGCGTGGCCAAGCTGGGCCAGATGGGCGACGTGGTCAACGTCAAGCAGGGCTATGCCCGCAACTATCTGCTGCCCCAGGGCAAGGCCCTGCGCGCCACCCCCGCCAACATCAAGCATTTCGAAACCCAGAAGGCGCAGCTCGAGGCCAAGAACCTTGAACTGAAATCCGAAGCCGAAGCGGTTGCCGAAAAGCTGGACGGCCAGCAGTTCGTCGTGATTCGCACGGCGTCTGATACGGGCTCTCTCTACGGGTCGGTTTCGAACCGCGATATCGCCACGGCCACAACCGAAGGCGGGTTCACCGTCGATCGCAAGCAGATCCGGCTTGACCGCCCGATCAAGGAGCTGGGCGTTCACGGCGTGACTGTCGTCCTGCACCCCGAGGTTGAGGTCCGGATCGAGATCAACGTCGCCCGTTCGCCCGAAGAGGCCGAGCTGCAGGCATCCGGCAAGTCGATCCAGGATCTGGCCGCCGAAGCCGAGGCCGAAGCAGAATTCGAGATCGCCGAACTGTTCGACGATATCGGTGCTGCCGCTGCCGACGAATTCGGCGACGACGACGAAAAAGCCCCGGCCGCCGAGGAAGAAACCCCGGAAGGCGACAAAGAACAGTCGTAAAGGCGGGTTTTCCCAGACAATACAAACCCGCGCCCGATTTCATTTCGGGCGCGGGTTTTTCGTTTTGTCGGGGATATTTCTGCGGGGGGTGTTTCTGCCGCGCGTATCCGGTTTGCGCCGCCTCAGTGCCCTTCGAAACGGGGCTTGCGCTTTTCGTTGAAGGCCTGCACCCCTTCGGCGAAATCCCGGCTTTTGCCGGCCTCGCCCTGAAGCTCGGCCTCAAGTGCCAGCTGGGCATCCAGATCATTGTCGAAACTGGCCCTGATGGCCTGCTTGATCAGCCGATAGGCCTTGGTTGGCCCCTTGGCCAGGGTTTCGGCGCGCTGGTTCACGCGGGCCTCGAATTCGTCATCCGGGGCCATTTCCCAGATCAGGCCCCAATCGGCCGCCTGGCGCGCCGAGATCCGGTCGGCAAACAGCGCCGCACCCATCGCACGCGCAAAACCGATATTGCGTGGCAGGATATAGGTGCCGCCTGCGTCCGGGATCAGCCCGATCAACGAAAAGGCCTGCATGAAAAACGCGCTCTCGGCCGCAATCACCACGTCACAGGCCAGCGCCACATTGGCCCCGGCCCCGGCGGCAGGCCCGTTGACCGCGGCGATGGTGGGAATGGGGCAGTCGTGGATTGCCCGCAGCATCGGCTCATACTCGCGCTTGAGGATTTCCTTGAGGTCGAACCGCGTCACATCGGTTTCGCCGCCCAGATCCTGGCCCGAGCAGAACCCCCTGCCCGCACCGGTGATGACCAGAACCCGCGCCTCATTCCCGGCGCGCGTGACGGCATCGCGAACTTCGGCGCGCATTTCGGCATTCATGCCGTTCAGAACATCCGGCCGGTTGAGTGTGAGCCGGGCGATGCCGGCATCAAGGGCGTATTCGATTGTTGTATGGGCCATGTCTCCCCCCTGGCGCATGTCTTGCGTCTGGGGAAAGACTTAGCGCAGCAGGTCAGGCGTTTCGACAAGGATTTTCGCCTGACATTGCGTCATTCGCTGGTCAGCTCCTTCAGGCGCGCCTGTTCATCGGGGCTGAGGTCAACCGGCCCCGCGGCCTTTGATCTGCGCCGCACGAAGCCGGCACCGATCCACAATGCCAGCAGCAACATGATGGGGGCGGCCGCCCACAGGATGATGTTCACCCCCGTTGCCCTGGGACGCAGCAGGACATATTCTCCGTAACGCGCAACGATATAATCGACCACCTGCTGGTCGGTGTCCCCCTTGACCAGACGCTCGCGCACCAGCAGCCGCAGGTCACGCGCAAGGTCGGCGTTGGAATCGTCGATATTCTCGTTGCGGCAGACCAGACAGCGCAGCCCCTTGGAAATCTCGCGCGCCCGCGCTTCGAGCACCGGGTCGGAAAGGATCTCGTCAGGCTGCACCGCAAAGGCCGGTGTGACAAATGCCGGCGTGACCATCAGCGGCACAAGCGCCAGAACCAGCAGCAGGAAAAGGCGTTTCAGCATGGCGCTTACTCCGCCGCAACGGCATTGGCCGCCGCCCGCCGGCGCCGGGCACCCGCGGCAATGCGATAGCGCCGGTCGGACAGGCTGAAGATACCGCCCAGTGCCATGATGATAGCGCCCGCCCAGATCCAGTTGGCAAAGGGCTTGATATAGGACCGCACGGCCCAGCCGCCATCTTTCTGCTTGTCGCCGATTACCAGATAAACGTCGCGGGTGATTCCGATATCGATCGCCGCTTCGGTCGTGGGCTGCCCGGAAACCGTATAGATACGCTTTTCAGGGCGCAGCTTGGCGATTTCCTTGCCGTTGACCATCACGGTAAATTCGCCCTGCGTGGCAACATAGTTCGGCCCCTGCACCTCGCGCACATCGTCAAAGCGCACCTGATAGGTCAGCCTTGCACCGTGCAGCTCGAATGTTTCGCCCGGTTTTGCAACGCGGATATCCTCGGACTGCCAGGCAGTAATGGCGCTGATCCCGAAGATGGTGACCCCCAGCCCCGCATGGGCAATCACCTTGCCCAGATCCGCGCGCGGCAGGCTGACAAGGCGCCTGAGGCTGTCACCCAAAGGTTGTTTCCCCAGCTTGATACGCTGTGCCAGATCGGCCCCGGCGCCCAGCACCAGCCACGAGGCCAGCACGATACCGATCGGGCCGATCATGGGCACATCGGTCTGAACGACCAGCACCGCGGCGCCCAGCGCCACGGACAATGCCAGAATTCCCCAAAGCGGTTGCATCGTCCGTTTCAGGTTGGCGCGTTTCCAGGGCAGCATCGCCCCTATCGGCAGGACCATTGCAATCACCACCATGAAAGGCGTGAAGGCCATGTCAAAGAATGGCGCCCCGACCGAAAGCTTGCGGCCAAAGGCGACCTCGGAAACCAGCGGCCAGATCGTGCCGACGAAAACCACAAAAGCGGCCACCACCAGCAGGATGTTGTTCAGCACGATGCCCGATTCGCGACTGACCAGCGAAAACACGCCCTTGGACTGCATCGCACCTGCCCGCACCGCAAACAGCGTCAACGAGCCACCGATGGCAACGGCCAGAATCAAAAGGATGAACACCCCGCGTTCGGGGTCATTGGCGAAGGCATGCACCGAGGTAATCACGCCTGAACGCACGATGAAGGTGCCGATCAGCGAGAACGAAAACGCCAGAATCGCCAGCAGCACCGTCCAGGTCTTGAGGCTTTCGCGTTTCTCGACAACGATGGCCGAGTGCAGCAGCGCCGCAGCCACCAGCCAGGGCATGAAGCTGGCATTTTCGACCGGATCCCAGAACCACCAGCCACCCCAGCCCAGCTCGTAGTAGGCCCACCACGAGCCCAGCGCGATGCCAACTGTCAGGAACATCCAGGCGGCCAGCGTCCAGGGCCGCACCCAGCGCGCCCAGGCGGCATCGACACGGCCTTCGATCAGCGCCGCGATGGCAAAGCTGAACGAGGTCGAAAGCCCGACATAGCCAAGGTAAAGAAACGGCGGGTGAAAGGCGAGACCCGG
This sequence comes from Paracoccaceae bacterium, assembly GCA_030950185.1. Classification (GTDB taxonomy): domain Bacteria; phylum Pseudomonadota; class Alphaproteobacteria; order Rhodobacterales; family Rhodobacteraceae; genus UBA5972. Next base: position 23,360 of record JAUZRU010000057.1, on the reverse strand, counting down.
ATCCTGCAACAGCGGGTTCAGCCCCTGCCCGTCCATGGGCGGCACGGCCAGACGCACAAACGGGTTCGAGGTGAACAGGATAAAGGCAAAGAACGCCACCCCAATGGCCGCCTGAACCGCCAGCACCCGCGCCTTCAGTGGCTTGGGCAGGTTGCGCCCGAACAACGCCACAAGCGCGCCGAACAGCGTCAGGATGAACACCCACAACAGCATCGAACCCTCGTGGTTGCCCCATGTGCCGGTGATCTTGTAAAGCATGGGTTTGAGCGAGTTCGAATTCTTGGCAACCAGCGCCACCGAGAAATCGGAAACCACAAAGGCCCGCACCAGCGCGGCGAATGACAGCGCGGTCAGTGCAAACTGGGCAACGGCTGCGGGGACAGACACCTCCATCCACCCCTTCCAGCCTTTCTGTGCGCCAATCATCGGCACGATCATCTGGACGACCGCAACCATGAAGGCGAGGACAAGCGAAAAATGGCCAAGTTCGGCAAACATATCGGCAATTCCTGTCTGATGGGTCCAACCCGTTTGGACCGATCATAGAGACTTGCCTGCGCGGGGCAAATAACATTCACCGTGAGGCGCGGGGCAAATTGCCTCGGACCAGCAGGGGGAATGTTTCAGCGATCGCCGCCTGCGCGCCATTCCTCCAGCGCCGGGTTGCTGTCGCGCGGGGCGGGCCTGCGCATGGTTTCCGCCGGGCGGGCGGAGCCGCGGAAATAGCTGAGCTCGCGTGCGCCGAAATAGAAGGAAACGATTGCCCCCAACAGCCACCACAGCGGCTCGGGCACCTGCGCCAGCCCCTGCATGCGGTGGGCGAATGCGTCGGGCGAGATCATGGCATAGACAAACAGGCCGATCGTGCCAAAGGCCAGAACCGGGCGCGGAAGGCGGTTCAGGGCATCGACGAGGCGGTCGAAACGCCCGCGCGCGCCGAATTCGGCCGCATATTGCCTTCGCGCGCTGTCAACCGCCTGCTGGCCCAGCTCGATCTGGCGCGTCGCGTCCGGCCGCACCACGCGCAGCACGCCGGAAACCGCCTGCCCGATCTGGCGCGCCTCGCGCCCGATACCGAAAAACCTGCCCATCAGCCCCATGATGCCACCCTTTGCCTGTGTTGCCTGTCCGTCAGCCGCCAACGCGGCGCGATGAATTCCTCGGCCCGCAGGATCCAGCCGCCCTTGCCGCCATTGCGGCGGCACACATATTTGCGCAAGGCCGGGTGCCGGTCGGCAAGCCGGTAATAATAGTTGCGCCGGGCAATGCCATAAGCGTCAACCAGATGATCCGGCGCCATGCGCAGCGCACGCCGCGCGGCCGCGGCCGTCTGCGGGCCGACCACCCCATCGACCGCCAGCCGCAGCCCCATGTCGTTCAGCAGGCGCTGGAGGATCCGCACGGCATTTGCGCCGGCATTTACATACATGTCGAAGACCGAGGGCCTCAACGGCGCCGGCAGCAGGTAAAGCCGGGGTTCGCGATAATAGTGGGTGACGAATATCCCGGCGGCGCGCTCGGCCGTCAGCGCCCGCAGATCGGCGCGGTCCACCCGCCCATCGCCATCAAGATCGATCCCCAGCCGCCGCAGCGTGGCCAGCGTCACGCCGTGATTCGTGGCGCCGCCCGGATCATTCGGATCGTCAACAAACCCGCCCTCGCGCGCAACAATGCGGCGCGCCAGCTGTTCCACAGTTTCCACCCTTGCCCCCTGCCTTGACCCTTTTCAGGGGGGAGATGCTGTTCATCAAGGGTTAAGAAACTGCCTAGCTACCGTTCGGAGGAACATAATTGCCCTGTTCCTTGAGGGCGTCGATCACTTCCTTGGGCATGTAGTTTTCGTCATGTTTCGCAAGGATTTCCGAGGCTTCGAAGGTGCCCCCCACCAGCTTGCCGGTGGCAACAACGCCTTTGCCCTCCTTGAACAGGTCGGGCAGAATGCCGGTATAGGTGACCGGGATACTGGCATTGCCATCCGTCACGCTGAAGCGAATCGTCTTTCCTTCGCCGCGCTTGAGGCTGCCCACCTCGACCAGCCCGCCGATGCGGAAGGTTTCGCCTGGGCCCGGCGGGGTTTCGGAAACCTGGGTCGGGCTGCGGAAATAGGAAATGCCATCACGCAGCGCATATCCGATCAGGCCCGTTGCCAGAGCCAGAAACACGAAGGCCGCGATGATCAGCTGGATCCGCCGCTTTTTCTTCAGTCCACCGACTGCCATTGTCTTGTCCTCACGGAAATATCGGGGCCATGTTCAACCCCGTGGTTTCATCGAGCCCGAGCATGATATTGGCACATTGCAGCGCCTGCCCCGAGGCCCCCTTCATCAGATTGTCGAGAACAGAGATCACGATCGCGTGTCCCGGCCGCCTGTCGGCCACCACCCCGATGCGGCACTGGTTGGATCCGCGCACATGTCGGGTTGCCGGCATCTGGCCTGCGGGCTGCACATGCACAAAGGGCTCGTCGGCATATTGGTTGGCCAGCGACGCTTGAATTTCCTCGGCCGAGCCCTGCACATAGATCGTGGCCATCATGCCCCGGTTCATGGGCACCAGATGGGGGGTGAATGTCGGCGTCACGGGGCGGCCGGCAAATTTGCTCAGCTCCTGGTCAAGCTCGCCCATATGGCGGTGATGGGCCACGCCATAGGCATTGAAACCTTCGTTGACCTCGGCATAAAGCATTGCCTCCTTCAGGCCGCGGCCTGCGCCCGAGACACCGGATTTCGCGTCGATGATAATGCTGTCGGGGTCAATCACGCCGTCACGCACCGGCGGGATCAGCGCAAGCAGCGATGTCGCCACATAGCAGCCCGTATTGGCGGTGATGCGCGCATCCCGGATCTGGTCGCGGTAATGTTCGGGCAAACCGAAGGCAACCGATGGCTGGATGTCCAGCGCGCTGTGTTCGATCCCGTACCATTTGCGATAGGCCGCGCCGTCGCGCAGCCGGAAATCGGCCGAAAGATCGACCAGTTTCACATGATCGGGCAGCTTGCGCACAAGCCCATGCGTCACCCCGTGGGGAAGCGCGCAAAAGGCAAGGTCGATGGCCGCAAAATCTACATCCTCGATCCGGGTCAACACGGGCAGGTCGAGATGTGCGAGATGCGCAAAGACCGCGCCCATGTCCTGGCCGGCCTTGCGGTCGGCGGTCAGGGCCTCGATCTGCATGTCGGGATGCGATGCAATCAGGCGCACGAGTTCCGCGCCCGTATAGCCGCTGGCACCGAGAATGGCGATCTTGTGGGTTTTGCTCATGGCGCGGTATTTCCTGTTTCGTTCAAGGGCACATATGCGATTTGGCGGGGGCTTTCAATTGTCTGTGGGGTCGCGGGCTGCAAAGGGTCATGTGGGGGCGCTGCCCCCGTCCCTGCGGGACCCCCCCGGATGTATTTGGGCAAAGAAGAAGGTTCAGGCGGATTGAAAGCGGATTTCGCGTTTCAGAAATCGGGTCGCCTGATCGGAAACCGTCGTTGGGTCACCCGTGGTCAGGAACATGGATTTCTGGCCGGGCCCCCGCATTTCCGGATGGCGCTGCAAATAGTCCTGCAGGCTGCGGGCAACGATCTTGCCTTGAGAAAAGACCTTTACGTTCTTGCCCAGCGCATCCTGAAAGGCCTCGGCCATCAGCGGGTAATGGGTACAGCCCAGAATGGCCGCCTGCGGGTGTGGCATGCGCCGTTTCAGGGCGTCCACATGGCTGCGCACCAGGGCCTCGGCAAGGATCATGTCGCCATCCTCGATGGCATCGACAAGGCCGCCGCAGGGCTGGGCCTCGACATCGACGCCGACGGCGCGGAAGGCCAGCTCGCGCTGAAACGCGCGGCTGGCCACCGTCGAGGGGGTGGCGAACAGCGCAACATGCTTGGTATCCACCTCGCGGGGGGGGGAATTGTCGCCCCAGGACCGTTCGGTCAGAGCCTCGATCAGGGGGACGAAAACGCCCAGCACGCGTTTGTCGGCGGGGACCCAGTTTTCCTGCATCCGGCGCAGCGCCGCGGCCGATGCGGTATTGCAGGCCAGGATCACCAGATCGCAGCCCGCATCGAACAGACGTTGCGCGCCCTTGCAGGTAAGGTCATAGATGTCATCGGCATCGCGCACCCCATAAGGGGCGTGGGCATTATCGCCGTAATAGACCAGCGGCAGATCGGGCATGAGGGCGCGGATTTCGCGATAGACGGTCAGCCCGCCGAGGCCCGAGTCAAAGATACCGACGGCCATCAGCCGAACCTTTCAGAAGTCAAAGCCGTATTCCTGTGTATTCACCGGTTTCGGCGACAGGTCATAGGTTTTCGTGCGCAGAAAGTCCATCATCGCCTTGGGATCCTTGGCATAGGTTTCCAGGGCCTTCTGGTCCAGCGGCTCGCCGATGGCGACGCGCACGGGGCGGCCGACGCGGCGTTTGAACTCGTTGATCAAGAGCGCCGTGCGCATGGTCTTGTTGACGCGGCCAAAGAAATGGAAGCGGTGCGAATTGTGGCCTTCGAAAAAGATCGGCACCACGGTTGCACCGCTTTTCGCGATCATCTTGGCGGTGAAGGTGCGCCAGGCCGGATCCATCGGAAAGCCGAACATCTTGCGCGGGGATGAGACCGAGCCCCCCGGAAACACGCCCACGGCGCCGCCCTGTTTGAGATATTCCAGCGCCACCTTGCGGGTGTTGAGATTGATCTGCATCGCCTCGCGCGTTTCGTCAAAGCTGATCGGCAGGATCACGTCATTGATGTCGTCCGCCTTGGAAAAAACCTTGTGGGCAAGGATGCGGAAATCGCCGCGCGTGCGTGACATGATCTGCCCCAGCATCAGCCCGTCGAGAATACCATAGGGGTGGTTGGCCAGCACCACCACCGGCCCGGTTTTCGGGATGTTGTCAAGCGAACCCGAAATGATGTCGAGCTTGAGCTTGTAGCGTTCCGGCACGACATCCCAGAAATTGCGCCCTTCGGCGATTTCGCGGTCATAGCCACGGGCGCGGCGGATCAGCTTCAGCCGGCCAGTCGCGTTTTCCACCGTCCGGATCAGGATGCGGCCGCGCCTTGTGCGGGCGGTAATGGCGTAAGAGATCTCGCGTGTTGCCGAAAATCGCTTGCCCATCTGCATGAAGTCTTCCGATATGTGATTACTGCCTGCCCTCCCATTATTGCAGATTTGTAAAAATTGCCAGATCAATTGCCGTCAAAGTGATGCCCGCAGAGCGCAGGCCGCGTGAAACCGGCGGAAACCTGCCGTTGCGTCAACCAGGCATGGGGACGGAACGAAAAAGGGCCGGCACATGGCCGGCCCCTTGCGGAAATCTTGTGACGAAAATCAGCGTTTCGAGAACTGGAAGCTCCGGCGTGCCTTGCGCTTGCCGTATTTCTTGCGTTCCACAACGCGCGAGTCGCGGGTCAGGAAACCGGCGGCCTTGAGGGCCGGGCGCAGCGACGGTTCATACAGCTGAAGCGCCTTGGAGATACCATGCTTGACGGCACCGGCCTGGCCCGACAGACCACCACCCTTGACGGTGGCGATGACGTCGAATTCGCCGGCAACACCGGCAACATCGAAAGGCTGGCGCAGAACCATCTGCAGCACGGGGCGGGCAAAGTATTTTTCCATTTCCTTGCCGTTCACCGTGACCTTGCCCGAACCGGGGCGGATCCAGACGCGGGCGACCGCATCCTTGCGTTTGCCGGTGGCGTAGGAACGGCCCAGCTCGTCGCGGACGGGCTCGCGCGCGGGGGCTTCGGAAACAACGGCGCCCTCGGCGGCATCACCCGAAACAGCGGCCTGGAGATCTTCGAGAGAATTGATTTGATCGCTCATGATTACGCGCTCCGGGTGTTTTTCGGGTTCATGGACTTGACGTCCAGAACTTCGGGATTTTGTGCTTCATGCGGATGCGTGGTGCCGGCATAGACGCGCAGGTTTTTCATCTGCCTGCGCGAAAGCGGCCCGCCGGGCAGCATGCGCTGGACGGCCTTTTCAACGACGCGCTCGGGGAACTTGCCCTCAAGCAGCTGGCCCGCGGTACGTTGCTTGATGCCGCCGGGGTGGCCGGTGTGCCAGTAATATGTCTTGTCCGCGCGCTTGTTGCCGGTGAGCTGCACCTTGTCGGCATTGATGACGATCACATTGTCGCCCATGTCCATATGCGGGGTGTAGGTCGCCTTGTGCTTGCCGCGCAGACGCATCGCGATGATCGAGGCAAGACGGCCCAGAACAACGCCCTCGGCGTCGATCAGGATCCATTTCTTGTCGATATCAGCAGGTTTTGCCGTATAGGTTTTCATTTTTCCACCTGGATATGTGAATTCGGCGCCGTCGCGGGCGCGTCAACTGATGAGGGGGTTGTAAGGATATTTGGCGTCGGGTCAAGAGGGGTGTTGCGCGGAATATCGCGCAAAAACAGTGCGTTAGGAAATAGGTATTATTTTACCCCACCGAGGCAGAAATATTTGCAGCGATCAGGGTGATTACGGTTATCAGGCGTGCACCCTCGACCACCCGCGCGCGCTGCTGCCAAGAATGTGTGCCCCGAAAACGGCGAATTCTGGGACTGAAACATAGCATTGACGCACAGGCCAGCCCTGCCACCAAGGGGCTGCCGGTGACAATCATCAGGCCCAGATACACCGCCAGCGTGGCAAAGGGCCAGATCCGGCCGAGACGCGCAACCACGTCGTCCCGATCAAAAATGGTTTGTTGTTCAAAAAGGGCGCGTATCTCGGACGGGGCGTTCACTGCGAAGGCTGCCTGAAGCAGGCCAAAAATTCCGACAAAGGCAAGGAAGCTCTCAAGTGACGCCCGGACACCGGTTTCAGGAAACCCCAACTGCAGGAAAAGGCTAAAAAATATCGCGTTATACAACCCGAAACAAAGGCGTACCAACAGTCGCTTTCGGTCTTGCGCAAAAACCGCAACAAACGCGGCGCGCGTTCCACCGATCCCTGTCAGCGCCGCAGTCATGACTGCCGCAATCATATCATGCCCGGAATAACCACCCCCCGGATACCGGTTATCCATCCACACAAGGGCGGCACACAAGGGCCCAATGGACACCCAGCCCAAGTCGGCGTTCCTCCAGGACCATTTGACTTTCGGTTCGGGATGATCCGTCGCTTCCTGCAAGGCTGCCCCCTGTTAGCGTGCGACATATAGGAAAAACACCCCCGCCCCGACCAGCCCGGCAAAGACCGCCCACCACAGGCCTTGCGCCAGGCGGGCATGGGCCGGGTTCTGATGAGTGGGATTGACCTGCCGCATGTAGGGCGTCAGGGCAAAGGCGACGCTAGCCAGAAAAACCGCCTCCAGCGTGTGACCCGCCAAGGCCGGCACCACATCCCCCAACAGGATCACCAATGGCCACAGCCAGATTCGCATGCCTGTCCAGCCCCCACGCGCAAGCAATATTTCAGGCATCAAGAACCTGTCGCGCCTCTTGTAGCGCAGCTTGCCGCTGGTCAGCCAATCGATCGCTCCGAATACAAACATCGTCCCGGTAAAGACAAGATGATAAGTCAAATCACCGGATTGAACCACAATCACCTGCATGAACAGGCCCCACGCCAAGGCCCCATATACTTGCGCCAATATATTGACGACATTGTCGCGCCCTGGCAGGAGAGGCACATAGGTTGCAAGTGCACCATATCCCAGGCCCAGCAGCGCCATCACGATCACCCGTGGCGGGTCGAGTTGAACAAACACCTCGCTAGGGTAAATCGCATTGAGCAGCGCCAGCAACGACACAATCAGAACCGGATGGACAACGGCCCAGAACACCCCAAGCAGCGGCGGATAGGCCTGCCATGAATTACGCGCCGGAGCTTGTTGGGACTGATCTGAAATATCCATTCATGAAATCCTTTTCAGGTGAAAGACGCAGTGCCCCATCTGACCCGATCAAGAATGTCGCTTGCTTCCCATCACATCAAGGCTGTGCCTGCACCTTTTCGGGCGCGATCGCATAGGTCACGCTGGCGCGCGCCACCGGGCCTTCTTCGGGGTGGGCGTCGGAATGGATCAGCACGTCGCCCACGCACAGCCGCTTGCCCAGTTTCAGGATCCGGGCCGTGCCGATCAGGTCGCCCGGCGCGGGCTTGCGCAGAAAATCGATGCAGCAATTCGTGGTCACGCTCAATGTGCGCGGGCCGATCATGGCCAGAACCGCCATGTAGAATGCGCAATCGGCCAGCGCAAACATGCTTGGCCCGGACACGGTGCCGCCGGGGCGCATGTCGCGCTCGGTCACCGGCATGCGCATGACGACACCGTCATCGGTGACCTCGGTCACATGAAATCGTCCGCGTATCTGCGGAAACTCGCGATCCGCCAGATCGTTCAGCTCGTTGACGTTCAGAACTGCCTGCATCAGATATCCTTTCCCGCGTCACGATCTGGCGGGTTCGCAGTCTTGATCAGGGTTTTCCCGCGCCGCCGCCAGAGCCGCCCCCGCCGTCACCGGGGCCGTCGCCCTCGGTCACCTCGGGAACACCGTATTTCGGCTGTCTTCTGCTCGCCTGTCCGGCTCCGACGGTCCGTCCGCCCTCGCGTATTCCCGGCTTTGCCTTGGCCTTGCAGCCAGCCTTTCCGCAGCCCCCCTTCTTGCCCTTGACCTTGTTGACCAGCTGTTCAGCAAGCTCCTTGAGGTCGGCCGCGGTGGCCGCCGGAGCTGTGGCCGACATTCCGGCCACGGCCAGCGCAGCCACTAGGGCAACGGATTTTCCGACAGTTGGTTTGCGCATCATTGCGTATCTCCCGTTGTTCCCAATTTTTTCCAATTGGTTCCCTCGGGTTGAAACTAGGCAAATCCTGCAACCGGTCAAGAACCTCGGGCGATTTTGCCCCAACGTTGCGCCTTTTACAGGCGGGTCGCACTTGCTAAGCTGGCAGGATCAGCCGCGCGACAAAGAGGTACATCAAGATGAGCGAGCCAATCCTGCTCCGCGAAGACAGCAACGCGATTGCGATATTGACGATGAATTCGCCGAAAAATCTGAACGCCCTGTCAGACGCCATGCTGGCCGCGCTGCAAGAACAGTTCGACAGCCTGATGAATGACCGCTCGGTCCGCGCGGTGATCCTGCGCGGCAATGGCAAGGCGTTCTGCGCCGGCCACGACCTCAAGGAAATGACCGCCGGACGCCAGGCCGAGGATGGCGGCAAGGCCTATTTCCGCGATCTGTTCCAGCGCTGTTCGCGCCTGATGACAACGATCCCGCGCCTGCCCCAGCCCGTCATTGCCCAGGTCCACGGCATAGCCACCGCGGCCGGCTGCCAGCTGGTCGCCAGTTGCGACATGGCCGTGGCGGCCGAATCCACGCGCTTTGGCGTCAACGGCGTGAATATCGGGCTGTTCTGTTCCACCCCTATGGTGGCGCTGTCGCGCAACATTGCGCGCAAGCAGGCTTTCGAGATGCTGACCACCGGCAAGTTCATCGAGGCCGACCGGGCCGAATCGCTGGGCCTGATCAACCGCGCCGTCCCCGAAGACCGGCTTGCCGACACCACACGAGAGCTGGCCGAAACCGTTGCCGGCAAGCTGGGCGCCGCGGTCAAGATCGGCAAACAGGCCTTTTACGAACAGATCCAGATGCCGCTGGAACAGGCCTATGCCTATACCGGCGAGGTCATGGTCGAAAACATGCTGTATCGCGACACCGAAGAAGGCATCGCCGCGTTTCTGGAAAAGCGCCCGCCCGACTGGCAACAATGATCTGGCAACCATGAAAAAGGGGGCTGGCTGCCCCCTCTTGCCTGCGGCAATTCACCCCCGCGAGTATTTGAACAAAGCAGAAGCAGGTTTCTCTTTTGTCCAAATACTCCCGCCGGAGGCAGCGAGGCCGATCAGGCCTCGCTTTCTGCTCAGGCATTCACGTCAACAACGACGCGCCCGCGAACCTGCCCTTTCAGGATGTCGGCGCCAAGGCGCGGCAGATCGGCCAGCGTGGCAGGCTGAACCATGGATTCGAGCCTGTCCATGGGCAGATCGCGCGCGATGCGTTCCCACGCCCGCAGGCGGTTGTCAAAGGGCTGCATCACGCTGTCGATGCCCAGCAGGTTGACGCCGCGCAGGATGAAGGGCGTGATCAGCGCGCCCTCGATGGCGGCCCCCCCGGCCAGGCCGACGGCGGCAACGGATGTACCGTATTTCATCTGTTTCAGCACACGGCCCAGCATGGCACCGGCAACCGCATCGACGCAACCCGCCCAGGTTTCGCTTTCAAGCGGCTTGCGCGTGTCCTCGTTCAGATCTGTGCGGGGCACGATCTGGCTGGCGCCCAGGCCTTTCAGATAGTCGGCCTGCTCGGGGCGGCCGGTGACGGCGGCGACCTCGTGGCCCAGATGGGCCAGAATGGCAGTCGCAACCGAACCCACGCCTCCGGCCGCCCCCGTGACCAGCACCGGGCCGGCCCCGGGCTTCAGCCCGTGATCTTCCAACGCCATCACGGCCAGCATGGCGGTAAAGCCCGCCGTTCCCACCGCCATCGCCTGGCGCGTGGTCAGCCCCTCGGGCAAGGGCACCAGCCAGTCGGCCCTGACCCGTGCCTTTTGCGCATAGCCGCCCCAATGCGCCTCGCCCACGCGCCAGCCGGTCAGCACCACCTTGTCGCCGGGCTTGTAGCGGGGGTCGGATGATTCCTCGACCGTGCCGGCAAAATCGATCCCCGGCACATGGGGATAATGCCGCACCAGCCCCGCGCCGGGGCCGATGCACAGCCCGTCCTTGTAGTTCACCGTCGAATATTCAACGGCCACCAGAACCTCGGCCTCGGGCAGGTCATCAGTGGTGATCTGCCTGACTTCGGCGTGGGTCTTTCCGTCTTCGTCCTTTTCGACGATCAATGCGTTGAACGACATCTGTTCACTCCTCTCCATATCCCTTGGGCACCGGCACCGGATCAAGCGCGGCGGCGCGTTTCTGCAGCGCGCGGCCGATCACCACGCGGCTGATCTCGGTCGTGCCATCGACGATGCGCAGCATCTGCGCCAGGCGCGAGAGCCGATCGAGGCCATAGGGTTTCAACAGCCCCATACCCCCCAGAACCTGGGTGCAGGTATTGGCGGCCTCCACCGCCGCATCGGGCACGAAACGCTTGGCATGGGCGGCCATGACCGGGCCTTCCTGGGTGCCCAGCTTGCGCGCGGCCTCGCGATACAGCAGGCGCGAGGCCTCGAGATTGGTGGCCACGTCGCCCAGCATCCACTGGATACCCTCAAGATCAAGATTGACGCCGCCGAACATCTTGCGCCGCAGCGCATAGGCCAGCGCGGTATCCAGCGCCGCCTCCATCAGCCCGCAGCAGCCCGAGGCAATGGACACCCGCGCAATGTCGATTGCCATCAGCGCCCCCTGGAACCCCTGGCCGATGGGCAGGATGATGTTCTCTTCGGGCACGGTGACATTTTCAAGATACATCTCGGACAGCGGCAGGAATTCATAGGAGGGCGTCTCGTAACGCGGCCCGAAGCTCAGCCCCGGCGTGTCCTTCGGAATGGCGATCATCGCCATGTCCCTGTGGCCGGGGGCGTCAGATGTCTTGACCACGGTCAGATAGACATCGGCCTCATTCGCCAGGCTGACCCAGGCCTTGGCGCCGTTGATCGTCCAGGTGCCGTCGTCATTGATCTGCGCGCGGGTGTACATGGTCACCGCGTCGGATCCCGATTGCGGCTCGGTCAGGGCGAAATTGGCCAGCTTGCGGCCCGAGGTCAGGTCGCGGGCCCATTTTTCCTTGAAGGCATCGGTGCCATAACCGCACACGGCGAAGGTGCAGATATTGTGCATCGACAGCGCAAAGGCATAGGCCCCGTCGCCCTTGCCAAGTTCCTCGTAGACCCGGATGCCCTCGGCCAGCGGCAGGCCCTGCCCGCCCCATTCCTCGGGCGCATACAGCCCGGTCAGCCCGGCGGCACCGGCCGCATCGGACGCCTCGCGCGGCCAGGTTCCGGCCTTGTTCCACGCCTCCACATTGGGCTTGATCACCTCGTTGCAGTGGCGGCGTGCCACATCGAGAATTTCGTCGATCTTGTCAGTCATGGTTCTTCATGCTCTCCGCTGGCGGCTTCAATTGCCTTACATTTGGCCCATCTCTTGCCACAGCCGCAATTGTCTGACAAATGAAAACCATGGAGACAAGGCTTGAAACGTCACGTGACCTGTCGGCACAGATCGCCAAGGCGATCCGCGATGCCATCATCAGCGGCAGCCTGATCGTGGATGAACGCCTGCCCAGCGAGGCCGAGCTGGCCGAAAAATTCGGCGTTTCGCGCCCCACCGTGCGCGAGGCGCTGAAAAGGCTGGCGGCACAGAACCTGATCCGCACCCAGCGGGGCGCAACCGGCGGGGCCTTTGTCAACCGGCTGCGGTTTCAGGATGCCTATGGCCAGCAGATCACCACCTCGACCCTGTTGCTGAGCATGAATGCCGTCGATTTCGAAACCGCCGCCGAGGCGCGCTATGCGCTGGAACGGGCCTGCGCGCCGCTGTCGGCACAACGCCGCAGCGCCGACCACCTGGCCACCATGCGGGCCGAGATCTTTCGTCAGGGCCAGCCGGGCCTGTCGGATGAAAGTTTCTGCGCCTCGGACGTGGCCTTTCACCGGGCGCTGGTGGATGGGGCGCAGAACCCGGTGCTGTCATACCAGCTGGCCGGCGCCGTCGAGGCGATCGAGCCCCTGATGAACATGATCACCTTTACCCGCCGTTCGCGCACACGCATCATTGCCCTGCATACTGCCATCGCCAACGCCATCGAGGCGCGCGATGCCGCGAGCGCCGACAATGCGCTTGAACAGCTGGCCGAATACACGATCATGCTGGCGCGCGAGGTCAAGGCCGCGCGCAAGGCGCGCAAGGGCCGATCGGGGGGATGATGTCGTTCGGAACGCCGCTCAGGCCGTGCCGCGCAGGGCCATGACACCCAGCTTCATCGCCAGCAGCACCCAGGGCACGCCGTGCAGCAGGAAATCGAAGATGTCGATCGGGCGCGTCAGGTTGCCGGCAGCCAGCATCTTGAGCTTTTCCCAGATATGGGGTTCGGGCACAAAAGGGGCCAGGCCAAGGGTGGCCGCAACCAGTATCAGGGTGGTCAGGGGAATGTTGTCGAGGAAGGCCAGCATTGTCTTGCTCCGGGGTGAGTGCATGATAGTTAAGGAAACACGCATATGTTCATTAATCCGCGCGCTGCAAACAGGACAAATCCGCGCGCCCTTTTTCCGCCCCCTTTTTCGGCTATGCACAAAATCAGCACTTGACCTTCCCCCCTGCCCTGTGGCCCCTGTGGCACCGGGTGGGACGACAGATACATACCGGAGCACGACAAGACATGACCGCAGCAACCCTGACGATCGACCTAGAGGCCATTTCCGACAACTGGCATGCACTTGACGCGCTTTCGGGCGACAGCACCGCCACCGGTGCGGTCATCAAGGCCAATGCCTATGGTCTGGGCGTTGCCAGGGTTGCCGAAGCGCTGAGGGATGCGGGCGTGACCAGCTTTTTCGTTGCCGAAGCGCGCGAGGGGCTGGTGCTTCGCCGCAGCGTCGGTGATGATGCCGAAATCTTTGTCTTTTCGGGCCACATGGCGGGCGATGCCAACCTGCTGGAACGTGCCAATCTGATTCCCCTGCTGAACACGCCGGCCCAGATCGCGCGGCATTTCCAATCGCTTCCCAAGCATCCGTTCGGCATCCAGCTTGATACCGGCATGAACCGGCTGGGCATGGAAGCCGCGGAATTTGCCGCCCTGCGGGACGATATCCTTGCCGCCGGCCCGGCACTGGTCATGTCGCATCTGGCCTGTGCGGACGACCCCAACCACCCCCAGAACGCGGCCCAGCTTGCGGCATTTCGCGAAATGACCGACGGCATCGATGTGCGCCGGTCGCTGGCGGCCACGGGCGGCATTCTGCTGGGCAAGGAATACCATTTCGACCTGACGCGCCCGGGCATCGGCCTGTATGGCGGCCTGCCCTTTACCGAGGCCCGGCCCGTCGTGCGCCTTTCGCTGCCGGTCATCCAGACGCGCGAGGTGCGCAAGGGCGAGACAGTGGGCTATTCCGCCACCTGGACGGCCGAGCGCGACTCGATCATCGCGACCCTGGCCGGCGGCTATGCCGATGGACTGATCCGTGCGCTCAGCGGGCGTGCACTGCTGTGGGATGACGACACGCCCTGCAACCTTGTCGGACGCGTGTCGATGGATCTGCTGACCGTGGACGTCACCGATCTGGACGACATCCCTGAAACCCTTGACATCCTGTGTGACATGCAGACCGTTGACGACCTGGCCGAAATGGCCGGCACCATCGGATATGAAATCCTGACCGGCCTTGGCGCGCGCTACAAACGGGTTTACAAGGGCTGAAACAGGTGTGAACGGGGCAACGGGCGGTCAAGGGCAATTCATGGGTCTTATCTCGGCTTTCCTTGCCCCCATAGGGCATTCGACGCTGGCCCTTCTGGCCGCCATCGGACGTGTCACGATCTTTACCGGAAAATCCATCAGCCATATCGTTCGCCCCCCCTTTTACCTGCGTGAATTCCTGTCGCAGCTGTTGCATATCGGCTATTTCAGCCTGCCGGTCGTGGGGCTGACCGCCGTGTTCACGGGCGCTGCGCTGGCCTTGCAGATCTTCGAGGGCGGCGCGCGCTTCAATGCCGAAAGCGTGGTGCCCTCGATCGTGGCCATCGGCATGGTGCGCGAGCTTGGCCCGGTGCTGGGCGGGCTGATGGTGGCCGGGCGGGTGGCATCCTCGGTCGCGGCGGAACTGGGCACCATGAAGGTGACCGAACAGATCGACGCGCTGGTCACACTTTCGACCAACCCGATGAAATACCTCACCGTGCCACGGGTTCTGGCAGCAACCCTGGCCATGCCGATCCTGGTCGCGGTGGGCGACGCCATCGGCATCATGGGCGGCTGGCTGGTGGGCATCACCAAGCTGGGGCTGAATTCGGGGGCCTATCTGAAGAACACGGTGGATTTCCTGGAAAGCTGGGATGTGACCTCGGGGCTGCTCAAGGCGGCGGTGTTCGGGTTCATCGTGGCATTGATGGGCTGCTATCACGGCATGAATTCGGGCCGTGGGGCGCAAGGCGTGGGACGTGCTACCACCAATGCGGTGGTGTCGGCCTCGGTCATGATCCTGACCGCCAACTACATCCTCACAACCCTGTTCTTTTCGTCATGACCCCGCCGATGATCGAATTTCGCAACCTGTACAAGTCGTTCGGCGACAACCACGTTCTGCGCGGCATCGACCTGCGGGTGAACAGGGGCGAAAGCATGGTCATCATCGGCGGCTCGGGCACCGGCAAGTCGGTTCTGCTGAAATGTGTGCTGGGCCTTCTGACACCGGACAAGGGCCAGATACTGGTCGAAGGCAGGCCCGCCGAACAGGGCGACCGCGATGCCTTTCTGGCGCGCTTCGGCATGCTGTTTCAAGGCGGCGCGCTGTTTGACAGCATGACGGTGTGGCAGAACGTGGCCTTCCGCCTGCTGCGCGGCAAGCTCAAGCGCCCCCGCGACGAGGCCCGCGCCATCGCCATCGAGAAACTGCGCCGCGTGGGGCTGAAGGAACGGGTCGCCGACCTCTACCCGGCCGAGCTGTCCGGCGGCATGCAGAAACGCGTCGGCCTGGCCCGCGCCATCGCCGCCGATCCTGAAATCATCTTTTTCGACGAGCCCACGACCGGGCTGGACCCGATCATGTCGGGCGTCATCAACAAGTTGATCCGCGAAATCGTCACCGAGATGGGCGCCACCGCCATGACCATCACCCACGACATGAGCAGCGTGCGCGCCATCGCCGACCAGGTTGCCATGCTGCATGACGGCAAGATCCGCTGGACCGGCCCGGTCGGCCAGATGGACGATTCCGGCGACCCTTATCTCGACCAATTCATCAACGCCCGCGCCGAAGGCCCGATCGAGGCGGTGCGATAAACCCCTCGCCATCTTCTTCTTTGCCCAAATACTCTGGGGGAGTCGCGCCAGCGACGGGGGCAGCGCCCCCCCTGTGCGCGCCCTTCCGCCAAGGCCGCAGAAACTCTGGCCTGGCTCGCGACAATCGTCTATCTGTTCTGGGCCGCTCGCAACCGGATGAAACATCTATGCGCCTTGCCCTGATCATCGCCAACCTGTCGCTCCTGGCACTTTTTCCTGTCGCCTGGTTCGCGCCGATCCTCAAATCGGGGCTGCTGCCCTTTCTCAGCCTCAGCGAAAACTCGATCATCACCGCGCTTCAGGGGATCTGGCAGCATGACGTCTATCTGGCGCTCTTGATGACGTTCTTTGCGATCTTCGCCCCCTATATCAAGATCATCGGGCTGGCGCTGATCCATTTCGACCTGCTGAGCGCGCGGCTGATGGCCCCGCTGACCTTCATCGGCAAGCTGGCCATGGCCGATATCTTCGTGATCGCGCTTTACATCGTGCTTTATACCGGCATCAAGGTGGCCGGGGTTCAGGGGCGCGTCGAAACCGCCTGGGGGCTGTATCTGTTCACCGGGTGCGTTGTGGCCTCGCTGGTGATCTCGTCCCTCACGGCAAGGATGCAGAAAAATGGCTAAGACCAGTTTCGTCTGTTCGGCCTGCGGGGCGGTGCACAAGAAATGGGCCGGGCGCTGCGATGATTGCGGTGCCTGGAACACCATTTCGGAAGAAAAGGCACTGTCGGCAGGGCCTGCGAAAAAATCGCTGGGGGCTGCGCGGGGCCAAAGGATGGCACTGTCGGATCTGAAAACAAGGGATGCCCCGCTGCAACGCACCCTGTGCGGCATGGATGAATTCGACCGTGTGCTTGGCGGCGGGTTGGTGCCGGGCTCGGCCATTCTTGTGGGGGGCGATCCGGGGATCGGCAAATCCACCCTGCTGTTGCAGGCCGCCGCCGCCTTTGCGCGCAAGGGGCTTAAGGTGATCTATGTTTCCGGCGAAGAGGCCGCCAGCCAGATCCGCATGCGCGCCGACCGCCTGAAGCTGACCGACGCGCCGGTGCAGCTGGCTGCCGAAACCAATCTGCGCGACATCCTGACGACGCTGGATCAGGAAAAACCCGATTTCGTCATCATCGATTCGATCCAGACCATGTGGGCCGACCATGTCGAAAGCGCGCCCGGATCGGTCAGCCAGGTGCGCGCCGCCGCCCACGAGCTGACCGCATTCGCCAAGCGGCGCGGCATTTCGGTCGTGCTGGTGGGTCACGTCACCAAAGAGGGCCAGATTGCCGGGCCGCGTGTGGTCGAACACATGGTCGATACCGTGCTGTATTTCGAGGGCGAACGCGGCCACCAGTTCCGCATCCTGCGCGCGGTCAAGAACCGTTTCGGCCCCGCCGACGAGATCGGCGTGTTCGAGATGACGGGCCGCGGGCTGGAACAGGTCACCAACCCCTCGGCCCTGTTCATGTCGGAACGCGAGAAACCCGCCCCCGGTTCGGTGGTCTTTGCCGGCATCGAGGGCACGCGCCCGGTGCTGGTGGAAATCCAGGCGCTGGTGGCGCCCAGCCCGCTGGCCACGCCCCGGCGCAATGTGGTGGGCTGGGACAACGGGCGCCTGGCGATGGTGCTGGCCGTGCTCGAGGCACGCTGCGGCATCGCTTTTGCCGGCATGGACGTCTATCTGAACATCGCCGGCGGCATGCGCATATCCGAACCGGCTGCCGATCTGGCGGTGGCGGCGGCCTTGATGTCGGCGCGCGAGCAAAAGCCACTGGACGCGCGCACGGTCGTGTTTGGAGAAATCAGCCTGTCAGGCGCCCTGCGGCCGATCACGCAGGCGGAATCTCGCCTGAAAGAGGCAACCAAGCTGGGATTTCGTGCCGCCATTGCGCCGGCGTCAATAAAATCCGTGTCATCCGATGGATTTACGGTTAAAAAACTTTCGGATCTTGAGGATTTCATTATAGAGATTTTCGGGAATACCAGAAAATAACAGGGCAAACAGCCTGGGAACCTAGGGACAGGGACTGCATGCAAGGGTTTACGATTGTCGATGCCGGTGTTGCCGGGATTATCCTGATATCGGCCTTACTGGCCTATTCGCGCGGGTTCATTCGTGAAGTCCTGACCATCGTCAGCTGGATTGCCGCAGCGGCCATCGCCTTTCCCTTTGCCGGTCAGGCCGAACCTCTGATCAAGGAAATCCCCGTCGTTGGCGAATTTCTGCGCAACTCGTGCGAGCTGTCGATGATCGCCTCTTTCATCGCCGTGTTCGGCGTGGCGCTGATCATCTTTTCGGTCTTCACCCCGCTGTTTTCAAGCATGGTCCAGAAATCTGCGCTGGCAGGGTTTGACAGTGGTCTGGGCTTTCTGTTCGGAATCCTGCGCGGGGTCGTTCTGGTCGCGGTCGCATTCTTTGCCTTCTACAATTTCGTGGTATCGCCACAGGATATCCCTGTAATCAACGATTCGCGCTCGGCTGCGCTGTTCCTGCAGACCCGGGAACCGATCACCCAGCAGATTCCGACGCACATGCCCGAATGGATCACCAGCCGTTACCAGGAGCTGACCCAGAAATGCGTCACGCCCACCACCGGCGGCGGGCCAAAAGTCGTCGTTCCCGGCTCGGGGGCCTGAAACCCGCGCCAAATTGTCCGTCCCCGGGTGACTCTTGCTTCAGGCCGAATTAAGAGGGTGCCAAACGCGGCTGCCTGGGACCCGACAAACCATGCGTGACCTGATGAAACCCTTCCTTTCCCATCCATTTGACAGCGACAGGCTGCACGAAGAATGTGGCGTCTTTGGCGTCGTAGGTCTGTCGGATGCGGCAAATTTCGTGGCACTTGGCCTGCACGCCCTGCAACATCGCGGACAAGAGGCAGGCGGCATCGTTTCCTACGCCCCTGAAACCGGTTTCAACTCGGTCCGCCGGTTTGGTTATGTGCGCGACAACTTCACCAAGGCCGACCTGATGGAAACCCTGCCCGGCGAGATTGCCATCGGGCATGTGCGCTATTCCACTGCCGGCAACAAGGGGCAGACGGCGATCCGGGATGTGCAGCCCTTTTTTGGCGAATTTTCCATGGGCGGCTGTGCCATTGCCCATAACGGCAACATCACCAACGCGGTGGCGCTGCGGCGCGAGCTGATTGCGCATGGCTCGATCTTTCAGTCCAGTTCCGACAGCGAATGCATCATCCACCTGATGGCGCGCTCGATCCAGGAAACCATCGGCGAGCGCCTCAAGGACGCGCTGCGCCGGGTCGAGGGCGCCTTTTCCATCGTCGCCATGACGCGCAGCAAGCTGATCGGCGTGCGCGACCCGCTGGGCGTGAGGCCGCTGATGCTGGGCAAGCTGGGGGCGGGCTGGGTGCTGAGCTCGGAAACCTGCGCGCTGGACATCATCGGCGCCGAATTCCTGCGCGAGATCGAGCCCGGCGAAATGGTGGTCATCACCAGAGAGGGCGTCGAAAGCTTTCACCCCTTTGATCCGCGTGCGCCGCGGCCCTGCATCTTTGAACATGTCTATTTCTCGCGCCCCGACAGCATTCTGGGCGGGCGTTCGGTCTATGAAACCCGCCGCGCCATCGGAATCGAGCTGGCCCGCGAGGCCCCGGTCGAGGCCGATCTCGTCTGCCCCGTGCCCGACAGCGGCACGCCGGCGGCCATCGGATACGCCGCCGAAAGTGGCATCCCCTATGGCATGGGGATCATCCGCAACCAGTATATGGGCCGCACCTTCATCGAGCCAACCGAACAGATCCGCAACATGGGCGTGCGGCTGAAACTGAACGTCAACCGCGCCCTGATCCGGGGCAAGCGGGTCGTGCTGGTCGATGACAGCGTGGTGCGCGGCACGACCAGCCGCAAGATCAAGGAGATGATCCTTGATGCCGGCGCGCGCGAGGTGCATTTCCGTATTGCTTCGCCCCCGACAATGTGGCCCTGTTTCTATGGCGTGGACACGCCCGAGCGCGACAAGCTGCTGGCCGCCTCGATGACCGAGGAAGAAATGCGCAAGCATCTGGCCGTGGACAGCCTGAGATTTGTCTCGCTTGACGGGTTGTATCGCGCCTGCGGGGCCGAACAGGGGCGCGACGACAGCCGCCCGCAATTCTGCGATGCCTGTTTTTCGGGCGACTATCCGGTCAGGCCGCGCGACATGCTGGAAAAGGGCTTTGAAATGAAGGTGCACAATGAGTGAAAAGATCGCCCTCGTCACCGGTGCCTCGCGCGGGTTTGGGGCCGCCACCGCCGAAGAGCTTGGCGCGCGCGGCTGGCATGTGATCGCCATTGCCCGCACCACCGGTGGGCTTGAGGATCTGGATGACCGGATCAAGGCCCGGGGCGGCAGTGCCACGCTGGTGCCGCTGGACATCACCGATGAACAGGGCCTGCAACATATGGGGCTGTCGATCTATGAACGCTGGGGAAAGGTCGATCTGCTGGTGCATTGCGCCATTCACGCAAGCCCCCTGTCGCCGGTTGCCCATGTTCCCGAAGGCGACCTTGACAAGGATCTGGCAATCAACATCCGCGCGACCCAACGCATCATCACCATGATCGAACCGCTGCTCAAGGCGGCCGACGATGGGCTGGCCGTGCTGCCCGTTGACAGCAACACCGCCGGGCGCAAGTTCTTTGCCGCCTATGGGGCATCGAAGGCCGCGCAACAGGCCATCTGGGCCAGCTGGGCGGCTGAAACCGCCAATACCGGCCCGCGTGTCACAACCTTCGCCCCGAAACCGATGCCGACTGCCCTGCGCGGCAGATTCTTCCCTGGCGAAGACCGCAAGGCACTGACACCGCCGCGCGACGAAGCGTGCCGCATGATCGACTCACTGCTCCAGGGCCTGTTGCGATGCACAGATTGACCGGTTCAGCCTGTCAAAGGCGCTGGTCGCTGCGCGCTCGTACAACCTGAAACGCGCGGGCGACATTCGGGCTGTTTCACCTTCCTTTTCCGGTGCCGTCGAGGCGTAATCCGTGGTGCCACACTGATCCAGCTGCTCAAGCTGGAATGACAGCCCCTCGCCTGCGTTCGATACTGCACGCGTCAGGGCGCCCAGACAGCGGGCAGCCCCGGCCTCTTGCCGGGATTCTCCCACCAGAACCGCCGCCTTGCCGTTTGTTTCCTGGCCCGCGCTGAGCCGCAGACTTTCAAGGCCAAAGACAAGATCCCCCGCTGCCCCAACCATCCTGGCCACCAGAAATCTGGCGATCATGCCATGCTGACCGTCGCCGGCCGCCGTTGCGGCCGAGATTTCGGGACCAAGCCGAACCAATGCATTGCCGGCACGAACAAGTGCCGCTGCTGGTTCGGCCGCAGCGGGTTCGAGCAATTTCAGACGAACCATGACCGCCAGCGTGCGCCCAATATTTTCTATCTGGTCACCAATCTGCATCCATTCCCGAGGTGGCGCGACCCTTGGCCTGGCACCCGACAATGCCCTGAGACCCTCTTTGAAAACTTCAAGGGCCCGTTGGGCCGGTGCGTCCAGTTGCTTGTGCAATACCGAAACCGGACGCAGGACCGCCGTCTTTTCCCCGTCAACCGTAAAAGCGCGCGAAGCCGTCAGCAGCGCGTTGCCAAGCCGGTCAAGATATCCACGTTGCGCCCTGAGCAATCTTGCATAGCCGCGAAAAGCCGGCTCACGCATGACCGCGGCACAAATCACCGGGCAGTCGCCAACATTTTGGCCCAGCTTAATGGCCCTTTGGAAAAGCCTGTCGGCAAGATCATCGTATCTCTTGCGCATCCGCCGGGCCTCGACCGGATCACATGAACTGCCCGTCCTGACGCGGAACCGCACCGCCTTGCGCAACTCGGGGATTGCGCCATTGCGGATCAACCCGCGCGTTACGGCCAATCTGGAAAGAACCGAAAACTGGCTGCAGGATCCACAGGATGCAACCGACACGCCGGCAAAAACGGGAGAAGCAAGCAATGCCGCAGTCACGACGAAAGGAAGGCGTCTTGCAAGACCAACCATGAACCAGCCACCCGAATCCCTTGGAGTTATGCTCAAGCGTACTCCTGAAGCGGGAAATCACAAGCAGATAACCAAGCTATGGTTAACAGGCACCCCACCCCTGTTTCGCTGGCGCGGCATGAAAATCAACCCCGGGAAGGGCCCCGGGCCCCCGCACCGCTTGCCCTTTGCCCGCACCTCGCCTATATCGCCCGACATGCTTGATCGCCCCACCAACATGCCCGCCCTACCGCCCGAAATCGCCCGCCGTCGGACCTTTGCAATCATCAGCCATCCCGATGCCGGCAAGACGACGCTGACGGAAAAGTTCCTGCTGTATGGTGGCGCCATCCAGATGGCCGGTCAGGTGCGCGCCAAGGGCGAGGCCCGGCGCACGCGCTCGGACTATATGAAGATGGAGCAGGAGCGCGGGATCTCGGTTTCCGCATCGGCCATGTCGTTCCCGTTCCAGGACTGGTGGTTCAACCTGGTGGACACCCCCGGCCACGCCGATTTTTCCGAAGACACCTACCGCACCCTGACCGCGGTTGATGCGGCGGTGATGGTGATCGACGGGGCCAAGGGCGTGGAAAGCCAGACCCGAAAACTGTTCGAGGTCTGCCGTCTGCGCGACCTTCCGATTTTGACCTTTTGCAACAAGATGGATCGAGAAAGCCGCGATACCTTCGATATTATTGATGAAATACAAGAAAACCTGGCAATCGACGTGACCCCGGCAAGCTGGCCCATCGGCATGGGGCGCGATTTCATCGGATGCTATGATCTGCTGCGTGACCGCCTGCTGCTGATGGACCGCGCCGACCGGAACCGTGTCGCCGAAACCATCGAGATCAACGGTCTTGACGATCCGCAGCTGGAACAGCACGTTCCCGCCGACCTGCTGGAAAAACTGCGCGACGAGGTCGAGATGGCCCGCGGATTGCTGCCGGAATTCGACCAGCAGGCGGTGCATGACGGCACCATGTCGCCGATCTGGTTTGGCAGCGCGATCAATTCATTCGGCGTGCAGGAACTGATGCTGGGCATCGGCGAATTCGGCCCTGCGCCCCAGCCCTGCCCGGCCGAGCCGCGCCAGATTTCGCCTGACGAACCCAAGGTGGCGGGCTTTGTCTTCAAGGTACAGGCCAATATGGACCCGAAACACCGCGACCGGGTGGCCTTTCTGCGTCTGTGTTCCGGCCATTTCAGGCGCGGGATGAAACTGACCCATGTGCGCAGCAAGAAACCCATGGCGATTTCCAACCCGGTGATGTTTCTGGCATCCGACCGTGAATTGACCGAAGAGGCCTGGGCCGGCGACATCATCGGCATCCCGAATCACGGGCAGCTGCGCATCGGCGACACCCTGACCGAGGGCGAGATGCTGCGCGTGAAGGGAATCCCCTCTTTCGCGCCGGAATTGCTGCAAAACGTGCGCGCAGGCGACCCCATGAAGG
>JAUZRU010000056.1 GCA_030950185.1 Paracoccaceae bacterium | reverse complement strand
GCTCGAAGACATGAACATGGCAATCGTATTTGTCACGCATCTGCGCGGTCCATTCTCCCTCATAACCACCAAGGTCAAAAACTACGGACTGCAAATTTACCCCTGAAAACCGTATTGGTGTCCCCCTTCCCTGTTCGCTGTTGAATTTGCGAACCAGTTTTCTGAAATTGCGGAAATCACGATCGGTCAGAATCTTCCACCGCTTGGTGAGTGATCGTTTCAGAGCAGTCATTTCATCACATTCCTCTTTTCGTGAATAATTCGGTCGCGGACACCGACTAGTTTGAAAAGGTGGCGACTACCACCTCGATCTAGCGTTCCTGCGCTCGGCAAATCCCGCAGCCCCCTTCAACCCCTCGCTTTCAAGCGCCGAAATGCTGCGCCACTCATACCTCAGCGCATCCGCAAGAGCCCGCCCCGACAACCGGGCAGAACCACGATCGGCGCGCAGGCAGGCCTGGGGGTGGGCAAGCAATGCGCGCGCCAGATCCTGTGCGACGTCCAACGCCTGCCCTGCCGGGCATATGCTGGTGGCAAGCCCGATTTCCCGGGCCTCGGCCGCCTCGACCTTGCGGCCCGTCAAGATCAGATCAAGTGCCCGACCTTCTCCGATGATACGCGGCAACCGCACGGTTCCACCATCGATCAGCGGCACCCCAAAACGGCGGCAGAACACCCCCATATAGGCATTTTCCGCCATTACTCGCAGATCGCACCACAAGGCCAGTTCCATTCCGCCGGCCACGGCCGGGCCTTCGATCGCTGCAATGACAGGCTTGGACAACTCCAGCCGGGTGGGCCCCATCGGCCCCGGCAAAGGATGTCGTGCAGGGTCTGTCCATTCATCCGGAATGACATGACGATCGAACCAGTCCGCGGGCAGCCCGCCAGCCAGTGATTTCAGATCATATCCCGCGCAAAAAGCGTTCCCGGCGCCGGTCAGGATGGCCATGCCGGCGTCTGGATCATCTTCAAACGCCAGAAAAGCCTCATACAGGCTGGTCGCCGTCGCGGCATCAACGGCGTTGCGACAATCGGGGCGGTTGATCGTGACCGTGGTGATGCCGTCAGTTGTACAGACTTCAACGCTCATTCCCCCGCCTTCGAAATGAAATGCGTTTCCCTAAACCCACGCCTGAACGCCCCCACCCTGGCCGGCAGTTCTTCGGGCACGTCGTCCGACAGCCCATCGGCCACGAAACCCGCGATTGTTTCGGCATGTTCCGGCCCCATGCCGAAGCGCACGATTTCCGGGGTGCCGAACCGCAGGCCGTTCAGATCGCCCGCGACCTCGGGCAACGGCAGGCCGATACCGCAGGTCAGAATGTTGGAACGGCGCAAGCGTCTGGCCGCGGCCTGCCCCCCACCCAAAGCTGCGGCTTCAAGCGCAAACTGGTGGCTGTCGGTAAAGCCGCGCCGGGCAGCAAATACTTTCAGGCCGCGCTGCGAAATCGCATCCGCCAACGCGCGCGCCATGTGGATCATGGCCAGCGCATAGGCCCGGCCATGGTCGCGCCAGTCCAGCAGCGCCACTGCCAGCGCGGCGACGCGGCCCGCATCGAAATTCGCGGTCAATCCCGGAAAGGCGATGGCATCCAGCCGCTCGGCCAGATCGGCCTCGTTGGTGACGATCAGCCCGCCCGCCGGCCCGCCAAGGCTTTTGTAGGTGGACATGGTCATCAGATGCGCGCCCAGCGTCAAAGGGTTTTCCCATGCGCGCCCGGCGATCATCCCGCAAAGATGTGCAGCATCGAACAGCAGCCTTGCGCCGACCTCGTCGGCGATCTCGCGCGCATCTTCCACAGGATGGGCAAACAGGTTGAGACTGCCGCCCATGGTGATCAGGCGCGGTCTGACCTCATGTGCCAGTGCCCTCATACCGTCCAGATCGACGGTATAGCCATCGGCCTGTACCGGGGCGTGGTGGATGTCGAGGCCATACAACCCCGCGGCGCCCTGCGCGTGATGGGTGACATGGCCCCCGATCATGGCCGGGGGCGCAATGATGCTGTCACCGGGCTTGCAGGTTGCCATGAAGGCATAGAGATTGGCCAGCGCGCCCGATCCGACCCGGATTTCGGCAAAGCGCGCCTGAAAGATTTCGGCCGCAAGTTCGGCCGCGATGACCTCTATTTCCTCGATGGCCTCAAGCCCCATCTCGTATTTGTCGCCCGGCCAGCCAAGTGACGGGCGCGTGCCCAGCCCCGCCGCCAGCAGCGCCTCGGCCCGCGGGTTCATCACATTCGTCGCCGGGTTCAGATTGATACAGTCGCGTTCGTGGATTTCGCGATTGCGTTGGGCAAGGCTTTCAATGCGGCTGATGACGTGGGCGCTGTCGGAATGGGCCGCTTCGGCAGCGATTCGTCTGACATAGGCTTCGGTATCTGAGGGCACCCATCCCCGGGGCGACAGTTTCGGCATGGCATTTTCCGGCTCTAGAATGTTCCCCCATAGATGACCGCGTTTTCCTGCCGGATGCAAACCTCTTGTTGTCGCTCTTGACCTGCGGCAAGGGCGCGGGCCACTGTCTTTGGGAATCCACCTGCACCCCAGAGGCACAGCCACGCGCATGAGCAGCAAACTCGACCTTGTCTTTTCAGCCCTCGCCGACCCGACTCGGCGCGAGATCCTGACCATGCTGCTGGAAGACGACATGGCCGTGACCGATGTGGCCGAGCCCTTCACCATGTCGCTGGCTGCGATCTCCAAGCATCTGGGGATTCTGACGCGGGCCGGTCTGATCAGCCAGGAAAAGCGGGGGCGCGTGAAATGGTGCAAGCTAGAGCCCGAGGGGCTGAAGGATGCCTCGATCTGGATGGAGGCCTTCGGCCAGTTCGAACATGTCGATCTGGACGCGTTCGAGAAATTTCTTCAGGCCGAACAGCTGCAACCAAGCGAAACGCCCGAAGACTGACCTCCGGGCGTTTCCTTGCGTTATCCTTGATCCTGTCGAAAGCGCCTACTTGAGCGCCTTGTCGGTGATCATGTGTGTCCAGGCGCCTTCCGGCTTCTTGGTAATGACGGGGTCAGAGCCGCCCGACATCAGAATGGCCACCGTGCGCTCGTAATCGGCGGGGTCAAGCGTGCCATTCGAGCCGGCGGTCAGCTTGGCAATTTCGCCCATCATGCGCTTCTGGTGCTTTTCGGTCTGCGCACCCGAGGCGT
The DNA here is from genome assembly GCA_030950185.1 of Paracoccaceae bacterium. GTDB lineage: Bacteria > Pseudomonadota > Alphaproteobacteria > Rhodobacterales > Rhodobacteraceae > UBA5972. The sequence continues at coordinate 4,933 of JAUZRU010000056.1, read as the reverse complement.
CGTTGTCGAGAACGATCATGGCAGCATCGTCCGGGTGGGCTTCGGCCCATTTCCAGCCCTTCATGCTGGCACGCACGAAACGCACCATCTTGTCCACAAAAGCCGGATCCTTCAGGTTGCTGCCCTTGACGTACAGGCCGTCTTCAAGCGTCGCAACACCCTGATCTTCGTATTTGAACACGGTCAGATCGCTGGGTTTCAACCCGGCATCGATGACCTGCCAGTATTCGTTATAGGTCATGGTCGAGATGCAGGCCGCCTGCTTTTGCAGCAATGGATCTACATTGAAGCCCTGCTTGAGCACAGTCACATCTGTGCCATCCGTCTTGAGGCCCAGTTTGTTCATCCAGGCAAGGAACGGATATTCGTTGCCGTAGAACCAGACGCCCAGGGTCTTGCCCTTGAAATCCTTGGTGCTGTTGACACCCATGTCCTTGCGGCAGGTCAGCTCCATCCCCGAGCGCTTGAACGGCTGGGCGATGTTCACAAGGTCCAGCCCTTTTTCACGGCTGGCGAGCGCGGCCGGCATCCAGTCGACGATTACATCGGCGCCACCGCCGGCGATTACCTGCTCGGGGGCCACATCGGGACCGCCCGGCTTGATGGTCACGTCAAGGCCTTCCTCGGCATAGAACCCCTTGTCCTTGGCCACATAGTAGCCCGCAAACTGGGCCTGCGTGACCCATTTCAGCTGCAGTGTCACCTTGTCGGCTGCGTGGGCGAAACCCGCCCCCAGTGCCATCGCCCCGGCAAGGGCCATTGTCACGATTTTTTTCATCTTTGTTCTCCCGGTTGGTTTGGTTCAGTCGTTTCTTGTTTTGCTCAGCCTCTTCTTTGTGACGGGTGCCAGAAGGTTACGATCTTCTCGATCATCGCCACAATTCCATAAAACGCGGAGCCTGCAATTGCCGCAACCGCGATTTCCGCCCACACCATGTCAAGTGCAAGCCTTCCGACCTCGGTCGAAATTCTGAAACCCATGCCCTTGATGGGCGAGCCAAAGAATTCGGCCACAATAGCACCGATCAGGGCAAGGGTCGTGCAAATCTTGAGCCCGTTGAAAACGAACGGCATCGCCGCCGGCAGGCGCAGCTTGCGCAGCGACTGGCCGTAGGTGGCCGCATAGGTCTGCATCAGGTCGCGCTGCATGACATCGCTTGCCTGCAACCCCTGCACGGTGTTCACAAGCATCGGAAAGAACACCATGACCACCACGATCGCCGCCTTGGATTGCCAGTCGAAGCCGAACCACATCACCATGATCGGCGCCATGCCGATGATCGGCAGCGCGGCCACGAAGTTGCCGACCGGCAGCAGACCCTTTTGCAGGAAGGGTGAACGATCGACCACGATGGCCGTCAGAAATGCGGCCCCGCAGCCGATGACATAGCCGCTGAGCGCGCCCTTGACGAAGGTCTGCACGAAATCCGTCCACAGGATGGGAAGGCTGCTGGCAAACTTGGCGGCAATATCGGTGGGGGCGGGCAACAGAACGGGGTTGATGTTGAACCCCTTGACCATGCCCTCCCACAATACCAGCAGGGAAATTCCAAACAGGGCCGGCACGATGAAGCCCGCGATGCGCGAGCCTTTCATGGCCGACAGGCGTGTATTCACCCACCACGATGCCAGCCAGAAGGCGACAGATCCGACAACCCAGCTCATCGCAGCATCCCCATCCGTTTGAGCGTGACCCTCTGCAACACCCCGATCAGCCCGACAAGGATCGCTGCAAGAACCGCCGCCATGATCAGCGCGCTCCAGATCTGGATGGTCTGGCCGTAATAGCTGCCCGCCAGCAGACGCGCGCCCAGCCCGGCAACCGCGCCCGTGGGCAGCTCGCCCACGATAGTGCCGACAAGGGACGCCGCCATCGCCACCTTGAGTGAGGTAAACAGATAGGGCATCGAGGCCGGCAAACGCAGCTTCCAGAACATCTGCCAGCGGCTGGCAAACCATGTGCGCATCTGGTCGATCTGCATCCGGTCAGGGCTGCGCAGCCCCTTGACCATGCCAACAACGACCGGGAAGAAGGACAGATACATCGAGATGATCGCCTTTGGCAGCAGGCCCGATATGCCGATCGCGTTCAGCACCACGATGACCATCGGCGCAATCGCCAGAATCGGAATCGTCTGGCTGGCAATCACCCAGGGCATGACCGACATGTCCATCGCCCGGTTATGCACGATACCGACCGCCAGCAGGATACCGAACACCCCGCCCAGCGCAAAGCCAAGCACGGTTGCCGACAGCGTCACCCAGGCGTGATAGATCAGGCTGCGCTTGGACCAGCCGCGCCCCTTGAGAACCATCGCCCCGGTCGTCTTCCAGATTTCGCGCAGCACCTGGTCGGGGGTCGGCAGCTTGGGCTTGTCTTGCGTCCAGGTGTCGACAATCAGCGTGGTAATCGTCAGTTTTTCACCCGTGCGGGTCGCCTTGTCATAGGCCCAGGGCGCATTCAGCGCGATGGCCCCGGCATACCACATCACGATGATCGCCAGCACGACCGTCAGAACCGGCAGAACCTTGTCACGAAACCAGTTCATGCCATCCTCCCGCCAGTTTCAGCGCCTTCGCATCGGCCACGGCATCAATCGTCATAGGCATGCCCCGCCCTCAGCCCCTCTCGCACGCGATGGGCAACATCCAGAAATTCCTTGCTGTCACGAATATCCAGCGGACGTTCGGCCGGCAGCGGGCTTTCGATCACATCGGTGATGCGGCCTGGGCGCGGGCTCATCACCACGATCCTGGTCGAAAGATACACCGCCTCGGGGATCGAGTGGGTGACGAAACAGATCGTCTTGTTGGTCTTGGCCCACAGTTTCAGCAGCTGTTCGTTCAGGTGGTCACGCACGATTTCATCAAGCGCACCGAACGGTTCGTCCATCAGCAGGATGTCGGCATCAAAGGCCAGCGCGCGGGCGATGCTGGCACGCTGCTGCATGCCGCCCGACAGCTGCCAGGGGTATTTCTTTTCAAACCCGGCCAGATCGACCAGTTCCAGCACCCGCTTGACCCGCGCGGCCTGATCCGGCCTGTCATAACCCATTATTTCCAGCGGCAGCCGGACATTGCCCTCAATCGTGCGCCAGGGGTAAAGCCCCGCCGCCTGAAACACATAGCCATAAGCCCGCGACTTGCGCGCCTCTTCGGGTGTGACACCGTTGACGCAAATGGTGCCCGCGGTCGGCTTTTCCAGATCCGCCATGACCCGCAGAAAGGTGGTCTTGCCACAACCCGAGGGGCCAATAAAGGAAACGAATTCCCCCTTGCCGATGGTCAGATCAATATCCTGCAAGGCGTGGACAGGCCCGTCATTCGTCTGGAATGTCAGGCTGAGGTTTTCGGCGCGGATCACCGCGTCGTTCTGGTTCATGTCCTGCATCAAACCCCCGTTGCCGGAATGCCGCTGCGTTCGACCGGCCGCGGCGCCGTCAGATCCTTCCACTTCGACAGCGCCCGGTTGACCGGCGCGTTCGCCTCGCGCGCCACGAACCTGCCATGGCCCTCCTGCGTGCGGATCTCGCCGTCATGCACCGCAACCTGCCCACGGGTCAGGGTAAAACGCGGCAAGCCCTTGACGTGATGGCCCTCGAACACGTTGTAGTCGATCGCCGATTGCTGGGTGCTGGCCGAAATGGTCTTCTCCTTTTCGGGATCCCATACCACGATATCGGCATCCGCCCCAACCATGATCGCGCCCTTTTTCGGATAGCAGTTCAGGATCTTGGCGATATTGGTCGAGGTGACGGCAACAAATTCGTTCATCGTCAGCCGCCCTGTGGCAACACCGTGGGTCCACAGCATCGGCATCCGGTCCTCCAGCCCGCCGGTGCCGTTGGGGATCTTGGAGAAATCGCCCACGCCCATGCGCTTTTGCTCGGTGGTAAAGGCGCAGTGATCGGTGGCCACGACGCTCAGACTGCCGCTTTGCAGGCCCGCCCACAGGCTGTCCTGATGTTTCTTGTCGCGGAAGGGCGGGCTCATCACGCGCCGCGCCGCGTGATCCCAGTCCTTGTTGAAATACTCGCTCTCGTCCAGCGTCAGATGCTGGATCAGAGGCTCGCCCCAGACACGCTTGCCCTGCATGCGGGCACGTCGGATGGCCTCATGCGCCTCTTCGCAGGATGTGTGCACCACATAAAGCGGCACACCGGCCATGTCGGCGATCATGATGGCGCGGTTGGTCGCCTCGCCCTCGACCTGGCTGGGCCGGCTATAGGCATGGGCCTCGGGGCCGGTATTGCCCTCGGCCAGCAGCTTGGCGGTCAGTTCCGCCACCACATCGCCATTTTCGGCATGGACCAGCGCAATGCCGCCCAGTTCTGCCAGGCGCGAAAAACTGGCATAGAGCTCGTCATCATTGACCATCAACGCGCCCTTGTAGGCCAGGAAATGCTTGAAGGTGGTGATGCCGCGATCGACCACATCCTTCATTTCGTCAAAGACCTGTTCGCCCCACCAGGTCACCGCCATGTGGAAGGAATAGTCGCAATTGGCCCGGGTCGACTTGTTGTCCCAGCGCTTGAGCGCGTCCAGCAACCCCTCGCCGGGGTTGGGCAGGGCAAAATCGACCACCATCGTCGTGCCGCCGGCCAAGGCCGCGCGGGTGCCACTTTCGAAATCGTCGCTGGAATAGGTGCCCATGAAGGGCATCTCCAGATGGGTATGTGGGTCGATCCCGCCCGGCATGACATAGCAACCCGAGGCATCCAGCACCTCGTCGCCCGAAAGATCCGCCCCTATCTCGATGATCTGCCCGCCCTCGATCAGCACATCGGCCTTGTAGGTCAGATCGGCGGTCACGATGGTGCCGCCCTTGATGACTGTGGTCATTTCATTTCCTCCCAGTCCCGGCCCGAACAAGCGGGCCCCGATATCTTCTTCTTTGTTCAAATACTCCGGGGGTCCGGGGGCTGGCCCCCGG
>JAUZRU010000055.1 GCA_030950185.1 Paracoccaceae bacterium | reverse complement strand
GCGCGAAAGGGCCACAGAAGTCCGGACACCGCGGCGTACGAATTCCATCATTCCCTGCACGCAGCGCTCGGTCGGGTCGATGCCGGCACACATCAGAACTTCACGGCCATCACGCGAGCGTGCCCAGCGGGCGATCACTTCGGGGCCGTTGCCGTATTTCTTGTCATCAGCAATGGCATCGTCGAGCGCAGCCAGGACAACGGCCGCGAACAGCTTGCGCGCCCGCGCACCCTGGTCATTCGAGAATGCGGTTGCATCAACGTAATCAAACATACGCCGTCCTTTTCACTTTACACTTGCGTTTTTGGCTTGTGGCGCAATATGGCGGTTTTATGTCGATTCGGGTATGCTAATTTGGAATACCACACTTGCATCTAACGCATACCTTTATCAACATCATGTCGTCTTGTCACCTGAACCTCTGCAAGATATAGGTGCGGGCTGACAGGCTTCAACCATTTGGCAAGGTTTTCTCTCAATGCCCAAGATCAACGGAAATGAAATTCGCCCCGGCAATGTGCTGGAACATAATGGCGGCCTGTGGGTTGCCGTGAAGGTCAGCCATGTCAAGCCGGGCAAGGGCGGCGCCTTTGCCCAGGTCGAGATGAAGAACCTGCGCGACGGGCGCAAGCTGAACGAACGTTTCCGCGCTGCCGACAAGGTTGAACGCGTGCGCCTTGAACAGAAGGATCAGCAATTCCTGTATGAAAACGACGGAATGCTGGTGTTCATGGACACCGAAACCTATGAGCAGATCGAGCTGCCCGCCGACATCCTGGGCGACCGCCGCCCCTTCCTTCAGGACGGCATGACCATCCAGATCGAGTATCACGAAAACGAGGCCCTTTCGGCCACCCTGCCGCAAAAGGTGACCTGCACCGTGGTCGAAACCGAACCCGCAGTAAAGGGCCAGACGGCGGCCAACAGTTTCAAGCCCGCGGTGCTGGACAATGGCGTACGCGTGATGGTGCCGCCCTTCATCGGCCCCGACGAAAAGGTGATCATCAACACCGAAACGATGGAATACGCCGAACGCGCCTGACAGGGGTCGGACCGCCTGATCCGCGACAGCTTTTCTTCTTTGCGCCAATACTCTCGGGGGTGCGGGGGCAGACAGCCCCCGCCTGAGCCGTCGGAAATGGCGGGACGCCTCCGGCGGGAGTATTTGGGCAAAGAAGAAACCCGGCCCGCAACAAGGCCCCGCGCCCCGACCCCGTCAGGCAACCGCCTCAAGGCTGTCCTTGGGTTCGACCCCGAGGGCCGCACAGATCTGGCGCGTCAGATGGGGCTTGTTGAGGGTATAGAAATGCAGATCCTCGACCCCCTCATCGACCAGATTGCTGCACAGCTCGGTGCCGATTGCAACCGACAGCAGTTCTTCCACGCCATCGCGTTTGGCCTTGGCAAAGGCGTCGTCCATCCAGCCCGGCAATCTGGCCCCGCAGCGGGCCGAAAAGCGCTTGACGGCATCCCAGTTCTCGATCGGCAGGATGCCGGGGATGATCGGTTTTGTGATACCCGCAGCGGCGGCACGGTCGCGGAACCGCAGGAAACTGTCGATGTCATAGAAATACTGGGTGATCGCACTGTCGGCGCCGGCGTCGAACTTGCGTTTCAGCATCTCGATATCGGAATTCTCGTCGCGCGCCTCGGGGTGTGGGTCGGGATAGGCGCCCACGCGGATGTGGAACAGACCCAGCTCCTTCAGCGCGGCCACCAGCTCGACCGAGCCGGAAAACCCCTCGGGATGGGGGGCAAAGCTGTCCTGCCCCTTGGGGGGATCGCCGCGCAGGGCAACGATTTCCTTCACTCCGATCTCGGCATAGCTGCGGGCGATTTCCAGGGTTTCCTCGCGAGTGGCGTCAACGCAGGTCAGATGCGCCGCGACATTCAGCCCGTAATGGCGGATCAATGTGCCCACGGCCTCGTGTGTCAGCTCGCGGGTCGAACCGCCAGCGCCATATGTCACCGACACGAAAGAGGGCGACAGCGGGGCCAGAACCTGCACCGATTCCCACAGCCGGAAAGAGGCCTCCAGCGATTGCGGCGGGAAAAACTCGAATGAAACATTGGGCACATTGCCCGAATCGGTGGTGGTCATGCTTGGCTCCAGGGATTTTCAGTGCCTCTTGTGCCATAAATCCATATGTGAGACAAATTCATAATAATCATTATCTTTATGAGAACCGCTCATCATGCACCTGGAACTCCGCCATCTGCGCAGCATCCGTGCCATTCACGAGGCCGGGGGGCTGGCGCGTGCGGCCGAGCGGCTGAACCTCACCCAATCGGCGCTGTCGCACCAGATCAAGGCGCTGGAAGAACAGGCCGGCGTCGATCTGTTCCTGCGCCGGACCAGGCCGCTGCGCCTGTCGTCGGCCGGCATGCGCCTGCTGCGGCTGGCCGAAACCGTGCTGCCCGAGGTCGAGGCCGTCGAGCAGGATTTCCTGAACCTTCAGGACGGCCGCACCGGGCGGCTGCATATCGCCATCGAATGTCACGCCTGTTTCGACTGGCTGTTTCCGGTGCTGGAACTGTTCCGCCGCGCCTGGCCCGATGTCGATGTCGATATCCGCCCCGGCCTGGCCTTTGATGCCCTGCCGGCGCTGCAACGCGAGGAAATCGATCTGGTGATCTCGTCCGATCCCAAGGACCTGGAGGAGATCACCTTTTCGCCGCTGTTCGACTATGAACCCGTATTCATCGCCGCATCCGGCCACCCGCTGGCCGACAGGCCCTGGATCGAGGCACGGGATTTTGCCGACCAGACGCTGATCGCCTATCCGGTGGACAAGGCGCGCCTTGACGTCTTTTCGCTGCTGCTTGGCCCCGCGGGGGTCGAACCCCGGGCGATCCGGCAGGTCGAGCTGACCGCGGTCATCATGCTGCTGGTGGCCAGCAACCGCGGCGTTGCCGTGCTGCCCGACTGGGTGGTGCGCGACAGCCGATATGACCATGATTACGTCACCCGCCCGCTGACCGAAGGCGGGCTGACCAGACGCCTTTATGCCGCCACCCGCAGCGATGACATCACCCTGCCCTGGATGGCCCATTTCATCCGGCTGGGCCGGACCGAACCGCCAAGGATGCAAAGGCGCAGAAGGCTATGACCGCAGCGGATCAAACGGACGGGGCAGCGCCCAGCCGCAGGGTCACAAGTGCCGCCTGAACGATGTCATCGACACGCGCACCGCGGGAAAGGTCGCAGACGGGGCGGCGAAACCCCTGCAAGACCGGGCCGATGGCCTGCGCGCCGCCCAGTTCCTGCAACAGCTTGTAGGCGATATTTCCGGCATCAAGCGACGGGAACACCAGAACATTCGCTTTGCCGTCGCCCATCCCCTTGGTTGCGGCGACATCGGGGTTAAGTGCTGCATCGGCCTGAATCGGGCCGCTCGCCTTGATGCCTGCCTCGGACAAGATACCCACCGCCTTGCTGACGGTGCCGACCGACTGCCCTGCCCCGCTGCTGCCCGTGGCAAAGGACAACAGCGCAATTCGTGCATCCCCCAGCAACGCGCGCGCCGAATGGCGTGACGCCTGCGCGATGGCCGCAAGACCCGTGGCATCCGGCGTGGCATTCACGGCACAATCGGCAAAGATCATCTCGCGCCCGTCGGCCAGACGCATGAGGAAAAAGCTTGAGGGTATTTCCACCCCGTCGGCGAGGCCGATCACCATCGTGGCCGCCTCGATCACACGCCGCGTCGGGTTGGCTGCCCCCGCGACCATCGCATCGGCCTGCCCCGCGGCAACCAGTGCGGCAGCCCGATACAGCGGCTTGTGCAACAGGCGCCGGGCAAGGGCGGGCTTGAGGCCTGGCCGCTGCCGACACAGCAGATCGACCGCAGCCTGATCTGGGGCCTGATCTGGGGCCTGATCTGGCGCGCCATCGTGAACCGGAACGGACCTTACCCCATGATCCGCCTGCAATCGGCGCATCGCCTCGGCCACGCGGGGATCATGCGCTTCGGGAAACACCACCCGGAAAAGACGCTTTTGCCCTGTTTCGCTCATCATCACCCCACGCGCCGTTCCGAACGAGATGACATCCGGCGCCTTGCAAGGTCAAGACATGAAAAGGGCCGGGAGACGCCCCCGGCCCTCTGGCAATCTTGCTGTAGAAAGATCGTTTACTTTTCGTCCCAGATCTCGGAATCACACATGGCGCCGCCGATCATGCAGCCCTTGATGCTGAGTTTCTTGTTCGACCCGATCACGACCGTGCCGTTGAAGGTCATGAAGCCGGGCATGTCCGGATGCTTCATCTTCTTGCCCGACCAGGTGCCATCGGGCTGTTTTTCCATGCCGTGGCAAAGTTCGAAATTGTCGCTCGTGCGGCGGCAGTACAGCTTGCCGTCCTTGTCGGTGAAAACCCGAATTTCCTGACTGCCCTTGCGGATATATGTCTTGTTGACCTTGGGCGCGGCGGATGCGCCGAACGCCGTCATTGCAAGCGCAAATGCAGCGCCTGCCAGAATCACCTTTTTCATCGTTATCCTCCCTTGATGAACCCCAAAAGGTCTGCCGAACGTATATTAGGAAGGCCTTAAATGCAAATTTCTGCATATTTTCCCGTATCGACCTGCGACCGCCAGCGACATGAAGCCGCAAAATCTGGAGAATCCCGCAAAGCAATCTGGACAAGCCCGTGACGGGACCGTTAAATACATTCGAATGATCTAATATGTCGGGCCGCCCACCGGCCCCGGCAAGACAAAACAGGGACCTCGGGAAACATCATGCCCCCATATGACCAGCCTGCCCTGGATACTTCGCCCGAAGTATCCGAAGAAATCCGCAAGACGACCTGCTACATGTGTGCCTGCCGCTGCGGCATCAACGTGCACATGAAGAACGGCAAGATCAAATATATCGAGGGCAACCGTGACCACCCCGTGAACAAGGGTGTGCTGTGCGCCAAGGGCTCGTCCGGGATCATGTCGCATTACGCACCCTCGCGCCTGCGCGCGCCACTGAAACGGGTCGGCGAACGCGGCGAGGGCAAGTTCGAGGAAATCTCGTGGGAAGAGGCGCTGGAACTTGCTGTCAGCTGGCTGAAACCGCTGCGCGAGACCGCGCCCGAAAAGCTGGCCTTCTTTACCGGCCGCGACCAGTCGCAGAGCTTTACCGGCTGGTGGGCGCAGGCCTATGGCACGCCCAACTATGCGGCGCATGGGGGGTTCTGCTCGGTCAACATGGCGGCGGCGGGCATCTATACCATGGGCGGCAGTTTCTGGGAATTCGGCCAGCCCGACTGGGAGCGCACGCGCCTGTTCATGATCTTCGGCGTGGCCGAGGACCATGATTCCAACCCGATCAAGATGGGGCTGAACAAGCTCAAGGAAACCGGGGCCAAGATCATCGGGGTGAACCCCATCCGCTCGGGCTATAACGCGATTGCCGATGAATGGGTCGGCATCACGCCGGGCACCGACGGGCTGTTCATCCTGGCGCTGATTCACGAGCTTCTCAAGGCCGGCAAGGTCGATCTCGACTATCTGCGCCGCTATACCAACGCGCCGTTTCTGGTGAACGACGCCGAGGGCAGCGCCGAACACGGGCTGTTCCTGCGCGACGAAAACGACAAGCCACAGGTCCTGGATCGCGCCACCGGCAAGCCGGTCGCCTTTGACACACCCGGCATCAAACCCGACATGGTTGGCACCTATGAATCCGACGGCGTGACCTGGCGCCCCGTCTTTCAGCTGCTGGCCGAAAAATACCTGTCCGACGACCACGCGCCCGAACGCATCGCCGAACAATGCGGGATTTCAGCCGAGCGCATCAGGCGCATCGCCGCCGAGCTGGCCCATGTCGCCTTTGAACAGGAAATCGTGATCGAGCAGCCCTGGACCGACTGGAAGGGTGAAAAACACGACCGCATGATCGGCCGCCCCGTCAGCTTTCACGCCATGCGCGGGATTTCGGCGCACTCCAACGGCTATCAGACCTGCCGCGCGCTGCATGTGTTGCAGATCCTGCTGGGCAGTGTCGAGGTTCCCGGCGGCTTCCGCTTCAAGCCGCCCTATCCCAAGCCGGTCGAGGCCCACCCCAAACCCCACGCGGGCGTGACCCCGGGCCAGCCCCTTGACGGGCCGCATCTGGGCTATGTGCGGGGCCCCGAGGACCTGCTGCTTGATGAAAACGGCAAGGCCAAACGCATCGACAAGGCGTTTACCTGGGAAAACCCCATGTCGGCGCATGGGCTGATGCACATGCTGATCAGCAACGCCCATGCGGGCGACCCCTATCGCATCGACACGCTGTTCATGTTCATGGCCAACATGTCGTGGAACTCGTCCATGAACACCTCAAAGGTCATCGACATGCTGACCGACAAGGACGAGAACGGCGAATATGTGATCCCGCGGATCATCTATTCCGATGCCTACAGCTCGGAAATGGTGGCATTCGCCGACCTGGTCCTGCCCGACACGACCTATCTTGAACGCCATGACTGCATCAGCCTGCTTGACCGGCCGATCTGCGAGGCCGACGCCATGGCCGACAGCATCCGCTGGCCGGTGGTCGAGCCCGACCGCGACGTGCGCGGTTTCCAGAGCGTACTGCTGGATCTGGGCGCGCGCCTGGGCCTGCCCGGCATGGTCAACGAGGACGGCAGCCCGAAATACAAGGATTATGCCGACTATATCGTGAACCATGAACGCCGCCCCGGTGTCGGCCCGCTGGCCGGGTTCCGTGGCAAGGATGGCAAGGGCAAGGGCCGGGGCGAACCCAACCCGAACCAGATCGAGGCCTACAAGGAAAATGGCGGATTCTGGATTGACCACATCCCCGACGAGGCCGTGTTCTACAAGCCGTGGAACCAGGCCTATCAGGACTGGGCGGTCGAGCGCGGGCTGTATGACGCGCCGCAGCCCTATGTGTTCCAGCTTTATGTAGAGCCGATGCAGAAATTCCGCCTGGCGGCGCAGGGGCATGGCGACATCCAGCCGCCCGACCATCTGCGTGCCCAGCTCAAGATGGCGATGGACCCGCTGCCGGTCTGGTATCCACCTTTCGAGGGCACGCTGATTGACGAGAGCGAATACCCCTACACCGCGCTGACCCAGCGGCCCATGGCGATGTATCACAGCTGGGGCACGCAAAACGCCTGGCTGCGCCAGATCCACGGGGCGAACCCGCTGTATGTGTCGGGCGAGATCTGTGACGAACACGGCTTCAAGCCCGGCGACTGGGCGCGCGTGACCTCGGTTCACGGATCCATCACCGTGCCGGTCGTGCGCATGGATGCGCTGAACGGCAAGACCATGTGGACATGGAACGCCATCGGCAAGCGTGCAGGCGCCTGGGCGCTGGATGAAAAGGCCTCCGAGGCCACCCGCGGCTTTCTGCTCAACCACATCATCCACGAATTGCTGCC
>JAUZRU010000054.1 GCA_030950185.1 Paracoccaceae bacterium | reverse complement strand
CGCATCACCGGCTTTCCCGAAATCGGCGGTCGCTTTGACGGGCCTGCCCTGTTCGTGACGGGGCAGAATTCCGATTACGTTCGGCCGGAACATCGCCCGCGCATCCTTGAACTTTTTCCCAACGCGCAATTTGTGGAAATTCCCGATGCGGGCCACTGGCTGCATGCCGAACAGCCGCGCGCCTTCATCTCGGCGGTGCAGGCGTTTCTGGGCGCCTGATCGCCTCTTGCATCACCTCTTGCATCGCCTCTTGCATCACTGGGGCTTTGCCCACAAACTGCGTTTTCCTGCATGGGCAGAAGGAGGGTTTTGATGGATCTTTTCAGGGCGGCAAAAGACGTGCGCGAAAACGCCCATGCGCCCTATTCCAACTTCAGGGTCGGGGCGGCAATCCGCACGGCTGACGGGCAGATGTTTACCGGCTGCAATGTCGAAAACGTCGCCTATCCCGAGGGCACCTGTGCCGAGGCCGGCGCCATCGCCGCCATGGTTGCCGCCGGCGCGCGCGAGATCGCCGAGGTCATTGTGGTTGCCGACAGCCCTGTGCCGATCACGCCTTGCGGCGGCTGCCGGCAAAAGCTGGCCGAATTCGCGCGTCCCGATGCCACCGTCATCATGGCCGGGCTGCACGGCGAGCTTGCCCGCATGACCATGGCCGAGCTGCTGCCCGGCGCCTTTTCCACCGCCCATCTGAGGCAAACCGCGCCGCGCGATGAGGGCTGAGATGGACGCCCGCAGCATCATCGCCGCCAAGCGCGACCGCCAGGCCTTGTCGGACGATCAGATCACCTGGTTTGCCCGCGGGCTGGCTGACGGAACCGTGACCGACGCCCAGGCCGGCGCATTTGCCATGGCGGTGCTGCTGAACGGCATGACCCGCGCCGAGCGCGTCGCCCTGACTTGTGCCATGCGCGACAGCGGACAGGTGCAGCACTGGGATCTGCCCGGCCCGGTGCTGGACAAGCATTCAACCGGAGGGGTGGGCGACAATATCTCGTTGATGCTGGCGCCCGCGCTGGCGGTGTGCGGGGCCTATGTGCCGATGATCTCGGGCCGCGGGCTGGGCCATACGGGTGGAACACTGGACAAGCTGGACGCGATCCCCGGTTATCGGACCGAGGTCGAGGTGAACGAAATGCGCCGCGTCACCGAAGGCGTGGGCTGCGCCATTGTCGGGGCCTCGGGCGATATCGCGCCCGGCGACAAGCGCCTGTATGCGGTCCGCGACGTCACTGCCACGGTCGAAAGCATCGACCTGATCACCGCCTCGATCCTGTCGAAAAAGCTGGCGGCGGGGCTCGACGGGCTGGTGCTCGATGTCAAATGCGGCTCGGGCGCCTTCATGGCGGCCGACAATGATGCCGAGGCGCTGGCGCAATCGCTGGTATCGGTTGCCGGTGGCGCGGGATGCAGGAGCGCGGCGCTGATCACCGACATGTCGGAACCGCTGGCAAGTGCGGCAGGCAATGCACTTGAGGTGCTGAACGCGGTGCAGTTCCTGCGTGGCGACGCGGTAGACAGCCGTTTGTGGGACGTGACCATAGCCCTTGGCGGGTTGCTGCTGGAACTGGGCGGGCTGTGCGAGCGCGCCGCCGAGGGCCAGGCAATGATCGCCGCCGCCTTTGAAAGCGGCGCCGCGGCCGAACGGTTTGGCCGCATGGTGGCGGCCCTTGGCGGGCCTGCCGACATCATCGAGAACGCCGAAAACATCCTGCCCCGCGCCGCCGTGGTGGGCGAGGTCGGCGCGCCCTCTGACGGTTTCGTGCAGGCCATCGACACACGCGCGCTGGGCATGGCGGTGGTCGGCCTTGGGGGCGGGCGACAGAAACAGGGCGACGCGCTGGACTATCGCGTTGGCCTGCAACACATGGCCGGGATCGGCACGCATCTTTCAGCGGGCGATCCGGTCGCGCTGGTGCATGCGGCGGATGAAAGTGCGCTCGAGGCCGCCAGACAGGCGGTGCTGGGGGCCTACAGGTTTGGCAGCGAGGTTGTGGAAGAACCACCCCTCATCAGAAAAAGGATCGGTTGAATGGGGCGTGTCTTTCTTGTGGTGCTGGATTCCGTCGGCTGTGGCGGCGCGCCTGATGCTGCCGCCTTTGGCGACGCGGGGGCCAACACGCTGGGCCATATCATCCAGGCCTGCGCCGCAGGTGGCGCCGACCACGGCCGCAGCGGCCCGTTGCATGTGCCCAACATGGATGCACTTGGCCTTGGCGCGGCCGTGCGCCTTTCGACCGGCTGTCAGACACCTGGGCTGGACGCCACGCCAGCGGGGCGCTGGGGGGCGGCAACCGAGGTGTCGAAAGGCAAGGACACCCCTTCGGGCCATTGGGAGCTGACCGGCGTGCCGGTGCCGTGGGAATGGCATTATTTCCCCGATACCGTGCCCGCCTTTCCCGACGATCTGGTCGCGCGGGTGTGCGAACTGGCGGGCGTTGACGGAATCCTTGGCAACTGCCACGCATCCGGCATCCCGATCATCGAAAAGCATGGGGCCGAGCATATCCGCACCGGGCGGCCGATTTGCTATACCTCGGCCGACAGCGTGTTCCAGATTGCGGCGCATGAAGAACATTTCGGCCTGCAACGCCTGCTGAAGCTGTGCGAGGATCTGGCCCCCACGCTGCACGCCATGCGCGTCGGTCGCGTGATCGCGCGCCCCTTTGTCGGCAGCCCGAAAACCGGTTTCACCCGCACCGCCAACCGGCGCGACTATGCGATCGAGCCCCCCTTTGACACGCTGTGCGACCATGTCGCGCGCGCCGGGCGCAACGTGCATGGCATCGGCAAGATCCGCGACATCTTTTCGGGCCGCGGCATCACCGATTACGTCAAGGGCCCCGATGACAGGCTGTTCGATGCGCTGGTCGAGCTGGGAGATACGGCCGAAGATGGTGATCTGGTATTCGCCAATTTCGTCGAATTCGACACGCTTTACGGCCACCAGCGCGATGTGGCGGGCTATGCCCGCGCGCTGGAATGGTTCGATTCCCGCCTGCCGGACCTGCTGTCGCGTCTGCGCGAGGGCGATATAGCCATCCTTACCGCCGATCACGGCAACGACCCGACCTGGCGCGGCACCGACCACACCCGCGAACGCGTGCCGGTGATCGTGGCGGGCGCGGGGGCCGCGGAAATCGGGTTATGCGCATTCGCCGATGTGGGTGCCAGCGCCGCGGCGCATCTGGGGGTGCCTTTCGGCCCGGCCGGGCGCAGCTTTCTGTAGGGCCCGACTTTCTGCAAGACCCTGTGGTTTTTCCCGTTGGCTTGGCGGCTGGGCTGGAGTAACCATGCCCCAACGCACCGCCAAATTCGCGCCACGAAACCTGCCGGGGGACAATCATGCAACAGCACCTGACCATCGTCGACCACCCGCTGATCCAGCACAAGCTGACATTGATGCGGGAAAAGACGACGCCGACCGCCGTGTTCCGTCAACTGTTGCACGAAATCTCGTTGCTGCTGGGATATGAGGTCACCCGCGATCTGCCCACAACGACAAGGCGCATCGAGACCCCGCTGACCGGGATGGACGCCCCCGTTCTGAAAGGCAAGAAACTGGCGCTGGTGTCGATCCTGCGCGCCGGCAACGGGCTGCTGAACGGCGTTCTGGAACTGATCCCCTCGGCCCGCGTCGGCTTTGTCGGGCTGTATCGCGATGAAAAGACGCTTGAACCCGTGCAGTATTATTTCAAGGTGCCCGAAGGGCTGAAGGACCGCCGCGTGATTGCCGTCGATCCCATGCTGGCAACCGGCAATTCCTCGGCCAAGGCGATCGATCTGCTGAAACAGGCGGGCGCCACCGATATCCGCTTCATGTGCTTGCTGGCGGCCCCCGAAGGGGTGGCCCGCATGAAAGAGGCCCACCCCGATGTGCCCATCATCACCGCCGCGCTGGACGAACGCCTGAACGAGGTCGGGTATATCCTTCCGGGGCTAGGTGATGCGGGTGATCGCATGTTTGGCACTAAATAGGCCAATTTTTAACGGGTTTCACTTTACTATCGCGCGGCGATTCGGCAAACTGCCCCCAATTACAGGGGGCAGGAAATGCGGGCGATTATCGCAGTTTTGACAGGGTTGACGCTGGCATCATTTTCTCAGGCCGCGCCGGCAAAAACACTTCGAGAGGTTTCAAGACCGGCGGAATTGCCTCCGCCGGGATTCAAGGGGCGGCAGTTTGTAGACAGCCGCGGCTGTGCTTTCATTCGCACCGGCTATGGCGGCACGGTCACCTGGGTTCCCAGGGTGACGCGTTCGCGCAAGGTGCTGTGCGGTTACCGCCCGACTTTTGCCGGGAACACGCAAGCCACACAGCCTGTTCGCAAAGCGCAGGGCCGCAAGCAGACTGCCCCCGTGATCAAGCCCAGGCTCAACCTGTCGCCGGCGACAACACAACCGACGCTGGTTTCCGATTTGTATACGGATCGGCCCTCGTCCACCTATTCCACGGATTCCTCAACACATACGCGCAAACAGCGGCGACGGTCTGACTGGGGCGCATTCCTGTTCGGATCGCGCAAGCGGGACAGTTCTTCGGACAGCCGCAACGGAACGTCATCGGATATTTACCGCAAGCCGCCGGTGCGATCGCCATCCCGGCCCGCGGTCATACCCCCCCTCGCCCCCCAGGGTTGGCAGGGACAGGGCGCTGCTGTTGTCGCCGGAGGGGCCATGCCCGCACAGCCCCCGGCCAGCAGCATCCCCGCCCGGAATTTCGTGCCCAAGGGCTATTACAGCCTGCTGGACGACGCCGGAACACGGGCGTTGCGCGGGGTCGGTACGGCGCAGGGACAGGCCGCGATGGATCTGATCTGGACCGAGACCGTCCCGCGCCGGCTGATCGATGTGACGACCGGGCGGGATGTGACGGCCCGCTATCCGCAAATCCGCTATCCCTATCAGACCGCATCGCTGCGGCCCTATGTGCCTGCGGGCGCGGTGGGCAGGCATCACACGCGCAAGCGGGCGTATCGGCACAGGAAAGCGACCACAAGTCAGACCTGTTCCTGTGTCTGCAAGCCAGCCGAGGTAGTCTGTACGCCCAAGGTCAAGCAAGGCAAGAAGCCCCGCATCAAGGACGAGGCGGCGCCAGCGAACATGAAGTATTACCACAAGGTCAACGATGTCTCGGCGACGAATGCCGATATGCACCAGGGCCGCAAGCGGGGCGTTCTGGTACAGGTCGCCACCTTTGGGGTTCCGGCCAACGCCACGCGCACGATTGCACGGTTCCGCTCGGCCGGGATGCCGGTACTGTCCAGGCCGCTGCGCCGCGGCGGCAAAAGCTATGATATCGTGATGCTTGGGCCGTTCACCGATGCCGCCAGCCTTGCCAGGGCGCTGAAAGCGGCCCGTGGCGCCGGTTTTTCGGATGCGTTCACGCTCAGGCGGTAAACTCGTCGTTCAGCGCCTCCAGCCGCAGACGCGCGATCTGGTGAACCTGGTTCAGCGCTTCGCGAAATTCCGTTGCCACATCGTTGTGGATGCGGGTGCGAAAGTTTTCCAGTATCTCTGCCCGGTTGCGCCCCTTGACCGCCAGAATGAAGGGAAAGCCGAATTTCGCCCGGTATTCGGTGTTCAGGCGGGTGAATTCCTCGAATTCTTCTTCGCTGCACTGGTCCAGCCCGGCGCTTGCCTGCTCGGCGGTGCTTTCGGCTGTCAGCGCCCCGCGGGTCGCAAGTTTGCCGGCCAGATCGGGGTGTGCGCACAGCAGCACACGCTGGGGTTCGGGGCCCGATGTCTCGACGATATGCGCAAAGGGGCCGGCCAGATCCGATGGCCTGGCTGCCTTCAGATGCCCCCCTTCGTCAAAGCATTTTTCGGCGATCCAGGGCGAATGTTCATACACCCCGCCGAACCTTTCGACGAATTCCTCGCGTGGCATATCGGCAAACATCCTGATCTGGTCCTTCCTCGTTTCGAGGGGGTCAGACTAAACCGGAAAACGGCGTCAGGCCAAGGGATTTATCCTGATGGCGGGCTTGCCCGTGTTCGGGTCTACAGGGGCCAGAGAAACGGTATCACCAGGCTTGCAATCATGCCGACCGAAAGGTTCAGCGGAATGCCGATGCGCAGGAAATCGGTAAAGCGATAGCCACCGGGACCATAGACCAGCATGTTCGTCTGATAGCCGATCGGCGTCGCAAAAGAGGCGCTTGCGGCAACCATGACCGCCACCACCAGCGGCCGGGCATCGACCCCCAGCGCCTGCGCAAGGCCGATGGCGACAGGGGTCATCACAACGGCAACCGCGTTGTTGGAAACCAGTTCGGTCAGTATCGAGGTCATCAGATAAACCGCCCAAACCACCGCAAAAGGTGGCAGATGGGTCAACCAGGGGCTGATCGCCCCCGCCAGAAGGCGGACCGCGCCGGTATCTTCCAGCGCCGCGCCGATGGCCAACATCGCAAAGATCAACACCAATAGCCGCCCGTCAACAAGCGAGAACGCCTCTTCGGCATCAATGCAGCGGGTCAGCAGGATCACGGCAACCGCAACGATCGCCAGCGCAAGTATCGGCGCAACACCCGCTGCCGCCAGCACGACAACGCCGGCCAGTGCCGCCAGCACGATGGGGGCATGGCTGCGCCTGAATGCCCGGTCTGCGGGGCGACTGATATCGACCATGTCCATGTCGCGGGCCAGGCGCGCGATATCCTCGGGGGCGCCTTCCAGCAGCAGCGTATCCCCTACCCGCACCACCAGATCGTCAAGCTGGCGGCCGATATTCTGGTTTCTGCGATGAACCGCCAGCGGATACACACCATAGCGCCGCCGAAGCCGCAACGACCCAAGCGAATGTCCGATCATCTTGCATCCCGGCGAAATCAGCACCTCGACGGTGGTTGTCTCGACCGAAGACAACTTGCTGATGTCGCGCAGGGCGCGGTTTTTCTGAAGGCCCAGCACCTCGCCCATGCCGGTGCGCAACACCACCCGGTCGCCCGCCTGCAACACCACCGCCGACAGATCGCGCCGAAGCGACAGGTCGCCCCGCAGCACATCGACCACCCGCACGCCTTCGCGGCGAAAGATATCGACGTCGGTGACATTTTGCCCGATCAGATCGGACCCTTCGGGAATGGCGACCTCTGTAAAGAACTTGCGCGCCTTGCGGTTTTCGAGCAGCGCCACCATCGAATGCCGGTCCGGCAACAGGCGCGGCGCGAATATCCGCAGATACAACATGCCCCAGGCGACCAGAATCACGCCAAGCGGGGTGATCTCGAATATCGAAAACGGGCGCAATCCCTCGCTGCGGGCGACACCATCGACCAGCAGGTTGGTCGATGTGCCGATCAAGGTCAGCGTACCGCCCAGAATGGCCGCATAAGACAACGGGATCAGCAGTTTCGACGGCGCCACCCCCAACGAGCGCGCAAGCCCGACCGTGACCGGGATCATCACCACCACAACCGGGGTGTTCGACACAAAAGCCGAGGAAACCACCACGAACAGGCTGAGCGCCGCCAGCACCGGC
>JAUZRU010000053.1 GCA_030950185.1 Paracoccaceae bacterium | reverse complement strand
GGAACGCGTGAACGCGCTGGCCAAGGCGCGCGAGGAAATCGTGGCCGAATTGTCCGAGGAAGAGCAAGCCGACGAAAACCTGGGCTCGGCGCTGAAAAAGCTGGAGTCGACGGTTCTGCGCGGCGACGTGGTCAAGACCGGCAAACGCATCGACGGGCGCAAGCTCGACGAGATCCGCCCGATCGACGCCGAGGTCGGCATCCTGCCGCGCACCCATGGCTCGGCGCTGTTCACCCGGGGCGAAACCCAGGCGCTGGTGATCACCACGCTGGGCACCGGTGACGACGAACAGATGATCGACGCGCTGCAGGGTACCTACAAGTCGAACTTCCTGTTGCATTACAACTTCCCCCCCTATTCGGTGGGCGAGGTTGGCCGCTTCGGCTTTACCGGCCGGCGCGAGGTTGGCCATGGCAAGCTTGCCTGGCGGGCGCTGCAGGCGGTGCTGCCGCCGGCGACCGACTTTCCCTATACCATCCGCATCGTGTCCGAGATCACCGAAAGCAACGGCTCATCCTCGATGGCAACGGTCTGCGGTTCATCGCTTTCGATGATGGATGCAGGCGTGCCGCTGAAGGCGCCGGTTGCAGGTGTGGCCATGGGCCTGATCCTTGAAGGCAGCGACTTTGCGGTTCTGACCGATATCCTGGGTGACGAAGATCACCTTGGCGACATGGACTTCAAGGTTGCCGGCACCGAAGCGGGCATCACCAGCCTGCAGATGGATATCAAGGTTGCGGGTATCACGCCCGAAATCATGAAAAAGGCGCTGGCACAGGCCAAGCAGGGCCGCTTGCACATCCTGGGCGAAATGTCCAAGGCGCTGACCTCGGCCGGCGATTTCTCGATCCACGCGCCGCGCATCGAAACCATGCAGGTGCCGACCGACAAGATCCGTGAAGTGATCGGCTCGGGCGGCAAGGTGATCCGCGAGATCGTCGAGGTTTCGGGCGCCAAGGTCGATATCAACGACGACGGCATCATCAAGATCGCCAGCCCCAACGCCGAAGCCATCGAAAAGGCGCGTTCGATGATCCACGCGATCGTCGCCGAGCCCGAGGTTGGCCAGATCTACACCGGCAAGGTGGTAAAGCTGATGGATTTCGGCGCCTTCGTGAACTTTTTCGGCAAGCGCGACGGCCTGGTCCATGTCAGCCAGATCGCAAACGAGCGCATCAACCACCCCAAGGATGTGCTGAAGGAAGGCCAGGAAGTGAAGGTCAAGCTGATGGGCTTTGACGATCGCGGCAAGGTGCGCCTGTCGATGAAGGTCGTCGATCAGGAAACCGGCGAGGAAATCAAGCGCGAAAACGCCTGACAACTGCGCGAAACATATATCGTGGAAAGGCCCCCCTCGCGGGGCCTTTTTGCTGTCTGGGGTGGTGGGATCGAGGCTGAAATAATTTGATCAAATTAACACGCCCTCTCTTGCATCCCATCGCACACAATGACACTGTGCCGGCAAATTTTCCTCCCTTCACGACCGGAGAAAGACAGATGCTGGACAAGCGCCAATTCTACATCAACGGGCAGTGGGTTTCGCCCGAGGCCGCCAATGACCTCGAAGTCATAGACCCTTCCACCGAAGAGGCCTTTGCGGTGATCTCGCTCGGCTCGGCAGCCGATACCGACAAGGCCGTTGCCGCCGCCCGTGCCGCCTTTTCGGGCTGGATGTTCACGCCCGTGGAAGAACGCCTTGCCCTGATCGAGCGGATCCTTGACATCTATTTGCGCCGCACCGACGAGATGGCCGAGGCCATCAGCCGCGAGATGGGCGCCCCCATCGATCTGGCCCGCCAGCAACAGGTGCCGGCAGGGGCCTATCACATCAAGAATTTCATCCGCGCTCTCAAGGGCTTTGAATTCGAGCGCCGCCTTGGCGACCACGCCCCCAATGACCGCATCCTGTATGAGCCGATCGGCGTTGTCGGCATGATCACGCCCTGGAACTGGCCCATGAACCAGACCGTTCTCAAGGTCATCCCGGCACTGGCCACGGGCTGCACCATGGTGCTGAAGCCTTCGGAAATCGCCCCGCTTTCGGGCATGCTGTTTGCCGAAATCCTGAATGAGGCCGGCGTGCCCGCCGGCGTGTTCAACCTGGTCAATGGCGACGGGCCCGGCGTTGGCACCCAGCTTTCGGGGCACCCGGACGTGGACATGATCTCGTTCACGGGCTCGACCCGGGCCGGGATCCTGATCCAGAAGAACGCCGCCGACACGATCAAGAGGGTCGCGCTGGAGCTGGGCGGCAAGGGCGCCAATATCGTCTTTGCCGATGCCGACGAAAAGGCGGTCAAGCGGGGCGTGCTGCATTGCATGAACAATACCGGCCAGTCCTGCAACGCGCCGACGCGGATGCTGGTGCAGCGCGAGATCTATGACCAGGCG
>JAUZRU010000052.1 GCA_030950185.1 Paracoccaceae bacterium | reverse complement strand
CCTGTCCCAGGTGGTTTTGAGCCTGCAGCTGCCCTTTGCCGTGGTGCCGCTGGTTCTGTTTACCGCCAGCCGCAAGAAGATGGGCGGGCTTCAGGCGCCGCTGTGGCTGAGTGTGACAAGCGGGGCGATTGCGTTGCTTCTGACGGTGTTGAACATCAAGATGATCGTGCATGTGATCATGGGGGGCGTGGTTCTGTAATCCGCCGGTACGGGGAGAGTGGGGGCTCTGCCCCCGTCGCTGCGCGCCCCCCGGAGTATTCGGGCAAAGAAGAAGATCAGGGGCGGTGGTTCACGCCAAGAACCCGCCAGCCGGGGTTCAGGAATTCGATTCGGGTGAGTGACAGGTTGTCGATGGTAAAACTCAGCGCCGAGGCAGGCGCCATGTCGGCGGCGCGCTGGATCTGGGTCAGGATCACGCCGAAATGGGCGACCGCGACGATATCGGTGCCAGCGTGGCGGCTGTTCATTTCATCGACAAACTGGCTGACGCGCAGGGCCGCCTGATTCCAGCTTTCGCCATCGGGGGGGGCGGTGTCGCCGGGTGTGCTCCAATAGGTTCGGCCAAGTTCGGGGTGGGTTTGCGAGATCTCGGCATGGGTCTTGCCTTCCCACGCGCCAAAATTGATCTCGCGCAGGGACGGGCTGTCGGGCAGGCGGGGTCTGTTGCGCTGGATGGCGTCGGCTGTGCTGCGCGCGCGCGCAAGATCGCTGGAAATCACCAGCGCGTCGTCGGGCAGGTGGCGCGCCAGCCGGTCGAGGGCGGCGCGGTCCGACAGGTCGGCGGGCAGATCGGTCCAGCCGATCAGGCCGTCGGCATGGGTCGGGCCGTGGCGGATCCACCACCAGCAGGTCATGCCGGGGCCTCAGGGTTGTGGGCGGGGGTGTGGCTGGGGGTGTGGCCGGGGATCTGCCCCTTGAGGGCCAGCGGCAGCCCCGCCATCACCGCCACCACAAGTTCGGCATGCGCCGCAATCTGCTGGTTCAGCGCCCCCTGGGCATCGGCAAAACGCCGGGCCAGCGGGTCGACATTGATCCCGCCAAGCCCGACCTCGTTGGTGACCATGACCACCGGTGCGCGCTGGGCAGAGAGCGCCTCGATCAGGGCGGGGGCAAGATTCATGGGGTCGTGATCTGCCATCATGTGGTTGCTCAGCCACATGGTCAGGCAATCGACAAGGGCGATTTCACCGGGGCCGAGTTGGGCAAGGGCTGGGGGCAGATCGAGCGGGGCCTCGATCAGGCGCCACTGGCCGCCCCGGCGGGCCTTGTGTCGGGCGACCTTGGCGCGCATCTCGTCATCCAGCGGCTGCGCGGTGGCGATATAGACGGGTGACAGCCCACTGGACAGCACCAGGCGTTCGGCCCAGGCCGATTTGCCCGAGGCGACGCCACCGGTGACAAGGGTTATGCGGGCAAAATCGGTCATGCCCCCTGTTACCAGCAGGGGCCGCGCGGCAAAAGGCCCATATGGCGGCGAATTCGGGGATTTCAGGCAGGCGGTTTCGCGCTACAAAGGGGGCATGTTTCGCCTGTTCGTGTTTCTTGTGATTCT
>JAUZRU010000051.1 GCA_030950185.1 Paracoccaceae bacterium | reverse complement strand
TTGATGACGCGAAAGCGGTTGCTGCCGCCGCACGTCCCGATTTTTTGAAACTGGCCGGGTGGGATGAGACACATTATGCGGATTTTGCGCGCCGAATGGAGGCCCTGACCTTCGCTTCCGGCCGAAGGCCAGTGCATGGTCTGGTTTACCCTTGACCAGGCGCCCAACTTTCCGAGGTCAATGCACTTCGTGAATTCGCTTGACAGCCTGCCCGGAAACGAGGTCGAAGAGTGGTCGATCCGCCTGGTGGAAGAGGCCCCCGAGGCCACTCATGAGGGGCCTGTGATGGTTCAGTGAGTATCTTCCCATCGTGTTTCGCTTCGCATAATGTGTCAGGACCACCTGAATTACACCAGCGGGGAGATTTGGATCGCATTACGCCAAAATTACACCGCATCTCTGTAACGTATTGAAATATAATGAGTATGACATGCCTATCACCGGCACCACTTTTCACCACACCCAGCGGCAGGATCACCGGCAGGCCGGCCTCAGGCTGTTTTCCGTGCGCGTCTGCTGTAGGCAAGGCCCAGCACCGCCAGAGCCAGCACATAGGGCAGGGCGTCAGTGAATTGCTGTGGCATACCCAGCCCCTGAATGCGAAAGCCCAGCGCATCGATAAAGCCGAAGGCAAAGGCGGTCAGCAGAATCAGCCACATGCGCCCTGAACACATCAGCACGATCACTACGGCGATCCAGCCGCGCCCGGAACTCATGCCCTCGGTGAACAGGGTAACGTTGGATATCGACAGCTGCGCGCCGGCCAGCCCGCACAAGATGCCGCATATGGCAAGCGCCTGTGTGCGCACGACCCTGGACGAGATCCCCGTTGTTTCAAGGGCGGCGGGGTTCTCGCCTGCCGCGCGCAGCCGCAGGCCAAAGACATGGCGGTTCAGCATCAGTGCCAGCACGGGCACCAGCAGAACGGCCAGCCAGACCAGAATGGACTGGCCGTCCAGCATCGGGCCGATAACAGGCAACCTGGCCACGAGGGGCAGATCTATTTGCGGAACCGGCATGATCGCGGGGTCGTCAAAGGTGCCTCTGGCGTGAAACAGGCCGCGCAGCAGATAGGCGGTGCCACCGATCGCCAGAATGTTCAGGCCGATCGACACGACAATATCGTCACCGCCCCGCCAGACCGAGAACCACGCGAAAATCAGCCCTCCGGCGGCGCCTGCAAGCATGGCGGCCAGCAAGCCGGCCTCCCACGAGTGAAAGGCATAAGATCCGGCCACCGCCGCGAAGGCGCCAAACAGCATCATCCCTTCCAGCGCGATGTTGAATACGCCGGCGCGCTGGCACAGGGCGCCGCCCAGTGCAGCCAGCAGGATGGGCGTAAAAAAGCGGGGGAGCGATTCGATGAGGGCCGGGTCGAACAGCATGCTCATTCGGTGGTTCCTCCGGGTCTTTTCAGGAAATGCCGCCCGCCTGCCAGAAACAGGATGATCAGACCCTGCACGACCTGCGCCATCTCGCGCGGAATGCCGGCAGATCGTTCCAGCCCGGCAGCCCCCGTTTGCAGGGCGGCAAACAGGAAGCCGGCAACCGGCACCCACAGCGGATTGATCCGTGCAAGCAGCACGGCAACGACGCCGGTCCAGGCATAAAGCGGCAGCACAAGCATCCCATCGACATAGCGGTGCGCAATTCCGAATACCGCGATATATCCGACCAGCCCGGCAATCGCACCGCTGCCGGCCAGAATCTGGAAATACATCCGCCGTTCCGGGAAGCCGCTGGCCTGGGCAAAACTTGCGCTGTAGCCCTGCGTTCGCGCGCGGTATCCAAAGACGGTCGTGCGTTCGGCAATGATGACGACCACCGCAACAATGGCTGTCAGGATGATGCCGTAATCCAGTATTGTGCCCTCGAAGCGGGGCAGATAGGTGGCGCGCGGAATCCGGTGGCTTTGGGCGATGCCGCTGTTGATGTCGCGCAGGGGATGCGAAACCAGATATGAGGCGATAAAGCTGGCCGGGTAGTTCAGCAGCAGTGACCCTACCAGCAGGGGAATTGAAAAACCCCGCTCAAGAAGCCCTGCAAGCAAGGCCCAGATCGCGCCGGTCAACATGGCCGCCAGCAGTGCCAGAACGCCAACAAGCAGGGGCGGCCCCGGCATGTATATGCCGACAAGTGCGGATACCAGCCCGCCAAGAACCAGCTGGCCTTCGCCCCCGATATTGATCAGCCCGGCCCGGAATGACAGCAACACCGACAGCGCCATGCCGACGATCAGGCTTGATCTGGACAGGGTCGAGAAAAAGTTGAAGTTCCTGCGCCCTCCAAAGGCACCGTCGAAAAAGGCGCCTATCAGGTCTGGGGCCGAGGGTATCAGGAACAGTATTGCCACCAGGATGACGCCAAGAAGTGCAAGCATGGTCAGACGTTTGCGATCAGGCATCATCTGTTTCCCCGCTTGTCTGCCCGGCCATCGCGGCGCCGATGCGATAGACGTCAAGTTCGTCGCGCCCAAAAATGCCGTTGAGCTTGCCGTTGTAGAAAACCCCCACGCGATCGGACAGCGCGAACAGCTCTTCCAGATCGCTTGAAACCAGCAACACGGCAGCCCCCCGTTTCGCGGCATCAAGAAGGCGTCCGTGAATGAAGGCCATCGCACCTATATCCACCCCCCAGGATGGATTTTCGGCGATCACAAGCTGGGGGTTTCCCGACAGCTCGCGCCCGACGATGATCTTTTGCTTGTTTCCGCCGGAAAGGTCTTTCACCCGCTGTGCGGGGCTGGTGGCGACAATGTCGTATTCCTTTATGATGCTGCGGGCGTCATCCCTGATATTGCGCTTTTGCAGCCAGCCCCGGCGCGCGAATTCTGGTCTGGTTTCCCGCCCCGCAAGGGTGTTTTCCCAAAGCATGCCATCGGTGGCCAGGCCGGTTTGCATGCGGTCCTCGGCCATATAGGCCAGGCCCATGGCCCGCCTGGTGCCAACAGATGCGTGGGTGATGTCCTGCCCTGCCAGGGCCAGACGCCCCTGCGCCACGGGGGTCAGGCCAACCAGGGCCTCGACAAAGGGTTTCTGTCCGTTCCCCGCAACGCCGGCGATGCCGAGGATTTCACCCGCGCGGATCGTCAGGTCGATACCGCGCACCGTTGACAGGCCGGTTTCGCGGGTGACGTGCAGGTTTTCGATTTCCAGAACGGGTGCGTCCTGCCGGCAATCGATCTTGGGAGGCGAGGCGATTTCCCGGCCCATCATCGCGGCGGCGATGCTGTCGCGGGTCGTGTCGCGCGTGGCGGTTTCAAGCATCTTTTCGCCATTGCGCATGATCATCACGCGGTCGGATACGCGCATGACCTCGTCCAGCTTGTGGGTGATGATGATTACGGCGCGGCCGCTGTCGCGCAATCGCCTGAGCATGTCGAACAACCCGTCGATCTCGGCCGGGGTCAGAACGGCGGTCGGCTCGTCCAGAATGATGATCCGGGCGCGCCGGAACAGCATCTTGGTGATTTCGACCTGCTGGCGCGCGTGAACCGGAAGGGTGGAAACCCTGGCATCGAGGGGCAGCGAAAAACCGAATTGTCCAAGCAGGGTTTCAACCTCGTCCCTGCGGGTGGGGAAATCGATCATGCCCAGGGGGTTGGCCTTTTCCGCGCCGACAAGAATGTTTTCAAGAACGGTGAGTTCGGGAAACAGCATGAAGTGCTGGTGCACCATGCCCAGCCCCGCTGATATGGCGTCGCGGGCCGAACGGAACTTTCGCGGTTTGCCGTCAACCTCGATCCTGCCGCTGTCGGGGGGAAGCAGGCCGAACAGGGCGTTCATCAGGGTGGTCTTGCCAGCCCCGTTTTCCCCGACAATGGCCAGGATTTCGCCACCAGGGATATCGAGAGAGACATCCCTTACGGCATGAACCCCGCCAAACGACTTGCTGACGCCGACAAGGCGACACAGGGCCGCCTTGTCATTGTCTGGTGAATGCGCTGTCACGGGCTCAGTCACGTTCAGGGAACCGCATCATTTTGCGAACATCGGATCCTGGATCTTGAGCTTGCCGGAAATGATGTCGGCAGCAACCGCGCGAACCTTGGCCACGACCTTGGGTTCCTTGGCAACAAGGCATTCGCTGGCGGCCAGAACGTCATCGGGGCTGGTGGACAGCGACCCCATGCCGCCCTCTTTCAGGCCATAGGCAACGATTGGTACGCCCTTGCCGTTGAGGATGCCGCCGATCGACTGCACGATGACCGAGTCGACCAGCTTGAGCGTGTTGTCATACATCACACCCTTGGCGTCGGGGCAGTGGTTCACGTCAACCGAAAGCACCTTGAAGCCCGCTTCCCTGGCGCCCTCGAAAACCCCGAAATCGCCACCGGCCGTGGCCGAAAAGATCACGTCGGCCCCCTCGGAATGCAGGGCAAGCGCCTGTTCCTTGGCGCGAACCGGGTCGGCAAAGGGGTTGGGGCCGCCAACCCAGCGGACATCGACCTTGATATCGGGGTTGATGCTCTTGGCGCCCATGGCAAAGCCGTCGGTGTAACGATGCAGGAAGGGGATATCCAGCGCACTGACCGCGCCAACCTTGCCGGTCTTGCTGTTCATGGCCGCGATGACGCCCATGAGGTAAGAGGGTTCGTATTCCCTAAAGACCGCGCAGCTGACATTTTCCGGCCGATCCTTGAAGATGCACTGGTCAACGATCAGGAACTTGGTGTCCGGGGCGGTCGGGGCGATCTCGGCAAGGATGTCGTTGAATTCAAAACCCAGCACAACAACGATATCGGCGCCTTCGTTGACTGCGGCGTTGACGTTTTCAAGACGGGATTGGGGCGAGTCGCTTTCGAATGTCTTGACCACGGCGCCGAATTTCTTGCCAGCGGCCTCGATGCCGGTCTTGCCCATCTTGAGGAACGCGTTAACGCCAATGGCATCGGGCGAGACGTAGATGAATTTCAACTGTTTGGCCATCGAAGCGGTGCCGGACAGGGCCAGGGCCAGCGCGGCCGCCCCCATCAGGCGCATGGCCCGTTTTCCTTGCGACATGATTTTCATGAGGATCTCCCTTCGGTTCGAATTTTGTCTTGTTTTTCTTGCCTGTCGGCAGGCCTCCCTGACCATGCATCGACCGGCGTGCCCTGTGGGGTCCGCCCCCCTGTTTTTATCGGATTTGACAATAGTCGGGCACGATGTATTTTGTCAAGTTTTGCGCCTGAAGGGGCCATGCCTCTCTTCAGTCAAGCGCCAGCAATGCCTTGGCCGTGTCCATGTCGGTTGCCACATGGGTCACATATCCGCCCCTGATGACCGCCTGCATTGGCACCACCTTGTCCTTGCCCGATGACACAAGCAGCCCCATGTCGAGGCCAAGAAGGTTTTCAAGTTCAATACCGATCATCCGGTCATCCAGCGGGCCGGGTATCGGTTTGCCGTCCCCGTCAATGAAGCGGCCGCATATGACGCCGGTTGCGCCATGGGCCAGATACCATTCAAGATCATCGGGCGTGGCGACCCCGCTGCCGATGATGTGGCTGTCGGGGTTGCACGATCCGGCGGCGAAAATCGCCTTGTTGCAGCTGCTGAGCGCCGCGATCTGTGCGGCGATGATGGGTTCTGCCCGCAGCTGCGCGGCGAGTTCAGGGTTGGAAAGAACCGCAGGCGCGTGCAGGTTGATCACGCGCGCGCCAAGGCGATGTGCCAGATGTGCCGAGCAGATCTCGGCGGTAAAGCCATAAGGCGACGCCATGGATCCGACCAGCTGGAGGACGGTCACGTCGCGGGACGTTGTCGTTTCCACCGCCTCGGCCACTTCATAGATCGTGCGCCCCCACGAAACGCCCAGCCGGTCGCCCTTGGTCAGAAGTTCGGGCAGCCATTCTGCGGCCCCCTTGGCAGTGCGCAGGAAGGCACTGGTTTCGCCCCCTTTTCCGGCGGGTAATATATAGGCTGCGGAAAGGCCGAACCTGTCGCACAGGGAAACCGCGATTTCATGGGTGGTAAAGGCCTCGGGGGTCATCGTGATGCGGATATAGCCCCGCTCGCGCGCAAGCCGCAGGTAATTGACGACCGTTGCCCGCGAAACGCCCAGCGCCTTGGCGATTTCACCCTGATTCAGGCCGTCATGGTAGTACATCCAGGCGGCCTCGATAACGATGTCTTCGCCGCTGCTACGGCCTGGCATTCGCGTGTTTGGCTGTCGTCCGGATGTGGGCATCGGATGTTTCCATTGGTTGTTCGGGTGGTTCTCTCTTGTGTTGTCTGGCTGCGCGGCTGTTTTCAGAATTGCAGCATATACGCAAATGTCAATACGCGTTGACAAATGACGTGATCTTGAGGATGCTGATGGACGGCCGGTTGGGCCGGGAAAAGACAAGGGACAGACATGAAGGCCAATGGAAGGCATTACCGGTCTATCTGGTTCGACGCGGGGAAGCGATGTGTCAAGATCATCGACCAGCGCTGGCTGCCCCATGAATTCAGGGTGGTGGATCTGGTCAATCGCGATGATTTCGTGGTCGCCATCCGTGACATGTGGGTCAGGGGCGCGCCTCTGATCGGGGCGACGGCGGCCTATGGCATGGCGATGCAGATGGTGCTGGACCCTTCTGACCTGTCGATCGAGGAAAGTTGGGAGATTCTTCACAAGACGCGCCCCACCGCCATCAACCTGCGCTGGGCACTGGATGACATGCGCAGGCTGTTGTCGGAAACCCCTATCGAAAAACGCGCGGCGGTGGCCTTTGCGCGCGCGGGCGAGATTTGTGACGAGGATGTGGAATGCAACCGGATGATCGGCGTGCACGGGCTGTCGATCATCCGCGAGATCGCCGCCCGCAAACCCGAGGGAGAGCCGGTTCGCATTCTGACCCACTGCAATGCGGGCTGGCTGGCCACGGTTGACTGGGGCACAGCGACCTCGCCGATATATCATGCGGTCGATGCAGGTATTCCGGTGCATGTCTGGGTGGATGAAACCCGCCCGCGCAACCAGGGGGCGCAGCTGACCGCCTGGGAAATGGCCGGAAACGGTATCTCGCACCAGCTGATCGTGGACAATGCCGGTGGGCATCTGATGCAGCACGGGCTGGTCGATCTGGTCATTGTAGGCACCGACCGCACCACGGCGCGCGGCGATGTGTGCAACAAGATCGGAACCTATCTCAAGGCGCTTGCCGCACATGACAATGACGTGCCGTTCTATGTTGCCCTGCCATCGCCCACCATCGACTGGACCGTTGCGGACGGGGTGCGGGAAATTCCGATCGAGGAGCGGGACGCATCCGAAGTCACCCATGTTCAGGGGCGCCTGCCTGACGGGACCGTGACGCAGGTGCAGATCTGCCCCGATGAAACACCCGCCGGAAACCCGGCATTCGATGTGACGCCGGCGCGCCTGATCACCGGGCTGATCACCGAGCGGGGCATTTGCGAGGCCTCGGTCAAGGGGCTGGTCGGGCTGTTTCCCGAAAGACTTGCCGGTTGAGGGAATTACCCCGAAGCCAACAACATCAGGAACGAAAATGGTTGCCAATCTCTGGAATGAAAATGACGTTGCCAAGATCCTTGAATCGGCGGGAACCGACACGGCAGATCGCGATCTGGCGCTTGAGGTCTATGCGTCCAGGCTGATCGGGTCCAACCCGGCGCTGGTGCAACATGGTGGCGGTAACACCTCTTGCAAGGTGGTGCGGCGCGATCTCATGGGGCGTGAAATCGACGTGCTGCACATCAAGGGCAGCGGCTGGGATCTGGGCAATATCGAGGCCCCCGGCATGCCGGGCGTTCGTCTGGCCCCCCTGCTGGAATTGCGCCAGCTGGACAGCCTGTCAGACGAGGACATGGTCAACGCCGTGCGTGGCGCGTTGCTGAATTCAAGCGCACCGAACCCTTCGGTCGAGGTTTTGCTGCACGCCTATCTGCCACAGCGTTTCATCAACCACACACATGCCACTGCCATGCTGGCGCTGGCCGACCTGCCCAATGCCCAAGAGGTCGTGAAACAGATATTCGGCGATCGCGTGGTCTGTGTTCCGTTCTTCATGCCCGGTTTTGCCCTGGCAAAGGCGGCTGCCGAGGTGGCCGAAGCCAACCCGCAGGCCGAGGGGTTGCTGCTGTTGCAGCACGGTCATTTCGCCTTTGCCGACGATGCGCGGACGGCCTATGACCGGATCATAGAGCACACGACGCTGGTCGAGGAATGGTTGCAGAAAAAGCGCGGCGCTGCGGTCCTGGCGCCCGACCCTGCCAGGCCGCGCGCGGCCCCGCCCGCCGAAGCAACCGATATTCTGCCGATCTTGCGCGGGATCATTGGCGACGCCAGCGAAGATCTGCTTGCCGAGCGCTGCACACCCATGCCCGTCATGGATTTGCGCGCCGGGCCCAATGTGCAGGAATTCCTGTCACGTCCCGATCTGCATGTTCTCGCCACACGCGGGGTCGCCACCCCCGATCACGTCATCCGCACCAAAAACTGGCCGCTGCTGCTGACGAGGGAAGCCGTGAAAGGTGGTCGCGACGCGATCAGGGATGCCGTTGACGCCTATATCGACAGATACGAGACCTATTTCAGGAAAAACGCCGCGCGCTTCCCGGAAGGAAAGACAATGCTGAATCCCGCGCCAACCCTGGCCTGGATCGAAGGGGTCGGCATTGTCGGCATGGGGCTGGATGCCAAGGCGGCGGCGATTGCCGGTGATCTGGCTGAGCAAGGCATCGTGGCGATGGCCTATGGCGAGGATTGCGGAGGTTTCCATCCTGTCGGCGAAGAGCTGATCTTTGACATGGAATACTGGTCGCTTGAACAGGCCAAGCTTGGCAAGGCCAAGCTGCCTGCGTTGGCCGGTCGCGTGGTCATGGTCACGGGCGGGGCAGGGGCCATCGGGCTTGCCACTGCCCACGCATTTGCGGCCAGGGGGGCCGACGTCTTTCTGGTTGATCGCGATGCCGAGGCGCTTGATCGGGCACTGGGTGAACTCGGGCGGAAACGGCATGGCGGGCTTGCGATCGACATTACCGAGGCGGACGCGGCGCAGATCGCGACTGATGCCTGTGCCGCGCGTTTTGGCGGGCTGGACATACTGGTATCAAATGCCGGAGCCGCCTGGTCGGGCATGATGAAGGACATGGACGACGCCCTGCTGCGCCGCAGCTTCGAGCTGAACTTTTTCGCGCATCAGAAATTTTCTCAGGCGGCAACGCGGATTTTCGAAAAGCAGGGCCGTCGCGGTGGGCAGATCCTGTTCAACGTATCAAAGCAGGCGGTCAATCCGGGCAAGGGCTTTGGCGCATATGGTCTGCCCAAGGCGGCCACGTTCTTTTTGTTGCGCCAGCTTGCCCTGGAGCTGGGGCCGATGGGGGTGCGGGTCAACGGGGTGAATGCCGATCGCATCCGTTCGGGCCTGCTGGATGACGCGTTCATCAAGGAGCGCGCCCGTGCGAGAGGGGTCAGCGAAGCAACCTATATGGCCGGTAACCTGTTGGGACGCGAGGTCGAGGCACGCCACGTTGCCGACGCATTTGTTGCGTTGGCCCTGAGCGAACGGACTACGGCCCATGTCATGACGGTGGATGGCGGTAACATCGAGGCTGCGCTAAGGTAGTACACAAGGAGCTGCCAACATGACCGAATTCGTCTTTCCCCCGCCATCGCCGCCCTCTGTGGCGGTCGCGGGATCGACCGCGCGCTTTCCGGTGCGCCGTATCTTTTGTGTGGGGCGCAACTATGCGGCCCATGCGCGGGAGATGGGGCGAGATCCTGATCGTGAGCCGCCTTTCTTTTTTACCAAACCGGCCGATGCGGTCGTGGATGATGGCGTGACAATTCCCTATCCGCCCCTCACCGAAAACCTGCATTACGAGGGCGAGCTTGTCGTCGCCATTGGCGAGGGCGGTCGGGACATATCCGTTGACAACGCAGCGGCGCATATCTGGGGATATGCCATCGGCAATGATCTGACCCGGCGCGACCTGCAATTTGCCGCTCGTGAACTGGGCCGCCCCTGGGATTGGGGCAAGGCGTTTGACAATTCTGCGGTTTGCGGGCCCGTGCACCCGGTGGCGCAGAGCGGACATTACACAAAAGGGCGTATCGCGACCCTGGTCAATGGCAGTATCCGGCAAGAGGCAGATATTGCCGATCTGATCTGGTCGGTTGCCGAGGTGATCTCGATCCTGTCCACATCGGTTGTGCTACGGCCGGGCGACCTGATCTATACGGGAACGCCCGCAGGGGTTGGCCCGCTGGTCGCCGGAGATCTGTGCGAGGTCGAAATCGAGGGGCTTGGCCGTTTGACCACAAGGATCGGCCCGGCAGGCTAGGGCCTTGTAAACCCGTCTTGGGCACTGTTTACTGGCTCGGCGGCCCGGCAGGCTACGGCCTTGTTCCGGCATATGAAAAATTCGGGGGGCACATGGATTATTACGCGATCATTCTTTCGTGGCTGGAATTTGCCGCGCGGTGGACGCATGTGATCACGGCGATCGCGTGGATCGGTTCTTCGTTCTATTTCATCGCGCTGGATCTTGGCCTGCGCAAGCGGGAAGGCCTGCCCGAGGGTGTGCATGGCGAGGAATGGCAGGTTCATGGTGGCGGGTTCTATCATATCCGCAAATACATGGTTGCACCGGCCGAGATGCCGGAACACCTGACCTGGTTCAAATGGGAAAGCTATTCGACCTGGCTGTCGGGTTTTGCCATGTTGATGCTGGTCTATTATGCCCGCGGCGATCTGTTTCTGGTCGATCCACAGGTGATGGAGCTACCCCTGCCGACGGCAATCGGCATTTCGCTTGCCAGTATCGCCTTTGGCTGGATCGCCTATGATCTGATCTGCAAAAGCCGATTTGGTGACAACAATACCCGCCTGATGCTGTTCCTCTATGTAGTTCTTGTCGGCATGGCATGGGGCTATGCGCATGTCTTTTCGGGGCGCGCTGCCCTGCTGCATCTGGGGGCGTTCACCGCCACCATCATGACGGCCAATGTGTTTTTCGTCATCATTCCCAACCAGAAGATCGTGGTTGCCGATCTCAAGGCCGGCCGCACGCCAGACCCGAAATATGGACGCATTGCCAAGCAGCGCTCGACCCACAACAACTATCTGACACTGCCGGTCATCTTCCTGATGCTGTCAAACCATTACCCGCTGGCTTTTGCCACCAAATACAACTGGATCATCGCAAGCCTGGTTTTCCTGATGGGGGTGTTGATCCGGCATTATTTCAACTCTATGCACGGCCGAAAGGGGCGCCCGATCTGGACCTGGATTGTTACTGCCGTCATCTTTGTCGTGATCGTGTGGCTGTCAACGCAGCCCGGTGTGCAGTCGGAGCAGTCCGAGGATGTTTCCAGCCTGCCGCCCGCCGCGGCAAGGCTGGCCGCGGCCGACGGGTTTTCGGATGTTTCCGATATCGTGATGTCGCGCTGCGCCATGTGCCATTCGCAAGAGCCGGGCTGGCCCGGAATTGTGACGCCTCCGCGCGGCGTGGTGCTTGAAACCGAGGCCCAGATTGCCTTGCACGGCCCGCAGATCTATCTGCAGGCCGGTCGCAGCCATGCGATGCCGCCCGCGAATGTTTCCTATATGGAGCCGGCCGAGCGGAACCAGATTGTTGCCTGGTATGAAGGCGCGATGCAGAAGAAATAAACATACAATTCAATCTGTTCAGGGCCGATTCAGCATTCTGCGGCTACCTTTTGGGTCTCTCACAGGGGACAAGGGGTAACAATGTCTGAAACATCCGGGGCAGGTAATGCCGGGCCGGCGCCTGTTATCATCAAGCGAAAAAAGGTCGTCTCAGGCGATGGCCATCATGGCGGTGCGTGGAAGGTGGCCTATGCGGATTTTGTCACCGCGATGATGGCGTTCTTTCTGCTGATGTGGCTGCTGAACGCGACCACCGAAAAGCAGCGCAAGGGTATTGCCGACTATTTCAACCCCACGATCCCGGTAAACCGGATTTCGGGCGGCGGCGAAGGCATGTTTGGCGGCGACAGCGTATTTTCCGAGGATTCCCTTTCCCAGAACGGCACCGGCGGCGAAACACGCTCGTCGTCACCCCAGCGACAGGCGCGTGGGCAATCCGGTGTATCCAGGGATCAGAGCCGCAAGAAAGAGGATACCGCGCTGAAAATGATCGAAACCAAGCTGAAGGGAAACAGCGGCGAAAGCGAGGTGGCGGACAAGATGTTTCGCCATATCCTGACAAGGGTGACTGACGAGGGCCTTGTCATCGAACTGTTCGATCTTCCTGATTCGGCGCTGTTCGAAAAGGATTCCAGCACCCCGACCAAGCTGCTGAGGGATATCATCAGGATGATCTCGGACCTTCTTCGCACAACTCGCAACAAGATCGCGGTTGCGGGCTACACGCTTTCCTATCCCATCGTGCTGCGTGACAATCCGGTGTGGGATCTGTCAACGGCTCGCGCGCAAAAGGCCCGGCGCATGCTGGAACGGGCCGGCACCCCAGATATACGCATGCAGCGGGTTGTCGGATGGGCCGACAAGAAACCGGCGGTCAAGGATCCGATGGCCGTCCGAAACAACCGGATCGAGATCACGTTGTTGCGAAAAATTCCGGGGGGCTGAATGGGGCAGTCCGGGTTAGGGGCTTTTTAAGGCATTTGCGCCCATGCTGCAGCCAGTGATTGACGCAGCAGAAGGGCGTAACATGACGATCTCATCTTCACTGAATGCCGGCGTTTCTGGTCTGAATGTGATTGCCAGCAGGCTGGCCACGATCTCTGACAATATCGCAAACTCGGCCACCTATGGGTATAAACGGGAAACCGCCGATTTCCAATCCATGGTGTTGAACGGCGTTGGCGGGTCATATTCGGCGGGGGGCGTGCGGGTCAGCACCCACCGCGAGATTGATCGCCCCGGCCCCCTGATTACAACCGATAACCCAACCGACCTGGCGGTTTCGGGGCGCGGGATGATCCCGGTGACCACGGTTGCCGCGATTGGCGGCTCTTCGGGGCCACTGCCGACCTTGCTTGTCACGACCGGGTCCTTTCGGCCCGATGCAAACGGGATTCTAAGAACCGATGGCGGCCTCGCGCTGCTTGGCTGGCCTGCCAACCCTGACGGCACGATCCCCAGCTTTCCAAATGACACGTTTGACGGGTTGAAGCCGGTTCACATAGGTCAGAACCAGTTCGCCGGAGACCCCACAACAAAGGTATCGCTCGGGGTCAATCTTCCCGCTACAGAAACCCGCGCGGGATCGCCGGGAACGCCGCAGGATCTGTCGGTTGAATATTTCGACAATCTGGGAACATCGGAAACACTGAAGATCACATTCAACCCCATCATTCCCGCAACCGGGGAATCCAATCAATGGAACATGGTTGTAGAGGATTCCGCCTCGGGAGGGGCTGTTATCGGTGAATACAACATCACCTTTGACAGTTCGCGCACGAATGGCGGCAGCATTTCCTCGGTGAATGTGATTTCGGGTGGCCCCTATGATCCGGTGACAGGTGAAATCCAGCTTCAAGTCGCCGGCGGAAACATGACACTGGGCATCGGCGCGCCGGGTTCTCGCGATGGGTTGACCCAACTTTCGGGCAGTTTCGCACCGGTTTCGGTTGTCAAGGATGGCTCACCCGTTGGCAATCTCACATCGGTTGAAATCGACGCCAACGGCAACATGAGTGCGATCTATGATGTCGGCTTTACCCGACGCATATATCAGATACCCTTGGTCGATGTTCCCAATCCCAACGGGTTGATTACACACAACAACCAGACTTACCAGATATCTCCCCAAAGCGGCCCGTTTTTCCTGTGGAAAGCCGGTGATGGCCCGGTCGGGGAACTCGTTGGTTTCGCGCGGGAAGAATCGACTACCGACATCGCGGGCGAACTTACTCAGCTCATCCAGACGCAGCGGGCCTATTCATCCAACGCCAAGATCATACAGACGGTTGACCAGATGTTGCAGGAAACGACGAACATCAAACGATAAGACGAGGTCCCTGACATGAGCATGCTTGGCTCTCTCATGAATGCGTATTCGGGTTTGCGTGTGGCCCAGCGCAAGGTTGACGTAATTTCCCAGAATGTCGCCAATGCGATGACCGATGGATACGGGCGGCGGGAGGTCGAAGTTTCTGCCGCAACAACTGGCGGGCAGGGAACAGGTGTGCGCATCACCGGCATTCGGAGGGAAAGCGATTTCCTGACGATGGCGTCGAGGCGCCTGGTGCAGGCAGAAACAGCAGGTCATCAGGCGCGTGCCGATATGCTCAAGCGGATCGAAAGGGAGATAGGGATTTCCGGCGAGGCGGGTTCGCTATCGGATCTTACCGTTCGTTTCGAGGGCTCTCTGGTCGAAGCGCAAAGCCGGCCCGAATCGCAATCCCGTCAACAGAATATCCTGTTCGCGGCCAAAGACCTGGTTTCGCGCTTGAACCAGGTTTCTGACGCTGTACAGAATGCGCGAATGCAGGCCGAGCGGGACATCGTGAAAGACGTAGACAGGTTGAACAAAAACCTTGAACGTATCGCCAAACTTAACGTCGATATCCGGCTGCAAAGCGGCAAGCGCAATTCTACAAACGGCCTCAAGGACGAAAGGCAGCGCCTTGTTGATCAGATTTCGGATATAGTCCCGATCAAGGTCTATACCCGAAAAAACGATCAGATCGCGATCACGACCCAGGGTGGGGAATCTCTTCTCGAGGGGTTGCCTTCGCATCTTTCCTTCCAGCCGGCAGGTTTGATAACTCCGCAACTCAGCCTTCAGGGCGGCGGGTTGTCTGGGTTGTGGTTGGATGGCCGGCCGGTACAGATAGGTACTGGAACCGGGAAACTTGATGGTGGATCTCTCGCCGCTCATTTTGAAATCCGGGATAGAATTGCCCCCCAGGTCTCGACCCAGGTCGACGCGTTTGCGCGTAGTCTGGCCGAGAGGTTTCAAGCGCCCGGTCTAGACCCGACTGTTGGGCCTGCAGATGCGGGCCTGTTTACGGACGCAGGCCTGCGTTTCGATCCGGCAAACGAGGTGGGTCTTGCAGGCCGGCTGCAAGTCAATGCTGCCATTGACCCGGATAATGGCGGTTCATTGTGGCGGCTGCGCGATGGGCTGGGCGCGCTGGCCCCGGGGAACAGCGGAAACTCTCGCGTGCTGGCCAATCTCGTCGACGCGGTCCAGCAGCGTAAAACCGTTGGTTCCAGCGGGTTTCCTCCTGACCCGATGAGTCTGGCAGATATGGCCGATTCCATGTCCGGCACCGTGGCATCAAACCGGTTGCATGCAGAAGCGGCCCAGACAAGCGCAAATAGTCGATTGCAGGGGTTGCGCCAGATCGAGCGCGCAGCGGGCGTTGATACCGACGCCGAGATGCAAAAGCTCTTGTTGGTCCAGAACGCATATGCGGCAAATGCGAAGGTGGTTTCCACAATTGACATGATGCTGAAGCAACTGATGGAGCTGTAAATGACCATGACATCTGTGGGCGATCTGTCTTCCGCCCTCGCGCTGCGCGCGCTCAACAGAGACATGAAAAAGAGGTTTCTACAGCTTTCACAAGAGGTGGCGTCGGGTCGTGTCAGTGACGTTGCCGGCCATCTGCGTGGCGCGGTCGGCACTCTTGGAGCCCTCAACCGGGAAATGGCGATGCTGAAATCCTACAAGCTTGCCGGGCAGGAAGCGGCCATGCGCGGGCAGGCCATCCAGGATGCGCTTGGTATCATCCAGAAGCAGACCGTCACACTTGGCACGACATTCCTGTCCGATGGGAAGTCCGGGACATTGTCTTCCGTGAAGGCAGCGGGACAAGCCGCCCTTTCCGGCCTTGAAGTGGTGGTTTCCGCCCTGAATGCCAGGCGAGGCGGCCTGGGCCTGTTTTCCGGGCAGGCGACGCGGGGACCAACCGTCATATCTGCCGGGAAAATACTTGATGATCTTGAGGCACGGGTAGCAAGTGCCTCCACACTTCAGGACGTCACCCGGATCGTGGAATCCTATTTTCAGGATCCGTCTGGTGGATTCCAGACAAGCGGGTATCAAGGTTCCACCCAGCCCTCTGGCCCTGTTCGCCTGTCAGATACCGAAACGGTAAGTTTTGATGTGACAGCACTTTCGCCGGAAATTCGTACGACCCTCCAGGGGCTTGCCCTTGCCGCCCTGACCACGAGGAATATTCCGATCAACGACATCACCAGCCGATCAACCCTTGTGTATCAGGCCGGTTCGTTACTTGTCGGTGCCAATGACGGCGTCATCTCCCTTCAGGCGAAAATCGGAGCAACGCAGGCTAGAATCGATGAAATACAAACCCGGCAGATGGCCCGCATGACCGCTGCAGAAATCGACCGCAACGCACTGGTCAGTGCGGATCCCTATGACAGTGCGACCCGTCTGCAGGGAATTCAGAACAGTTTGCAGGCGCTTTACATGGTTACCTCACGTGTTGCCGGCATGTCCCTGGTCGGGTTCCTGAAATGAGTTTGAGCAGCCGGTTTCGAATTCTGCCCTTGCTTCTGTTCATCTTCATTTTGTGGGCGGAGGTCGGGCAAGGGGCCTCGGTCAGGTTGAAGGATCTGGTCGATTTCGACGGTGTTCGTGGCAACGATCTGGTGGGCTATGGTCTGGTTGTCGGCCTTAATGGCACCGGTGACGGCATCAGAAATGCGCCGTTTACCGAAGAAACGATGTCAAACATACTGGAACGCCTCGGCGTTAATGTGACGGGTGAAAAGTTTCGCCCCAAGAATGTTGCAGCTGTATTCGTCACGGCAACGCTGCCACCATTCGCGCGGGCGGGCAGCAAGATCGATGTAACTGTTTCAACAATTGGCGACGCCAAGAGTTTGCGCGGCGGCACACTGATACTCACACCTCTTCGTGGTGCTGACGGCCAGATCTATGCTGTCGCGCAGGGCCCAATCATTGCCGGTGGTGCCGTGGCCCAGGGTCGGGCGGCATCGGTGACCATGGGTGTTCCAACATCGGGGGTCATTCCTTCGGGCGCGCGGGTCGAGCGGGAAATAAAGTTTGATTTCAATGATACCCGTCACCTCAGATTGGCGCTGCGAAACCCGGATTTCAGCACGGCATTGAAAATCGAGAAGGGTATTAACAGGCTGGTCGGCCGTCCGATCGCCCTCATGCAGGATTCCGGAACAGTCGAGCTGGACGTGAAAAGGTCGGGTGCAAGGAATGTCGCGCATCTGATCAGCAGAATCGAAAACCTGCCGATCCAGCCGGAACAAAAGGCAATGGTGGTGATAGACCAAAGATCGGGCACAATCGTGTTGGGCGAGGACGTTCGTATATCGAGGGTGGCCGTTTCGCAGGGAAACTTGACGCTGCGTATTCGAGAACAGCCAAAGGTTGTGCAGCCTAACCCATTCTCAAAGGGCGATACACTTGTCGTTCCGCGCTCAGATGTATCGCTGACCAAGGAAAAGGGCATCGGTCTGGCCGAAGTCAATGGAGAGGCCTCTTTGGCGCAGGTTATCGAGGGGCTGAACGCGTTGGGTGTTGCGCCCAATGACCTGATCGACATCTTGAAAAGCATAAAGGCTGCCGGCGCTTTGCATGCGGAATTCGTTCTTCAGTAATATGTGGCAGTGATGTCGTCATTCTGCCGTGGCGGTGTTGTCTTCTGCGCGTGCGTCAATTTTTTTCCGAACTAGCTTTTGCGCGGAATCCACCGGATGCCAGCAAAGATTGTTCAGATGAACCAGGGCAAGCCCGGCCCGCCTTGCGGCTGCACTGCGGAATTCCAGAAGCACAGACTTGGCAATATGGGTTGGTCGTGAAGAAAGGGCAATTGCTGTCACGCAAGGGTGCTCGCATTCCAGGGTTTTTGCCAGCGCGCCGATAGTTGTGCCAGCTTCTTCGGGTTGCGACACATGGGCTTCGGGGTTTGGCTTCGTCCTGCGCATGCGTTCCTGAAGTGACGCGTGAAATTCTGCGACGACCTGCTTTATCAGAAGATCGCGATCTACATCATGTGGCGATGGCTGTTCACTGCCCACCGTGCTCTCTACGTGTCCCCGCGCCTGCTTCAAGGCGTCGATGACCAGACGCGCCTTTTCGCGTTGGGGGAGTTCGCGCGCAAGATTTCGCCTGGCTACGGTGGCGTGATCCATTGCAACGGATTCAGAGCTCATTGGTAACCTCTGATCAAAGCATCCGCCAACAGGCTCCACCCGTCAGAGACCACGAAAAAGGCCAGCTTGAACGGGAGGGAAACGACAGCCGGTGGAACCATCATCATACCCATCGACATGAGGACGGCAGCGACCACCAGGTCGATGACCAGAAACGGCAGAAAAATCAGAAACCCGACCTCGAAGGCGCGTTGAATTTCACTGAGCATGAAGGATGGCAGCAGAACCGACAGGGCTACTTTGGCGGATCCGCCTGTTGAGCTGGTCGCCGGCATGTGGCGCACGGCCTCAAGGGTGTGGATAACGTTTGCGTCGGTGCGGGCGAGCATGAATTTCCGAAAGGGCCCGATCACCAGTGGCAGAGCCTGATCCGGGGGAATGGTGCCGTCAATGAATGGTGATATTCCTTGTGTCCAGGCTTTGTTGAACGTCGGCTCCATTACGAAATAGGTCAGAAACAGCGATAGGCTGACGATCATCAT
>JAUZRU010000050.1 GCA_030950185.1 Paracoccaceae bacterium | reverse complement strand
GGCAAAGAAGAAGGCCGGTGGTATCGTTGCGTCGCGCTGGCGGGAATGTCTTGCCTTGGGGGCGATGTTGGGATTGCATGACGGGGGATGCGGCGGAAAGGGGATGAATGGCGCAAGGTTGCGAACTGATCCGCATTGGCGGGGCCAGCGGTTTCTGGGGGGATGCGGCGCATGCATCGGCGCAGCTGTTGCAGGGGGATGCGCCCGATTTCATCATCCATGACTATCTGGCCGAGATCACCATGGCGATTCTGGCACGCGCGCGTGCCCGCGACCCGATGCTGGGCTATGCCACCGATTTCGTGACCGCGGCGATGGTGCCCAACCTTGCCGCCATCGCCGAAAAGGGTGTGCGGATCATTTCCAACGCGGGCGGGGTGAATGCGCCGGCCTGCGCGCAGGCCTTGCGGGCCGAGATCGCACGCCTGGGGCTTTCACTGAAGGTTGCGACCGTAACCGGCGACGACCTGATGGACCGGATCGGCGAGATCGCCGGCGAGGGCGTGGTCGAGATGTTTTCCGGTGACGCCCTGCCGCCGCGTGACAGTATCGGCAGCGCCAATGTCTATCTGGGGGCGTTTCCCATTGCCGCAGCGCTGGATGCGGGGGCTGATATCGTCGTGGCCGGACGCTGCACCGACAGCGCGCTGGCGCTGGGGGCCTGCATCCATGCCTTTGACTGGCAGGCGGATGAGCTGGATCTTTTGGCGGGCGGGTCGCTGGCCGGGCATGTCATCGAATGCGGCCCGCAGGCGACGGGGGGAAACTTTACCGACTGGCAGCAGATTGCCGACAGCCTGGCGGATATCGGCTATCCCATTGCCGAGGTCGCGCGCGACGGCAGCTTTACCATCACCAAACCCGCCGGCACGGGCGGGCTGGTCAGCACCGCCACCGTGGCCGAGCAGATGTTGTATGAGATCGGCGACCCGCAGGCCTATGTGCTGCCCGATGTGATCTGCGACTTTTCCGAGGTCACGCTGGAACAGGTCGGGGTGGACCGCGTGCTGGTCTGCGGCGCGCGCGGGCGCGGTGTGCCCGACAGCTACAAGGCCTGTCTGACATGGCATGACGGCTGGCGCGGCGGACAGTATTTCACCTTTTACGGGGCCGATGCCGAGGCCGCCGCGCGGTGTTTTTCCGAGTCGGCCCTGACGCGCGCCCGTCGGGTTCTGCGCCGGGCCGGGGCGCCCGATTTCACCGATGTCAGTGTCGAGCTGCTGGGTGCGGAATCGCAGTTCGGTGCGGCGCGGCGGCTGAAACCGGCCCGCGAGGTGGTCGCCAAGATCGCCGTGCGTCACGCTTCGGCCGAGGGGGTTGCGGCATTGCTGCGCGAGGCCACGGGGCTGGGCCTGTCGGCGCCGCCGGGGCTTTGCGGTTTTGCGGGCACGCGGCCGCGCCCCTCGCCGGTTTTGGCGCTGTTTTCCTTTCTGTGGCCAAAAGGAAGGGTGCGGGTTGGGGTCACCATCGAGGATCGGGCCATCGCCGTGGCCGAGCCCGCCATCGGGCCGGCAATGGTGCCACCCGAACCCTTGCCCACGCCAGCCCGCCCCCGTGCCGCGCGGACAAGCCGGGTCGAACTGAAGAAACTGGCCTGGGCGCGCAGCGGCGACAAGGGAAATGCGGCCAATATCGGGGTGATCGCCCGAACGCCCGCGCTGTTGCCCTGGATATGGCACGGGCTGAACGAGGCGATGTTGCGCGAAAGTTTTGGCCATTTTCTGGCGCCGGGCAGCCCGATCTCGCGCTATCCGGTGCCCGGCATCGACGCCATGAACATCGTGCTGCACAACGCGCTGGGCGGCGGTGGCACCAGCAGCCTGCGCAATGACCCGCAGGGCAAGGGCTTTGCCCAGCTGTTGCTGGCACAGGAAATCGAGGTTGACGCATCGCTGTTGGAGGAACTGCCGTGAAACCCTATGACAGCCGGGTCGATACCGGCAGCGATACATTTGCCGCCAACCGCGCCGCCATGCTGGCGCTGGTTGACAGGATGCGCAGGCTCGAGGCGCGCGCGGCCCAAGCTTCGGAAAAGCGCCGGCCGGTGTTTGACAGGCGCGGCCAGTTGAGCCCGCGCGAACGTCTGGGCGCGCTGCTGGATCCCGGCATGCCGTTTCTGGAACTCTATAACATGGCGGGCTATCTGGTGGACGATCCCGACCCGGAAACCAGCCTGCCGGGCGCAAGCATGATCGCGGGCATCGGCTTTGTCGGCGGCGCGCGCTGCATGGTGCTGGTCGATGACAGCGGCATCAATGCGGGCGCCTCGACCATCAAGTCGGTCGACAAGGCGCTGGGCGTTCTGGATATCGCGCTGCGCCAGAAGCTGCCCTTCATCCATCTGGTCGAAAGCGCCGGCGCCGACCTGATGTCATATAGGGCCGAGCTGTGGGCCCATGGGGGCGGCATGTTCGCGGGGCTTGCGCGCCTGTCGGCGGCGGGGCTGCCGGTGATCACGGTGCTGCATGGCGCCTCGACTGCGGGCGGGGCCTATCAGCCGGGGCTGTCGGATGTGGTGATCGGGGTGCGGGGCAACGGCATGGCGATGCTGGCGGGTGCGGCGCTGCTCAGGGCGGCGACCGGCGAGGAAGCATCCGAC
Organism: Paracoccaceae bacterium; assembly: GCA_030950185.1. Classification (GTDB taxonomy): domain Bacteria; phylum Pseudomonadota; class Alphaproteobacteria; order Rhodobacterales; family Rhodobacteraceae; genus UBA5972. The sequence continues at coordinate 9,032 of JAUZRU010000050.1, read as the reverse complement.
AACGATCTGGGGGGCGCCGAAATGCATGCCCGCCTGACCGGGCTGGTCGAATATCTGGCCGAGGATGATGCCCACGCCATTGCCATTGCCCGCGAGGTTGTCGAGGGGCTGGACTGGAACCGCCATGCACGGCATGTCACGGCGGCGCCGGCCGACCCTGTGCCCTTTGACGCAGACGAGATCCCTGGCGTGGTGCCGGTTGACTATCGCATCCCCTATGACGCGCACGAGCTGGTGGCCCGCATTGTCGATGGCGGCGCCCTGCGGGATTTCAAGCCCGATTTCGGCCCGGCGACCCTGTGTCTGGAGGGGCGCATCATGGGCCACGCGGTGGGCATTCTGGCCAATAACGGCCCGATCGACCCGGACGGGGCCGCCAAGGCGACGCATTTCCTGCAGGTCTGCGATCAGACCGACCGCGCAGTGATCTTTCTGAACAATACCACTGGCTACATGGTGGGCGTCGCCCATGAACAGGCCGGCATGATCAAGCATGGCGCCAAGATGATTCAGGCCGTCACCAATTTGCGCGTGCCAAAGATCAGCCTCTATGTCGGGGCCAGCTTTGGCGCCGGCAATTATGGCATGTGCGGTCATGCATTCCGGCCCGATTTCCTGTTCACATGGCCGAATGCGAAAACCGGGGTCATGGGCGGTGCGCAGGCGGCCCAGACCATGGAGCAGGTCATGCGCAAGGCCGCGGCACGGCGCGGGCGCGCGGTTGACGAGGCCCGCCTTGCCGCCCAGGCCAGCCGCATCACCGAACATTTCGACCGCGAATCCGATGCCTTCGTCACCTCGGGGCGCTGTCTCGATCATGGCATGATCGACCCGCGCGACACACGCCGGGTGATCGGGTTCTGCCTCGAGACCTGCCGCGAAGGGCGCGCGCGCCGCCTGCGGCCCGGCATTTACGGGGTGGCTCGCCCATGAGCGCCCCCATCAAGCGCCTTGTGGTCGCCAACCGGGGCGAGATTGCCCTGCGGATCATGCGCAGCTGCCGCGATATGGGGATCGAGACGGTTGCCGTCTTTACCACGGCCGACCGTCATGCGCCCCATGTGGCAGCGGCCGACCGGGCGGTTCCCATCGGGGATGACAGCGACGGCGGCTATCTGGCAGGCAGCCGCATCATTGCCGCCGCGCGCGAGGTTGGTGCAGATGCCATCCATCCCGGCTATGGCTTTCTGGCCGAGAATGCCGATTTCGCCCAGGCCTGCCTTGATGCGGGGCTGATATTTGTCGGCCCCGCGCCCGAGGTCATCCGCCTGATGGGCGACAAGGCCGCGGCCCGCCGGTTGGTGGCGCGGGCGGGGCTGCCCTGTCTGCCCGGCCATGACGGCGCCGACCAGTCGGACAAAGCCCTTGCGCGCGCCGCCGCCGAGATCGGCTATCCGGTAATGGTCAAGCCCGCCGCCGGGGGCGGTGGCAAGGGGATGCGCCGGGTTGGGGCGCCCGATGCCCTGCCCGCCGCCCTGTCGGCCGCCCGCGCCGAGGCCCGCGCTGCCTTTGGCGACGACCGCCTGATCATCGAGCGCGCGCTGCACGGCCCCCGCCATGTCGAGGTCCAGATCATTGCCGACAGCCACGGCAAGGTGCTGCACCTGTATGAGCGTGACTGCTCGCTCCAGCGTCGTCACCAGAAGATCATCGAAGAGGCCCCCGCGCCGGGGCTGACTGATGCCTTGCGCGCGCGCCTGTGCGACACCGCCGTGCAGATCGCGCGCCTTGCCGGGTACGAAAATGCCGGGACTGTAGAGTTTCTGCTGGAGGGGGATGACGCGTTCCATTTTCTTGAAATGAACACCCGCATCCAGGTCGAACACCCCGTGACCGAGATGGTGACCGGCATCGATATCGTGGCGCTGCAGATCGAGGTTGCGCAGGGTGCCGCGCTGGCGATCGCCCAGGCCGACATCGCCTTGCAGGGCCACGCGATCGAAGCCCGCCTTTATGCCGAGGATTCCGCGCGCGGATTTCTGCCCTCGGCCGGAAGGGTCTTGCGCTGGCAGCCCCCCACCGGCCCCGGTATCCGGGTCGATCACGCGCTGGCCGAAGGCGGCGAGGTTTCTTTGCGCCATGATCCCATGCTGGCCAAGATCATCGCCCATGGCATGGACAGGCAGCAGGCCCTCGGGCGATTGCATTTCGCACTTGGCCAGACCGTCCTGCTGGGGCCCGATTGCAACCGGGATTTTCTGCGCGACATGCTCAAGGTGCCGGCCCTTGTGTCCGCTCGGGTCACGACCGCCACAGTTGATGAAATGACGCTGAGGCCACAGGAGCTGTCACCCGACGAGATCGCCTTTGCCGCCGCGTTGTTTCATCATCACGCATTTCGGCGCGCGCGCAGCCTGTCCTGTGGTCTGCCTGACGAGCTGGCGGGATGGAGCAACACTGGCCAGCTTGCAAGCCGTCTGGAAATCGACTTCGGGGGACAGGTCGGAAAACTGACGATAAAGACGGACGGGCCCGACCTGACGGTGCGGGGCGAGGGGCTGAACGCCCATGTCGAACGGCAGGACGACATCTGGCGCGTCAATGGCCGGGCCGTGCCTCTGTTGGCATGGCAGTGCGATGGGCATGACCTGCATGTGGCGACACGCGCGCGGCAGTTCCATGTGACGCGCCTTGTCGGCACCGGAAAATCCGGTCTTCAAGAGGGGCAGGGCCGTGTTGTGGCGCCCATGCATGGCGAGATTGTCGAGGTTGTCGTTGCCCAGGGACAAAAGCTCGACAAGGGCGGGCGTCTGGCGGTGCTGTCGGCCATGAAGATGCAGCATGATGTGCGTGCGCCGATTGCCGGGCGGGTTGGCAAGGTCGCTGTCCGACCCGGCCAACAGGTTGCTGCGGGCGATCTGCTGTTCGAAATCGAGGCCGCGGGCTGACGGTTGAGCGAAGGGCTGCCTGGCAGCGGTCGGGATCAGCCGTCGACCACCGAAACACCCTCGCTGCGCACGGCATCGCGAATGATGCCCGACAGAATGTTCAACACCTCGGGCTGCGGAAAGCTTTGGCGGGCAACGAGTTCCACGCGCCTGCCGGCCAATCCGCTTGCCTCGGGCAGCAAGGCGATGCCCGCGGGTGCACGCTTGCGAACAAGGGCCGGTACCAGCGTAATTCCGTCCCCGGCGGCAACAAGTGCAAGCAGGGTTTCAAGGCTGGTTTCCCGCGTGTTGGCCTGCGCCGATTCCGCGCTGCACGCGCCGAGAACCTGATCACGCAGGCAATGCCCGTCGGCAAGCAGCAAGAGGCGGTTTTCCTCGATATCTTGCAGGCTCACGGCGGGGCCTTTGGCCAGCGGATGGCTTTCTGGCAAAGCCACCAGAAATGCCTCGTCATAAAGCGGGCGTTGTGCCAGGCGGGGCAGGGCAGGGGTGGTTGCCTGGATCACCGCATCCAGCCCGCCGGCGGCAAGCGCGGTTTCGAGATCATGCGTCATCCCCTCGACAAGGCTCAGCTTCAGGTCGGGCATTGCCTCGTGGACCGCACGCAGGATCAGCGGTGCCAGATATGGGCCGATGGTGGCGATCATCCCCAGGCGGAAGGGGCCGGACAAGGGGTCACGCGCTGCCCGGGCCAGCGCAATGATTTCATCACCCTTTGCCACCAGTTCACGGGCCCGGGCCACGATCTGCGCCCCGATCGGGGTGATCTTGACCGAACGGTTGGTTCGCTCGAACAGGGTGACGCCCAGGCGCTGTTCAAGCTTGCGGATCTGGACGGACAGGGCCGGCTGGCTGACATTGCACAGCTCTGCCGCGCGCCCGAAATGGCCGGTATCGGCCACGGCGATGACATATTCCAGGTCGCGTATATTCATATATAAAACCTATTATTACTATAACAACAATATCTTTTACTAATCATCATGCAAGCCCTATCCTGACATCATCGTATTTCAAAGGAGAAACCAAAGTGTCGAAATCCCCCGTCATGACCACCAACAATGGCGCGCCCGTGCCTGACAACCAGAACAGCCTGACCGCCGGGCCGCGCGGCCCGCTGCTGGCGCAGGATTGGCAATTGTTCGAAAAACATGCCAGCTTCAACCGCGAGCGCATCCCCGAGCGTGTCGTCCATGCCAAGGGCTCGGGCGCCTATGGGACGCTGACGATCACCGGCGACATCTCGCAATACACCCGCGCTGCCGCCCTGCAACCGGGGGCCAAAACCGATCTGTTCCTGCGGTTTTCCACCGTTGCCGGGGAAAGGGGCGCGGCCGATGCCGAACGCGACGTGCGCGGTTTCGCGATCAAGTTCTATACATCCGAGGGCAACTGGGATCTGGTCGGCAACAACACGCCGGTGTTTTTCATCCGCGATCCCTACAAGTTCATGGATTTCATCCACAGCCAGAAACGCGACCCGCGCTCCAATCTGCGCTCGGCCACGATGCAGTGGGATTTCTGGTCGCATTCCCCCGAAAGCCTGCATCAGGTCACCATCCTGATGTCCGACCGCGGCCAGCCTGCCAGCTATCGGCACATGAACGGCTATGGCTCGCACACCTACAGCCTGATCAACGCCGAAGGCGCGCGCGTCTGGGTCAAGTTCCACTTCAAGACGGAACAGGGCATTCGCAACAACGCCGACACCGCCGCCATCATCGGGGCCGACCGTGAAAGCCACCAGCGCGACCTGTTCAATGCGATCGAGGACGGCGCATTTCCCCGCTGGAAGATGAAGGTCCAGATCATGACCGAGGAACAGGCCCGCAACGCGCCCTTCAACCCCTTCGACCTGACCAAGGTCTGGCCCCATGCCGACTATCCGCTGATCGAGCTGGGCACGCTGGAACTGAACCGCAACCCCGAGAACTATTTCGCCGAGGTCGAACAGGCCTCGTTCACGCCGGCCAATGTGGTGCCCGGCATCGGCCACAGCCCCGACAAGATGCTGCAGATGCGCATCCTGTCCTATGGCGATGCCCAGCGCTATCGCGTCGGTGCCAACCACCAGCACCTGCCGGTGAATGCCCCGCGCTGCCCGGTGCACAACTATCAGCGCGACGGTGCGATGCGGTTTGATGCAAATGGCGCGGGTGCGGTGAATTACGAGCCCAACAGCTTTGGCGGCCCGGTCGAGGATCCTTCGGTCAAGGAACCGCCACTGGCGCTGGAGGGTGCTGCCGATCGTTACGATCATCGCGCGGGCAATGACGACTACAGCCAGGCAGGCGACCTGTTCCGCCTGATGCCCGAGGACGAGCGCGAACGCCTGATGGACACCATCGCCGCCGAGATGGAGGGGGTGCCCGCCGAGATCGTCGATCGCCAGATCGGTCATTTCCACAAGGCCGACCCCGCCTATGGCGCGGGCGTGGCCCGGCGTCTGGGCCGCTGAGCGCGCCGGTAACATCCGCCCGTCCCTTTCCGGGGGCGGGCGGGACGCTGTTTGACCCTGCTGGCGGGGCGGGCTAGGTTCGGCGGCGATATCGCACCGACAACAAGCCGCCAGAGGTTCACAATGCAGCAGGCCGAGGACTATCGGGCCGAGGTTCAGGCCCTTGCCGATCTTGTCGATCCCCTCGCGGACGCCGATTTCGACATCCGCACCCAGTTTCGCGACTGGACCATCAATGACGTGATCGGCCATCTCTACATGTTCGATGTGGCCGCGCTGAAAACATTGCAGGGCGAAGGGGAATTCGCGGCATTTTTCGCCCCCATCCAGGCGCAGCTGGCCAAAGGTGCCAGCCTGCGGGACGCCCAGATCCCCTGGCTGGATGGTCTTGCCGGGCGCGCGCTGTTTGCGCGCTGGCGGGAAAACGCGCAGGCCGTGGCCGATGCCTATGCACAGGCCGACCCGAAGCAACGGGTCAAATGGGCCGGCCCCGACATGAGCGCGCTTTCCTCCATCACCGCCCGCCAGATGGAAACCTGGGCCCACGGGCAGGAGGTATTCGACATCCTGGGCAAGGAAAGGGTCGAAACCGACCGCATCCGCAACATTGCCCATCTGGGCGTGGCGACCTTTGGCTGGAGTTTTGCGAATCGCGGCCTCGATATCCCCGAACCGGCGCCCCATGTGGTGTTGACATCGCCCTCGGGCGCCACATGGGAATGGAATGACCCGCAGCCCGACAACCGGGTCAGCGGCAGCGCCGTGGATTTCGCGCGCGTTGTCACCCAGGTTCGGAATGTTGCGGATACGGCGCTGGAAGCTTTTGGAAATACGGCCAATCGCTGGATGAAGATTGCGCAATGTTTCGCAGGCCCCCCTGTCAACCCGCCAGAGCCGGGTCAACGGCATCTGGCGCGCTGAGAAAACTGGCCGGCATGTCCTGCCGGATTGATTTTCGGCCATCGCGCACAGCCTGGACGGGTTATCCGGCCATCTGCCCGAAACATGCTGAAATCAGGCCGGTTTTTTTTGACCTGAACGTAAAAACATGTAATCTGGCCGACGTCATTAACGTGGTTTCACATCTCGGGAGGTAACATGAAACACGCACTATTCGCAGGGGCCGTGACCCTTGCCTCGGCCGCGCTCGCCTTTGGCGCATCGGCCGAAACCATCACCCTTGGCGCTGCGGTGTCGCAGTCGGGCAAGTACTCGACCAACGGCATGCACACCATCAACGGCTACAATATGGCCGTCGAACTGATCAACGCCCGTGGGGGCGTCAAGGTCGGCGGCAAGACCTACAAGCTGGCTGTCAAGTATTACGACGACGAATCGACCCCGGCACGCGGCGCCGAATTGGCCGAACGTCTGATCAAGCAGGACGGCGTCAAGTTCCTGCTTGGGCCGTACTCGTCCGGTTTGACCAAGGCCATCGCACCGGTCACCGAAAAATATGGCGTGCCCATGGTCGAAGCCAACGGTGCATCGCGTTCTCTGTTCACCAACGGCTACAAGTATCTTTTTGCCGTGCTGTCCACATCCGAGCAGTATCTTGCCTCGTCCGTGGCGCTTGCGGCCGAAATGGCCAAGGCCGAAGGTCGTGATCCCGCCAGCCTGAAAGTGGCGGGCGCCTTTGAAAACGACCCGTTCAGCCAGGACATTCGCGCCGGCGTTCTGGACGATGCCAAGAAATACGGCATGCAGATCGTTGTCGATGACAAACTGCCCAAGAACCTGTCGGACATGACCCCGACCATGACCAAGGTGAAGGCGCTCAAGCCTGATCTGTTCGTCGTTTCGGGCCACTCGAAAGGTGCTGCCACGGCAACACGTCAGATGGCCGAACAGAATGTCTATGTTCCGATGGTCGCCATGACCCATTGTGACAGCGCCGACATCATCGGCAAATTCGGCAAGGCCGCCGAAGGCATCCTGTGCGCCGCACAGTGGGCACCTTCGCTGACCTACAGGGATGACCTGTTCGGCTCGGCAGCCGATTTCGCCAAGGCGTTCAAGGAAAAATACGGCTACGCACCGCCCTACCAGGCTGCTGAATCCGCCGCTGCGGTCGAGGTCTTTGCCAACGCTTTCGAACGCGCCGGTTCGCTGGATCAGGCCAAGGTGCGTGACGCACTTGCCGCGACCGACATGCAGACCTTCTATGGCAATGTCAAGTTCGACAAGACCGGCAAGAACATCGCCAAGCCGATGGTTCTGTTTCAGGTTCAGGATGGTCAGCTGAAGGTTGTTGCCCCCACCAAATGGGCCGAGGCCAAGGTCGTCTATCCGCGCAAGCGCAACTGACACAACCCATTGACAAACAATAACGAGGGGGGCATCTGCGCCCCTCTCGACATATCTGGCAGCAAGAGCGGCAAGGGGCACTCCGCATGGACAACATACTTACCAATATCGAACTTCTGACCACCCTCGCCCCGACGATCAATCTGGAGCTTATCGCAAACGGCCTGCTGGTCGGCGCGATCTTTGCCCTGATCGCCTATGGCATGGCGCTGGTCTGGGGGGTGATGGATATCATCAACGTGGCACAGGGCGCATTCGTGATCCTGGGGGGCTATGTTTCATTCTATTTCGTCAATGCGATGGCCCAGGTCGCGCCGAATACGCCGGGCATCCTGTGGATCGTGGTCTCCATGCCGATTGCTGCCGCCGCGGTGGCGCTGTTTTCGCTGATCGTGTTCAAGCTGGTGATCGAACGCATCCTTGACCGCGATCTGTTCATCTCTTTGCTGGCGACCTTCGGCATCGAGCTGGTCATGCAGCAGGCCATGAACCAGATCTTCACCGCCGAAGAGCGCGTGATCGATGCGCATCTGCCCACTTTCGCCTTTCTCGACTACATGGTGAACATTCCCGGTTCGCGCCTGCTGGGCGCTGTTCTGGGCATAGTGGCCGCGGTGGGGATCGTGGCGCTGGTGCGCTATTCGCGTTTCGGCCGCGCCATCCGGGCAACCGCACAAAATCCACGCGCGGCCCGCATCATGGGGATCGACACCAACCGCGTTTATGCCATGACATTCGCGCTGAACGGCGCAATCTGCGGCATCGCCGGGTCGATCGTCGCCTTTGTCTATGTGCTGCACCCGTTTCAGGGGCTGGTCTACACGCTGCGCAGCTTTGCCATCGTGATCCTGGCCGGTATCGGAAACATCGCGGGCGTGATCTTTGCGGCGTTGGGCCTTGGCGTCTACGAAAACTATTCGGGCTTTGTGCTGGGGCCGGAATTCCAGGATGGCATGGTGTTCATAATCGTGCCCATCACGCTTTTGGTGCGTGCCTGGATCATGCGCCGCAAACGCCAATATCTGAAATAAGGTGGTCGGGAAAATGGCAAAGACTTCTCCAATGCAATGGATCGCGGCGCTGGCCTTTCTGGCTGTCGCAATCGCTGCCCCGTTCTTCATGCCCAACAACATGTCGCAGCTGGTCGATCTGATGGTGTTCATCCTGATCGCGCTCAGCTGGGACATGCTGGGCGGGCAGATGGGCTATAACTCGTTCGGCAATATCCTGTTCTTCGGTATCGGCATGTATCTTGTCGCTTCTACCCAGGTCTGGATGGGCGGCTACGAGCTGGCGGAATACAACTCGGCCAAGGGGGGGAACCTTGAATCCTTTACCGTCACCGCGCCGATTTTCGTGCAATCGCTGATCATCGGGCT
>JAUZRU010000005.1 GCA_030950185.1 Paracoccaceae bacterium | reverse complement strand
CTGAGCGGGGTCGGATATGATCCCGACCCCTTTGATCAGGCCCCTTGAAGCACCGCGTTACAGCGCCCGCAAACGCCCGGATGTTCATGCGTGCCCACATCCGGCAGGATCTTCCAGCAGCGCTGGCATTTTTCGCCGGTCGCCTTTTCGAACACCACGCCCACGCCTTCGGTTTCGGGCAGGCGAAAGGCCTCGGCCGGGATCGGGTCGCCCGACAGCACCACGTCCGAGGTTATGCAGATATCGGCAAAGGGCACCGATTTCAGGGTTTCCAGCGCAGCCGCATCACGTACATGGACGATGGGCGCGGCTTCCAGCGAAGCGCCGATCACCTTGTCGCGGCGTTGCACCTCCAGTGCCGCCGTCACCACACGCCGCACACGCCGCACCTCGGCCCATTTCGCGGCCAGCGGCTCATCCAGCCAGTCGGCGGGGGTTTCGGGGAAATCAACCAGGTGGACCGAGCTTTCCTCGCCCGGAAGGCGCGTCAGCCAGACATCTTCCATGGTAAAGACCAGGATCGGTGCCAGCCAGGTCGTCAGGCGGTGGAACAGGGTGTCCAGCACCGTGCGCGCCGCGCGTCGGGTCAGGTCGTCGCGGCTGTCGCAATACAGCGAATCCTTGCGGATATCGAAGTAGAAGCTTGACAGATCGACGGTGCAGAACTGGAACAGCGCCTGAAACACGCCCTGAAAATCATAAGCGGCATAGCCCTTGCGCACCACGTGATCCAGCTCGGCCAGACGATGGAGAACCCAGCGTTCAAGCTCGGGCATGTCCGAAGGCGCGACGCGTTCTCTTTCGTCCCAGCCGGCAAGGTTACCCAGCATGAAACGCATGGTGTTGCGCAGTCGGCGATAGGAATCCGCCACATTCTTGAGGATCTCGGGGCCTATGCGCAGATCGGCGGTATAGTCCGACTGGGCCACCCACAGGCGCAATATGTCGGCGCCATATTGCTTGATGATCTGTTCGGGCGCGACCGTGTTGCCCAGCGACTTGGACATCTTCATGCCCTTTTCATCCAGGGTGAAGCCATGGGTCAGCACCCCGCGATAGGGCGCGCGCCCCTTGGTGCCGCAGGCCTGCAACAGGCTGGAATGGAACCACCCGCGGTGCTGGTCGGTGCCTTCCAGATACAGGTCGGCAATCCCGTCGGGGGTGCCGTCGGCGCGGTCGCGCAGCACGAATGCGTGGGTCGAGCCGGAATCGAACCACACATCCAGGATGTCATCGACCTTTTCCCATTCATCGGGGTCGTGAAGGCCGGCAAGGAAACGTTTCTTGGCGCCCTCGGCATACCAGGCGTCGGCGCCCTCGGCATCGAATGCCTCGATGATGCGGGCATTGACGCGCGCGTCGCGCAGGATTTCGATCTCGCCCTGGCCCTTTTCCTTGATGAAACAGGTCAGCGGCACGCCCCAGGCGCGCTGGCGCGACAGCACCCAGTCGGGGCGGTTCTCGACCATGGAATGGATGCGGTTGCGCCCGCTGGGCGGGGTCCATGTCACCAGTTCCTCGATCGAGCGCAGCGCACGTTCGCGGATGGTATCGCCATAATCGTTCATGCCGTCCTCAAGCTTGCGGTCGATGGCGGCAAACCATTGCGGTGTGTTGCGATAGATCACCGGCGCCTTTGACCGCCAGCTATGCGGATAGCTGTGGGTGATGCGCCCACGCGCAATCAGTGCGCCCGATTCGACCAGCTTGTCGATCACGGCCGCATTGGCCTTGCCTTCCTTGCCCTTGCGGTCGAACACGCGCAACCCTGCGAAAAATGGCACATGGTCCAGAAACTCGCTTTCCTCGCCCACATTGTGGGTCATGCGATCTGCCCAGCCGCGCTTGATAAATGCCTCATAGTCGTCGGCGCCGTGGCTGGGGGCCGTATGGACAAAGCCCGTGCCTGCGTCGTCGGTGACATGATCGCCGTCGATCATGGGTACCTCGTAATCCCAGAAGCCGT
>JAUZRU010000049.1 GCA_030950185.1 Paracoccaceae bacterium | reverse complement strand
AAAGATGATGTCGAACCCGGTGATCAGCACGTCAGTGGGAAAATAGCGGCGCAGCGCATCGGTGTCTTCGGGCCAGCCCAGCGTGCCGATCGGCCACAGGCCCGAGCTGAACCAGGTGTCCAGCACATCGGGGTCGCGCGTCAGATCCTTGCCGCCGGCCATGGCGCGGGCCTCGTCCTCGGTCGCGGCGCAATAGGCCTTGCCCTCGTCATCATACCACACCGGAATCTGATGCCCCCACCACAGCTGGCGGGAAATGCACCAGGGCTCGATATTTTCAAGCCAGTGAAAATAGACCTTGGCGTCGCGTTCCGGCAGGATCCGCGTATAGCCGGCGTTTTCGTCGAATGTGCCCGCCTCTTGCGCCGCCATGCCCTTGCGCACGGCGTCGATGGCGGGTTCCACGATCTTTTTCGTGTCCACGAACCACTGGTCGGTCAGGAACGGCTCGATCGCCACCTTGGAACGGTCGCCATGGGGCACCATGTGCCGATCACTGTCGATGCCGTCCAGCCAGCCCTCGTCCTGCGCGGTCTTGATGATCCAGTCGCGCGCCTCATAGCGGTCAACGCCGTCCAGCGCCTCGATCACGCGGGCCACCTCGTCCGCGTCGGCCCCGGCAAGGAAATCGTCATTTCCCTTCAGGAACATGCCGGCACGGGTGTTCATCACGTTGATCGCCGGCAGGCCGGTGCGCTTGCCCACCTCCATGTCGTTGAAATCATGGGCGGGCGTGATCTTGACCGCGCCGGTGCCCTTTTCGGGGTCGGCATATTCATCCGCCACGATGGGAATCGAACGACCCACCAGCGGCAGACGCACGGTCTTGCCGATCAGATGGCGATAGCGCGGATCCTCGGGATGCACGGCAACGCCGGTGTCGCCCAGCATGGTTTCGGGCCGCGTGGTGGCCACGACCAGATAGTCGCGGGTCTCGAATTCGGTCGGGGTGCCCTCGTCGTCAAAGGCGATCGGGTGCTGATAGGTCTCGCCCCCCTCAAGGGGGTAGCGCAGGCGCCACATATGGCCGTCAACCTCGACCTGCTCGACCTCGAGATCGGAAATCGCAGTCTCGAAATGCGGATCCCAGTTGACCAGCCGCTTGCCGCGATAGATCAGGCCCTTGTTGTACATGTCCACAAAGACCTTGATCACCGCCTCGGGGAAATTGCCCGACATGGTAAAGGCGTTGCGCGACCAGTCGCAGCTGGCGCCCAGGCGTTTCAGCTGGTTGATGATGGTGTCGCCGGATTTTTCCTTCCACTCCCAGACACGCGCAAGGAATGCCTCGCGCCCCATCTCGCGCCGGTCCAGCCCTTCCCTGGCCAGCTCGCGTTCCACCACCATTTGCGTCGCGATACCGGCATGGTCCTGCCCCGGCTGCCACAGCACGTCAAAGCCGCGCATCCGGTGCCAGCGCACCAGGATATCCTGCAAGGTGTTGTTGAAGGCGTGCCCCATATGCAGGCTGCCGGTCACGTTGGGCGGCGGGATCATGATGCAAAAGCTGTCAGCCCCTTCGCGCGCATTGGCACCGGCCCTGAAGGCCCCCGAGCTTTCCCATTTTTCATAGATCGCGGCCTCGGCGGCGGCGGCATCGAATTTCTTTTCCATCGGCATCGGGATCAATCCATGTCAGGTTCAGGCTTTGCCGCGCTCTTTACCGCGCGCCAAAGCCAAGGGAAAGGGGGCGCGGGGCTTCTTCTTTGCGCAAATACTCCCGCCGGAGGCAAACCCGGCCCGCCGCGTTCAACCCCGGTCGATCTTGGTCGCCAGGTGAATCAGGCTTTCGGACGAGCGCAGCCCCGACACCTCGGCAATGCGATCCAGCGTTGCATCAAGTTCCGCAGTCGAGGCCGCCACCACCTGCGCCAGCAGATCGAACCGCCCGGAGGTGGTATAAACCTTTTCCACGCCGGTCAGCACACGCAGCCGGTCAACCACCGCAGGCCCCGCGCGCGGCTCGACCGCAATCAGGACGGTCGCGCGCAGGGGCGGTTGCAGGGCGGTGCCGCGCCGGATGGTGTATCCGGCAATGGCGCCGCTGCGCTCAAGTCGTTCCATCCGGGCCTGAACAGTGGTGCGCGCCAGTCCCAGCCGGCGGGCCAGTTCGGAAATCGGCATGCGGGCATTTTCACCCAACAGGGCCAGTAACTGCCTGTCTTTTTCATCAATCTGCATGATATACACGTCATTATGTCTGGTATTATGATACATACTATAGATTCTAACGCGTGAAATCGAGTGTTCCTTGCCTGACAATAAGCGGATCCCACAGGCAAGGAGGCCCCATGACCCAGCAACCCCGCAGCTTGCCGCTGATCTGGCCGGACCCGACAACCCATCTGACCAGCACCCGCCCCGACCACCCGGTGCTTTATCTTTCGCCTATACGCCTGCAGGAAACCGCGCGACGGTTTCGGCAGGGTTTTCCGGGGTTGGTCAGCTATGCGGTCAAGGCCAATGACCGGCGCGAGGTGCTGCAAGCGCTGGTGGCGGCAGGGATCACGCATTTCGATGTCGCCTCACCGGCCGAAATGCGCATTGCGCGCGATATCGATAAGGGTGCCGTGCTACATTACAACAACCCCGTGCGTTCCACCGCCGAAGTCGAGGCCGGCATCAAGGCCGGTGTTTCCAGCTGGTCGGTCGATCACCCTTACGGGCTGGCGCAGCTGGCCGGCGTGCCGCGACGTTGCGAAATCTCGGTGCGCTTCAAACTGCCGGTCGGAGGTGCGGCCTATGATTTCGGCGACAAGTTCGGCGCAACCCCACCCGCGGCCATCGCGCTTGTGCAACAGGTGGCGCGCCGGGGCTGGAGCCCGGCCCTGTGTTTCCACCCCGGCACGCAATGCGCCGACCCTGCCGCCTGGGAAAGCTATATCCATGCCGCCGCCGAGATTGCGCGGCAGGCAGGCGTTCGTCTGGCGCGGCTGAATGTCGGCGGCGGGTTTCCCGCCAGTCGCGGCACAGGGCTGCCCGCGCTTGAAGAATTCCTGACCCGCATCAGTGACGCCACGGCCAGGGCTTTTGGCAAAGACGCCCCGCAGCTTGTCTGCGAGCCGGGCCGCGCCATGGTGGCCGAGGCCGGGGTTCTGGCAACACGGGTCAAGCAGCTGCGCGATGGCGGCGCCACGGTGTATCTGAACGACGGCATCTATGGCGGGCTGGCCGAGCTGCGCGATATCGGCCTGACAAGCAGGCTGCAAGTGATGGCCCCGGACGGCACCCCGCGCCGAGGGAAACCCCGGCCACGCACCGTGTTCGGGCCGACCTGCGACAGCCTCGACCGATTGCCGGATGGGATGTTCCTGCCCGATGACATGGAAGCGGGCGACTATCTGCTGTTCGAGGCGATGGGGGCCTATTCGGCAGTCACCTCGACCGGGTTCAACGGCTATGGGCTGCATGACATGGTGACGGTCGAGCGGTTGACGACCGGCAAGGAAAACACGCATCAATGAAGGCGCGGGAACCAGATCGCGAGCGAGGGGTTTCCGCCTGACGCGGCCTCTCAGAACCGATCGAGCAGACGTTTCAGGTAATCGCGCTCGTAACGCGGGCGTCGGGTTTCGCCCGAGCGCCGGCGGATTTCGCGCATCAGTTCCTGCGAACGCCGCCAGGGGCTTTCTTCCAGCGACAGCGCGCGATCACGGCCGATCCGCCCGTCGCGCCCCATCGGGCGACCAAGCGGGTCACGCGGGGGGCCGTTCGCCCCCGCCTGCCCATTCTGCCCCGGCTGGCCCTGACGACGTGCCAGATCGCGCCCCAGATTCAGCAGACCCTCGCGCAGCGCCTCCAGCGCCGCGGCCTGATCATCCAGCGCCTTGGGAAGGTCACCGTTTTTCAAGGACTGTTCGGCCTTTCCCATTTCGCGTTCGGCCCGCCTGAGGGCCTCGCGCGCGGCCTTGCCCTCTTCGGTTCCGCCGGCGGGCAGGTTCTTGCGCTGGTCGTTCAGCAGATTGCGCAAGGCCTGCTGCCTTTTGGCCAATTCACCCGGACCGGGCGTTTCGCCCTGCCCCTGCCGCCCCGGCTCGCCACCGTTGAATTCGCGTTGCAAGCGGCGAAAGGCCTCGTCCGACAGGCGTTGCTGCTGGCGCAATGTGTCGCCAAGGCCGCGCAAGGCCTGCTGGCCACCCCCCTCGCCCTTGCCGCCGCGCCGAGCCGACTGGATGTTGCGCATGATGGCGTTGAACTGTTGCAGCAGGGCCTGGGCCTCGGCCTTGCGCCCCTGTTTGAACAGTTCCTGTATCCGGTCGAGCATCTGGCGCAGCTGATCGGCGGTGATTTCACGCGTCTCGCCCTGCGCCTGTTGCTGGTCCTGCTTGCCATTGCGGGCCATCTTGTCGAGGTAGTCCTGCATGGCGCGGGCAAGTTCGTCTGTCAGACGGGCGATTTCCTGATCGCTGCCCCCCTTGCGCAATGCCTCGGACAGCCTTTCCTGCGCCCGTTTCAGGCGCTTTTCCGCATCTGACAGGTCGCCATCCTCGATCAATGTCGCCACATGCCACAGCATCTCGGCCACCTCGTCTCGGGTGGCGGCAGGCAGCGCCGGGTTCATGTTGAATTCAAGCCGCCGGATGGCCGAGCGCAGCACGAGATAGGCCGACATGTTGTCGAACACGTCCTCGGGCCTGTAGCTGACCGCGCGCAGCACCTGTGCAACCCGGTGGGCGTTCTTGCGGTTCCACAGCAGATCGCGGCGCTGCTCGGCCACCGCGGCAGCCAGCGGCGCAAAAAAACGCCGCCCCGGCAGAATCAGCGATTCGGGTTCGGCAAGGGCCTTCTGGCCGCGCGCATCCACCGCCTGAACGGTCAGCGTTACGGGCAGGCCAGCCCAGGGGCTTTTGGAAAGATCCTCGACCAGCTTGTCGGTGAACTGCTTGCGATCGCCACGAAAGGGCATGGGAAGGTCAAGCGTGATTTCGGGGCGGGGTTCGGGCGGCAGGGCAAGGCCATGGCGGCGCTCGACCTCGGCCAGATCCAGCCGGATGGTCACGGTGCCGCCGACCACCCCGTAATCGTCGCTGGCACTGAAGGTCAGGGTCATGGCGCCGCTTCCGTCGGCCTCGATCGGGCCGGTGATGGCCACCATGGGCAGCTGGTCCGGGATCATCCTGATCTGCCAGCTCTTGCGTGTGCCGGGCGCACGGATGGTCAACTGGCCCGAACGGACAACCTTGAAGACATGGCCTGCATCGGTTTTGTCCGGTGCAGCCTTGCCGGCAGGGTCAGAGACGTTTTCGGAATAGCTCACCGCGCCCTCGGCCCCGTACAGGCGCAAGGTGACGGTGCTGCCCTGGGGCACTGGCAAGGGTGCGTCCGTGGGCGCCTTGTTGATATAGATCACCGGCATCCCGGTATAGCGCGGCGGCTGGATCCACCCCTCGAAGGAGGGGCCGGCGGCAATCGCCTTGCCCTTGCCGGCAAGGATCGGCACACCGCCCGGCCGGGTCAGCTGGATCGAGCCAAAGATCAGCGCCACCACCAGGCCGGTTGCCGCCAGATAGCGCAGGCCCCAGGGATCGCGCGAGGACAGGCGCAGATCGGGACGCACCGCACGGGCCTGCGCCAGACGCGCGGCCATGCGTTCCAGATGCGCCTGCCATACGGCACGGGCCGCCGGATCGTTGCCGCCGATGGCCAGATCATCACCAAGCGCGCTCAGCGGCCGGCCTTCAAGCGAACGGTCCAGCCGATCCAGGGCATCTTCGACCGAAGGCCAGCGAAAACTGCGCAGCCCGTGAACCAGAAAGCCCAGCGCACCCGCCGCCGCGGCCAAAGCCAGCACATAGGCAACCTCGACGGACAGCCGGTTGATGAAATCAAAGGAAAGAACGGTCCAGATCAGGAACAGCCATGACCACAAGGGCCAGAACGCAGTGGTCATGCGCTCGGCAATCATGCCGAGCCGGGTCAGAAACAGCGGCCGACGCAACAGCGCAGGCACCCCCTCCGGTATGGAGGGGCCTTCGTCCCTGCCGTCTGGCCCGTTTTCCTGCATTTCGCTTCCCGGCCCGCCCTCGCGCGCCTTCCGGTTACTGCCGCCTTACAACCACTCGGGCACCTTATCGCGGTTTATCATTTCGTCAAAGCTGGGCCGTGCGCGGATGACAGCGAATTGATCGCCGCTGACCATGACCTCGGGCACCAGCGGGCGCATGTTGTATTCGGACGCCATCACCGCACCATAGGCCCCGGCCGAGCGGAAGGCGATCAGGTCGTCAGATCCCAGAACGGGCATTTCGCAACCCCGCACGAATGTATCGCCCGTCTCGCAGACGGGGCCCACAACATCGACCGGCGCGCGCGCCGCCCCCGGCGCGGGCTGAACCACCGGCACGATATCGTGATACGCCTCATACATGGCCGGGCGCACAAGGTCGTTCATGGCAGCGTCGACGATCAGGAAATCGCGCCCCTCGCCATGTTTCAGCCAGATCACCCGCGACAGCAATATCCCGGCATTGCCGGCGATCAGGCGGCCCGGTTCGATCTCGATCTCGCAGCCCAGATCGCCCACCGTGCGCCTGACGACCTCGCCATAATCATGGGGCTGGGGCGGCATGCTGTTGCCCTGATCATAAGGAATTCCAAGCCCGCCCCCCAGATCGAGCCGCGAAATCACATGCCCGTCGGCGCGCAGGGCGCGGGTGAGGTCGGCCAGCTTTTCAAAGGCCGCCTCGAAGGGTGCCAGATCTGTCAGCTGCGAACCGATATGCACATCCACCCCGACGACCTCGATCCCCGGCAGCGCGGCGGCACGCGCATAGACTTCGCGCGCGCGTGAAATGGGAATGCCGAACTTGTTTTCCGACTTGCCGGTGGCAATCTTGGCGTGGGTTCTTGCATCCACATCCGGGTTGACGCGCAACGCCATCGGCGCCCGCAGCCCCATCGCGACCGCAACCTCGCCAAGCGCCAGCAATTCGGGCTCGCTTTCCACATTGAACTGCCGGATGCCGCCCTCAAGGGCCGCGCGCATCTCATCCCGCGTCTTTCCCACGCCCGAAAACACGATGCGTTCGCCCGGCACGCCGGCCGCGCGGGCCTTGGCATATTCGCCGCCCGACACCACATCGACACCAGCGCCCAGATCGTTCATCAGCTTGAGAACCGCCAGATTGCCATTGGCCTTCATCGCATAGCAGATCAGGTGATCCATGCCCGCGAGGGCCTCGTCAAACAGCTGGTAATGCCGCCGGAAGGTCGCCGCCGAATAGACATAGACAGGCGTGCCCACGGTGGCCGCGATCTCGGGCAGGGGCACATCCTCGGCATGCAGCACGCCGTTGCGGTAGTCAAAGTGATCCATCTGCGGATATTCCCTTCCTGGGCCGTCCCTTTTCCCGGCCTTCTTCTTTGCATAAATACTCACCAGGCGCGCAGCGCCTGTGCCCGGCCTGCCGCCCTTACTGCGCCGTGGCTTTCGCGGGCGGCGTCAGCGGGTCGCCCTTGACACCGCAGCCGGCCAGCAGGGGTGCGGCCAGCAGCAGCGTGACAATGATCGCCTTCATCCCAACATCTCCTTCCAGCGCGCGACCTGTGCACGCACCTGTTCGGGCGCGGTGCCACCATAACTCTTGCGGCTGTTCACCGAATTATGCACCCCCAGCACCGAATAGACCTCATCCGTGATGTCGGCGCATACCGCCTGCATCTCGTCCAGCGCCAGATCGGGCAGGTCGCAGCCCTTGTCCTCGGCCAGTTTCACCAACGCGCCGGTCACGTGATGGGCGTCGCGAAACGGCATGTTCAGCCGCCGCACCAGCCAGTCGGCAAGGTCGGTCGCGGTGGAAAATCCCGCACCCGCGGCCTGTTCCAGAGCTGCGGCATTGGGGCGCATGTCGGCAACCATGCCGGCCATTGCCGCCAGCGCCAGCGCCAGGCTGTCGGCGGCGTCAAAGACCTGTTCCTTGTCTTCCTGCATGTCCTTGGAATAGGCCAGCGGCAGCCCCTTCATCACCGTCAGCAGCGCCACCAGCGCGCCATTGATCCGCCCCACCTTGGCACGGATCAGCTCGGCCGCGTCGGGGTTCTTCTTCTGCGGCATGATGGATGAGCCGGTCGAGAACCTGTCGGACAGGGTGACGAAACGGAACTGCGCCGACGACCAGATCACCAGCTCTTCGGCCATGCGCGAAAGATGGGTGGCGGTGATCGCCGCCGCTGACAGGAATTCCAGCGCAAAGTCGCGATCCGACACCGCATCCAGCGAATTGGCACTGGGCCGGTCAAAGCCCAGCGCCTGGGCGGTCATCTCGCGGTCGATGGGAAAGGATGTGCCAGCCAGCGCCGCCGCGCCCAGGGGGCATTCGTTCATGCGGGCGCGGGCATCGCGGAACCGCCCCATGTCGCGGTTGAACATTTCGACATAGGCCAGCATGTGGTGGCCCCATGTCACCGGCTGGGCCACCTGCAGATGGGTGAAGCCGGGCATGACCATGTCGGCGCCGGCCTCGGCCTGGGCGACCAGCGCCCGCATGAGCGCGCCCAGCCCCTCGATCGTCGCGTCCATCTGGTCGCGCACCCACAGCTTGAAATCGGTCGCAACCTGGTCATTGCGCGAACGCGCCGTATGCAGCCGGCCGGCCGCATCGCCGATCAGCTCGCGCAGGCGGGATTCGACATTCATGTGGATGTCTTCCAGCGCGGTCGAGAATTCGAATTCGCCGCGCTCGATTTCTGACAATATGGTGAGAAGGCCTTCCCGTATCTTGTCGGCATCGCTATCAGTGATGATACCCCGTGCCGCAAGCATCAACGCATGGGCGCGCGAGCCTTCGATATCCTGTCGGGCCATCCGCTTGTCAAAACCTATAGAGGCGTTGATCGCCTCCATGATGGCATCCGGAGCGTCGGCAAACCGCCCGCCCCACATTGCATTTGATGATTTGCTGTCCGGCATGTCCGTATCTCTGGTTGTTCGAGGAGCCCTGAAATGACCTTCGCCAAGCCCCTGCTTTCCGCCGTGCTATACGTTGCATTGAGCCTTGGTGCAATTCCTGTTCATGCAGGCACCCCCAGCCCGGCCGAGCTGCGCGAGATGCGCGCAGGCGAGATGCGCAAGCTGGCGGTTCACAAGCAGCCCGCCGACATGCCCCGGGTGGAAATCGAGGACATGCAGGGGAACGCGCGCACACTTGACGAATTCAAGGGCAGATATGTGGTGCTGAACTTCTGGGCCACCTGGTGCGCACCGTGTCGTGCCGAAATGCCCTCGCTGGCGGCCCTGCAAGAACAGATGGGCAGCGACAGGTTTCAGGTTCTGCTGGTGGCGGTGGGGCACAACCCGAAACCCGCGATCACCCGTTTCTTCAAGGAAATCAAGGTAACGAACCTGACCACCCTGCGCGACCCCGGCCAGAGGCTGAGCGGTCAGGCGGCGGTCTTCGGCCTGCCGACAACGGTGATCCTTGATCCCGACGGCAAGGAAATCGCACGCATGGTCGGGGATGCGAACTGGAGCAGCCCCGAGGCCCTGAGCCTGATCAAGGGGTTGCTTGGGGGATAGGGCGTGGTAGTGGTCCGGTGATCTTCGGACCAACGCGTGAACCAGGCCGGTCATGGCAACCGGCGGGCTGGAATCGCAACCCGTATCTTCGGAAATTTCGCACAAGGTCCGGTTCGCGCAGCAGATCACGCAGGTTGACATAACCGGCCCCATGATCCAGCGTGCCCGCTACGCCAACAACAAGCGGGGCCTGCCCTTTGCCACTGAACATCCTACTGCCCGTCGTCATAGCCGGGATCGCCGGGATCACCCTGTTGATCCTGCTCTTGCGACCGACCCCGCGGCTGATCTTTGCGACGGCGGATGAGGCAATCGAGGCATGGAACCACCGCAACCCCTTTCACCCCGCCACAAGGGCGATGGTCAACCCGGCCGGCACACATGCGCTGATCGTGACCGAAACCAGACCGGGGTTGCTGTGGTCGATGGGGGCCGACCCGGTAACGCGCCTTCTGGACATGCCGTTGAAGCTGACCGAACATGACAAGGGGCTGGTCGTCAGGACGGATGATGTCACCGCGCCGAAGATCTCGATCCCCCTGCACGACGCCGAGCTGCGCCGCAACTGGCGCGCCCTGCTGGAGGACATCACATGACCGCACCCCACTACCCCAATGTCGTCGACATGGCCGTACCGCTGTTCGTGGCGGCCATCCTGGCCGAGCTGCTGTGGATCAAACTGCGCCGCAAGGGCGGGCGGTACGAGGCACGCGACGCGCTGACCTCGTTGCTGATGGGGGCGGGAAATGTGGCGGCAGGTATCGTTTTCGGCTTTATCGCCTGGGGATTCTTCAACTGGGTCTGGCAGTTCCGCCTGTTCGATCTGGGCACCGCCTGGTGGGTGGTGGTGCTGTGCTTTGTTCTGGATGATCTGCGCTATTACTGGGTACACCGTTTCGGCCACCGGGTGCGGTGGGTCTGGGCCAGCCATGTGAACCACCATTCCAGCCAGCACTACAACCTGACGACCGCGCTGCGCCAGACCTGGACCGGCACGTTCACCCTGATGATGGTGGTGCGGGTGCCCCTGCTTTTGCTGGGCTTTCATCCGGCGATGGTGATCTTTGTGGGCGGGCTGAACCTGATCTACCAGTTCTGGATCCATACCGAGGCCATCAACCGCATGCCCCGCTGGTTCGAGGCGGTGATGAACACGCCCAGCCACCACCGCGTGCATCACGGGCGCAACCCGAAATATCTGGATGCCAATTATGCCGGCGTCTTCATCATCTGGGACAAGCTGTTCGGCACCTTCGTTCCCGAGGATGAGAACGAGCCGGTCGAATACGGGCTGGTGCGCAACCTCGGCACCTTCAACCTGCTGCTTGTGGCCTTCCATGAATGGATCGCCCTTTTCCGCGACGTTCTGCGCCCCGGTCTGACCCTGCAACAGCGCCTCGCCTATGCGCTGGCCCCGCCGGGATGGAGCCATGACGGCAGCCGCCTGACTACCGACCGGATCAAGGAACAGTGGCAGACCAAAGGCTCATCCACCCCCGAGGGGTAGTTCCTGCACCTCGCGGTGGCGCGGGCAGCGGACCAGGTGATCGTTGACCATGCCCACGGCCTGCATGAAGGCGTAAACGATCGTGGGCCCGACGAATTTGAACCCCGCGGCCTTGAGTTCGCGCGACAGGCGGCCGGAAAGTTCGGTCTGTGCGGGAACCTCGTCCATGGTGGTGAAATGGTTGACCAGCGGCCGACCGTCCACATGGCGCCACAGGAAATCGGTGAAACCGCCATGTTCCTCGATCTTCAGCCAGGCGCGGGCATTGCCGATGGTTGCCTCGATCTTGCCGCGGTGGCGAATGATGCCGGCGTCATCCAGCAGACGCGCGACATCGGCCGAACCATACCGCGCGATTGCCTCGGGATCGAAGCCGTCAAAAGCCGCACGAAAGGCATCTCGCTTTTTAAGTATGGTCAGCCAGCTGAGCCCCGCCTGGAAACCGTCTAGAATCAGCTTTTCGAACAGGGCGCGGCTGTCACGTTCGGGAACGCCCCATTCGGTATCGTGATAATGAACATATATTTCTGCATTTCCACACCAGGGGCAGCGATTTTGCATTTTTCCTCCAAGATTCAATGGATTGAAAAGTTTACACTCACTTGTCGAAAATTGGAACAAACTGCGAATATTTACCGGATATTTACCCGCCTCGCGCCATTCTGCCC
This sequence comes from Paracoccaceae bacterium, assembly GCA_030950185.1. Classification (GTDB taxonomy): domain Bacteria; phylum Pseudomonadota; class Alphaproteobacteria; order Rhodobacterales; family Rhodobacteraceae; genus UBA5972. Next base: position 36,270 of record JAUZRU010000049.1, on the reverse strand, counting down.
CCACAAACCGCCGAGGAGGAGGGAACAGATGACTGCCGCCACCGCTATTGCCGACCCGATGGAAAACCCGCTGTCCGTTGCCTCGGGCCAACAGGATCGGGCGATCTTTCGTCTGATCGAGGATGCCGTCAAGCGGGGCGACGTGCTGCTGGCCTACCAGCCGGTGGTCTCGGCCCGCGCGCCGGATCGCACCGCCTTTTACGAGGGGCTGATCCGCATCCTTGACCGCGGCGGCAAGATACTGCCCGCCGGCCAGTTCATGCATGTCGCGGAAACCCGCGAGGTCGGGCGCATCCTTGATTGTCTTGCGCTGGAAGAAGGGCTCAAGGCGCTTGCCCGTTTTCCGACCCTGCGCCTTTCAGTCAACATGTCGGCACGCTCGATCGGTTACCCCCGCTGGATGGAAACGCTGAATCGCGGGCTCGCCCGCAATCCGACAAGCGCCGAAAGGCTGATCCTCGAGATCACCGAATCCTCGGCAATGGTCATGCCCGACCTCGTGACGGTGTTCATGGCCGACATGCACCGGCGTGGCATTTCCTTTGCGCTGGACGATTTCGGCGCCGGCTATACCGCCTTCCGCTATCTCAAGGATTTCTACTTCGACATCCTCAAGATCGACGGATCGTTCATCCGCAACATCGATCAGGATGCCAACAACCAGGTGCTGGCCGCCGCCCTGGTGTCGATCGGCCAGCATTTCGACATGCTGACCGTGGCCGAGGCGGTGGAAACGCCAGAGGAAGCTGCCTTTCTGCAATCGGCGGGGATAGATTGCCTGCAGGGCTATCTGTTCGGCTATCCGACAACCAACCCCGACTGGCAGAACAACGACAGCGCGCTTCCGGCCGCATCGTGATTCTCTCCGCCGCGGCCGCCCCGAACCGCAAGTGGTGGCACAAGTTGCAATCGCGGCATTCCCGAAAAACAACACCATTGCGTAACTAATAGCATATCATAATTTGCTATTGCGCAATTTTAATTAATATATTATCTGACCCTCGCAAGATTGATGCGACAAGGCCGGTCGTGACATGCGAGCCCGTGATGTTTATGCTGCGCCGCAGAATATTCTTCGGGAATCACATTCGGAAAGGGTTGAAAATGACCAATATCGTGATTGCAGCAGCAGCCAGAACCGCCGTCGCCAGCTTCAACGGCGCTTTTGCCAACACACCGGCGCATGATCTGGGCGCCGAGGTGCTGCGGGCCGTTGTCGCCCGTGCCGGGATCGATGCCGGCGAGGTTTCGGAAACCATCCTCGGCCAGGTGCTGAGCGCCGGCCAGGGCCAGAACCCCGCCCGGCAGGCCCACATCAATGCCGGCCTGCCCATCGAAAGCGCCGCCTGGGGCATCAACCAGGTTTGCGGCTCGGGCCTGCGGGCCGTGGCGCTGGGCGCGCAGCACATCGCGCTTGGCGATGCGGATATCGTCATCGCCGGCGGCCAGGAAAACATGAGCCTCGCCCCCCATGTCGCGCATCTGCGCGCGGGCCAGAAAATGGGCGACCTGAAATTCATCGACTCCATGATTCGCGACGGTCTGTGGGATGCCTTCAACGGCTATCACATGGGCAACACCGCCGAAAACGTTGCCCGCAAATGGCAGATCAGCCGCGACCAGCAGGACGAATTCGCCGTCGCCAGCCAGAACAAGGCCGAAGCCGCGCAAAAGGCCGGCCGTTTCGACGATGAAATCGCCCCCTTCACCGTCAAGACCCGCAAGGGCGACATCGTGGTGGACAAGGATGAATATATCCGCCATGGCGCCACGCTGGAATCGGTACAGAAACTGCGCCCGGCCTTTGATCGCGAGGGCAGCGTGACCGCCGCCAATGCCAGCGGCATCAATGACGGCGCCGCCGCCGTTCTGCTGATGAGCGCGGCCGAGGCCGAAAAGCGCGGCATCACCCCGCTGGCACGGATCGCCTCTTATGCCACGGCGGGCGTTGACCCGTCGATCATGGGCATTGGCCCGGTTCCGGCCTCGAAAAAGGCGCTGGAAAAGGCGGGCTGGAGCGTGGACGACCTTGACCTGGTCGAGGCGAACGAGGCCTTTGCCGCACAGGCCCTGGCCGTGAACAAGGAAATGGGCTGGAACCCCGAGATCGTCAATGTGAACGGCGGCGCCATTGCCATCGGCCACCCGATCGGGGCCTCGGGCGCGCGGATCCTCAACACGCTGCTGTTCGAGATGCAGCGCCGCGATGCCAGGCGCGGGCTGGCCACATTGTGCATCGGCGGCGGCATGGGTGTCGCCATGTGTGTCGAGCGCGGCTGACATCACCGGGCCGGCGTGGGCCCGGCCCGCCACCACCAGACGGGGGCAAGGGAAGGCCCCCACCCCCTGTGACAAACGGAAAAAAAAGGAACAGAAAACATGGGACGAACAGCACTGGTAACCGGCGGCACCCGCGGCATAGGCGCGGCGATTGCCAGGGCCCTGCAGGATGCAGGACACCGCGTTGCCGTGAACTATGCCGGAAATGACGAGGCCGCGGCCCGGTTCACCCATGAAACGGGGATCAGGGCCTATAAATGGTCGGTGGCCGATTACGACGCCTGCGCCCAAGGCATCAGGCAGGTCGAGGCCGATCTTGGCCCGGTCGAGATTCTGGTCAACAATGCCGGCATCACCCGCGATGCCATGTTCCACAAGATGACGCGCGAACAGTGGCAGCAGGTGATGCAGACCAATCTCGACGGGCTGTTCAACATGACCCACCCGGTCTGGCCCGGCATGCGCGAACGCGGCTTTGGCCGGGTCATCAACATTTCGTCCATCAACGGGCAAAAAGGCCAGATGGGGCAGGCGAACTATGCGGCCGCCAAGGCCGGCGACATCGGCTTTACCAAATCGCTGGCGCAGGAAGGTGCGCGCAAGGGGATCACGGTCAACGCCATCTGCCCCGGCTATATCGCCACCGAAATGGTCATGGCCGTGCCTGAAAAGGTGCGCGAGGGCATCATCTCGCAGATCCCGGTCGGCCGTCTGGGCGAACCCGAGGACATCGCCCGCTGCGTCGTGTTCCTGGCGTCTGACGATGCCGGTTTCATCACCGGTGCGACCCTGACCGCCAATGGCGGGCAATACATGACCTGAGGGTATGCGCAGCCATTCCTTTCCGGCGCGCGGGGCGTTATCAGATCAAACCATGTCACGCCCCGCCGCCACCATCATCGGATTTTGCGCGATCCTTCTTTGGTCGCTCCTGGCGCTGCTGACCGTTTATACCGCCCCCGTGCCGGCGCTGCAGCTGAGTGCCATGAGCTTTGCCATCGGGGGCGCGATCGGGTTGGCGTGGTCAGCCCTGCGCGGGGTGAATCCGTTGCGCCTTGTCCGCGCGCCGTGGCGGGTCTGGCTGCTGGGGCTAGCCGGGCTGTTCGGCTATCATTTTCTGTATTTCTCGGCGCTACGTCTGGCCCCTGCTGCACAGGCCAGCCTGATCGCCTATCTCTGGCCGCTGCTGATCGTGCTGTTTTCCGGGCTGTTGCCCGGCGAACGCCTGCGTGCGGGCCATGTCGCGGGCGCGATTCTGGCACTGGGCGGGGCGGGGCTCTTGATCCTGCCAGGTGGCGCCTTGCCAAGCAGCGCATATCTGGCGGGCTATGTCCTGGCGCTGGGCTGCGCGCTGACATGGTCGGGATACTCGGTTCTCAGCCGCCGCGTGGCTGATGTGCCGACCGACATCGTGGGTCTTTATTGCCTGGCAACGGCCGTGCTGTCGCTGGTGGCGCATATGGCATTTGAAAAAACAGTCTGGCCGGCATCGAATACGGGCTGGCTGGCGATATTCCTGCTGGGTCTGGGGCCGGTCGGGGCGGCGTTCTATCTGTGGGATATCGGCATGAAAAAAGGCAACATCCAGATGCTGGGCGTTGCCTCATATGCGGCGCCTCTGGTATCGACGATCATCCTCATCGGGGCGGGCGAAGCCGTGGCCTCGCCCACATTGCTGAATGCGGCCCTGCTGATCACTGCGGGCGCGATACTCGCGGCGCGTGCGGGGCGCCGGAAGAGAGGTCAGGCGAGTTGAAGTCGCTCGATTTCTTCCTTGAGTTTGAGTTTCTGTTTCTTCAGCTTGATGATTTCGAGATTGTCGGTGCCCGGGCTTCGCTGTGCCATTTCGACCTTTTTGGAGAGTGCTTCGTGTTTCCTCTGGAGTTCCTGAAGATGTGAACTCAAGCTCATGTCATGTCTCCTTTGTGTTAAGGCCTGTGTCATTATTGTTGTTCTTGTTATATGGGGATTCCACCACAGAATTTGAGTCGTGTCATCCTTTTCATCACGCAAATTTTCGCGATACCCCGGCATATCGGCGGGGTTCCGCCACCCGGAATTCGCGCATTTCCGCCATTCATGCAGCGAAAGATCAAGATTTCGTCAAAATTCCAACGGCTTGCCATCTCGCAGCACGCCCTGTGCAGTTGCAGCATAGCTGTCGCCGTCATGGGTATGCGTTGCGCCCTCGTGCAGCACAATCGGGGCCAATAGCCGAAATTCGCCCCTTCCACCCTTGCGTGCACGCAACAGAATGCGCCCGGCGGCGGCCCCCTGGCGGCCTGCAAGCGGCAGGACAGAGATGCTGCCAAGGCGGGCGTCCACCTGCCGCAGCAGCGCCGCCAGACGCGAGGCGCGCAATATCATCGTCAGCCATCCCCCCGGCGCCAGGCGTCGCGTGGCCACGTCAATCCACATCGAAAGGGGGGTTTCCTCGCGAAAGGCCTGTTCCTTGGTGCTGTCGCCCGCGGCTGTGCCCCGTCCGGGTTCCAGATAGGGCGGATTGGCGATCACATGGTCAAAGCTGCGCGCGCGCAGATCGTCGGGCAACGCTGCCAGATCGGCCTGCACCACCTCTAGCGGGATGCCGTTTTCGGCGGCGTTGCGCCGAGCCAGCGCCGCATAGGCGGGCTGTCTTTCGACGCCGGTCAGTCTGACACCCCGCACCCGCCAGCCCAGGCAAAGCGCCGCGGCCCCTGCCCCGCAGCCCAGTTCCAGCACCGACTGCCCAGCCAGCGCAGGCACCGCTGCCGCCAGAAAGACCGGATCGCTGCCGGCGCGATAGCCCTTGCGCGGCTGCCACAGCCGCAGCCGCCCGTCGAGAAAGCCGTCGCATGTCAGATCACATTCGGAAAACACGAAAATCAGCCCGTCACATCAACGCCATTGTCCCGCATCACCGCCCTTGCAATGAACAGGTCATCGTCGATCACCATCAGGCGGCGCGGCATTATGCCGATGCTGCCTTCAAGCACGCTCATATGGACGTCCAATTCAAAGCAGTCTATACCCTCTCCGCGCAGGAGCGATGTGGCGAATGCGATGATGGTCGGGTCATTGGTGCGCAAGAGTTCCTTCATGCAACGACTTAACGGCAGGGCGGGCGCCTTGTCGAGGGAATAACAGGACAGGCAACATGGATCAGGTCAACGCAGGCGCCAAACCCCACGAAGCCCTCGCCAAGCTGCTGGGCGACGACATGGCCGCCGTTGACAGCCTGATCCGCAAACGCATGCATTCCGACAACGCCCCGCGCATCCCCGAGGTCACGGCCCATCTGGTCGAGGCCGGCGGCAAGCGCCTGCGCCCGCTCTTGACGCTGGCAGCGGCGCGGATGTGCGGCTATGACGGGCCGCATCACGTGCATCTGGCCGCGACCGTCGAGTTCATCCACACCGCCACCCTGCTGCATGACGATGTGGTTGACGAAAGCACCCAGCGCCGGGGCCGGCCCACCGCCAACCTCATGTGGGACAACAAGTCGTCGGTGCTGGTGGGCGATTACCTGTTTTCGCGTTCCTTCCAGCTGATGGTCGAAACCGGCTCGCTGAGGGTGCTGGACATCCTGGCCAATGCCTCGGCCACCATCGCCGAGGGCGAAGTGCTGCAACTGAGCGCAGCGCAGGATCTGGCCACTGACGAGGGCGTCTATCTGCAGGTCATCCGCGGCAAGACCGCCGCCCTTTTCGCCGCCGCGACCGAGGTCGGGGGCGTGATCGCGGGCGCCGACGAGGCCGTGGTTGCCGCGCTGCGCGATTATGGCGATGCGCTGGGGATCAGCTTTCAGATCGTCGATGACCTGCTGGATTACGGCGGCTCCAGCACCGATCTGGGCAAGAATACCGGCGATGATTTCCGCGAGCGCAAGCTGACCCTGCCGGTCATCAAGGCCGTTGCGCTGGCCGATGAAACCGAGCGCGCCTTCTGGTCGCGGGTGATCGAAAAGGGCCAGCAAGGCGAAGGTGATCTGGAACGGGCCATGGAAATCCTGCGCCGGCACGACACATTGGAACAGACCCGGCGCGATGCGCTGGACTGGGCCGACAAGGCAAAACAGGCGCTGTCCGCCCTGCCCGATGGCAAGATCCGCGACCATCTGATCGGGCTGGCCGATTATGTGGTTTCGCGCGTTTCCTGACCGCCCCGCAACACGACCTTCCTGACCCACCAGCCCGGATTGCGCGCGGCAATGGAATCCGCGCCGGCCTGTGCCTGCGCGTCCGATCCGAACAGCCCGAAACAGGTTGCGCCCGAACCCGACATCCGCGCCAACCGGCAGCCCTGGGTATCCTGGATTGCCGCCAATACCTGCCCGATGACCGGCGCGACCGCAAGCGCCGGGCCTTGCAGGTCGTTGCGCTGATCGGCAAGCCAGTCCAGCCAGCCAGCCAGGTCGGCCCCCTCGGGCAGCGGCGAAAGAGGCGGGTTGTCAACGCGGTCAAGGCGGTGGAACACCTGCCCCGTCGAAACCCCCTCCATCGGGTTGACCAGCACCGCCGGCAGGTCGGGCAGAGGGGCAAGCGGGGTCAGGCGCTCTCCGATCCCTTCAAGGCGGGCGGCGCGGCCCAGCAAACAGACCGGCAGATCCGCCCCCAGCATCAGGATCGAGTGCGCGGACGGCATGGGCAGATCGTACAGATCGGCAAGGGCACGCAGGCAGGCCGCCGCATCAGAAGAGCCCCCCCCGATACCAGCCGCAACCGGCAGGTTCTTTTCAAGCGTGATCCTTGCGCCCTTGTCTGGCGGCAGGATCAGCCGCGCCGCCTGCAACACCAGATTGTCGGCCCCCGCCGTCAGGCCCGCGCCCATGGGCCCGCCGATGGTCAGCGACAGCTCGGACGCCCGCGAAAGGTGCAACAGATCGCCGTGATCGGCAAAGACGACCAGCGAATCAAGAAGGTGATACCCGTCAGCGCGCCTTCCGGTTACATGCAGCGCCAGATTGATCTTGGCTGGCGCACAGCATTCAATCATTGGCGACCTGGTTGACGGATTCTTCCTTGCGCACCTGGTCCAGCCCGACCTCCAGCTTGCGCTTGATGCGCTTTGCGTCCTTTTCCTCGGGCTTGGCCGAAAGCGCCCGACGCCACTGGAACTCGGCCTCCAGCCGGCGACCCACCATCCAGTACGCGTCGCCCAGATGGTCGTTGATGATCGGATCCAGCGGCTTGAGCTGAACCGCGCGCTCGAGGATCGGAACCGCCTGCTGGTATTTCCCGAGACGGTAATAGACCCACCCCAGTGAATCGGTGATATAGGCGTCATTGGGCCGCAATTTCACGGCCTTCTTGATCATCTTCTGGGCCTCGTCCATCTTGATGCCCTTTTCGACCAGCCCATAGCCAAGATAGTTCAGCACCAGCGGCTGATCCGGCGACAGACTCAGCGCAAAGCGGAAATCGGCCTCGGCCTTGTCCCACTGGTTCTCGCGTTCATATGTGATGCCGCGGGAATAATAGATGAACCAGTGGTTCGGCTGTGGCTCGGTCAGCAGGGCGATGGCCCTGTCATAGGCCTTGTTTGCCTCGGCAAATTTCTTTTCGCGGCGCAGCGCATCACCCAGCGCGACAAAGACCGAAGGCACCTTGGGATAGGCCTTGGACAGATTGCGCAACACCTCGATCGCCGCCTCGGACTTGCCCGCCGATTGCAGCGCGCTGGCGCGGCCGATCTCGGCATTGTAAAAACTGGGATCCGAAGGTGCCACCTTGTTGTATTCAGCGACCGCCAGATCATATTGCCCCTGATTGTCCAGAATATCTGCCACCAGCAGAATCGCGCGGGTGAAATCGGGACGCAGATATTCGGCCAGCCGCCCGTAGATCAGGCCAAAGCGATCATTCTGCTGATCGGACAGCACCGACGCAAGGCTGAGAAACACCTCGGCAGCGCCCTCGCGCGCATTGGATACCACGTCGAAAGGCAGGGTTTCACCCTTGCGCACACGGTCACGCAGGGCCGTGACCTGCGGGTCGCCAGAGCCATTCAGAACATCATCGATGACCTTCAGCGCGTCCTCGTTGCGATCCAGCTGGGAAAGTATCTCGATATGGGCGATCAGACTGCCACGCCCGATGCGCAGGGGGATTCCTTTCTTGCCACGCAAGATCTTTTCGGCCTTTTCGAAATCGCCCACGGTCGCCAGCGCAAGCGCCTTGTGATAATCGGCAAAGGCCCTCATGGCCTGGTTTTCCCCGGCCATTGAATCGAAACTGTCAAGCGCCTGCGACATGCGCCCGAGGCCAAGTTCGATCCACCCCTTCATCAACCCGTCCAGAAGCGGGCTGAAGCCCCCATCCTTGCCAAAGGCCTTTTTGGCTGCCCCGAAATCGCCCTTCCTGATATTTTCAGCCAGCAGCACCAGCTGCGCGAGCTGGCTGTTGGCCTTGAGGTTTTCCAGCCGTTGGGCAATGGCCTTGCCAGATGTCAGATCACCCTTGCCGATATAGGCGATCAGCGCGTTTTGCAGCAGTTCCGGGTTTTTCGGATCGAATTTCAGCGCCTCGGTAAAATACCGGGCAGCGGCCACATAATTGCCGTCATAATTGGCCTGATTGGCGGCCAGATAGGCGCCGGCCAGACTTTCGGCGGATTGCACAACGACGGGCTGCATCAACAAGGCAATGGCGGTCGAGGCGGCAACAAGGACAGGCCTGATCTGCAAGGTCACGCGGTGGTTCTCCGGTCAAGAAACAAGGATCGGATTCAGCCTAGAGGGCCGCCCGCCGAATGGCAATGCGCAGCGGCGCGCATTTGCGCCCACCGCTGCACAATTTCCCGTGCACCAGCCCCTACATGTTCGGGTAGTTCGGCCCGTCGCCGCCCTGGGGCGTCTTCCATGTGATGTTCTGGCAGGGATCCTTGATATCGCAGGTCTTGCAATGCACGCAGTTCTGCGCGTTGATCACGAAGCGCGGGTTCGATCCGTCCTCGTCGCGCACCACCTCGTACACACCGGCCGGGCAGTAACGTTGTGCCGGTTCGGCATATTTCGGCAGGTTCACCCTGATTGGCAGGTCGGGATCGGCCAGCACCAGGTGGCAGGGCTCGTCCTCTTCATGGTGGGTGTTGGAAAAGGCGACATTGGTCAGCCGGTCGAACGAGATCACCCCGTCGGGTTTGGGATATTCGATCACCTCGTGCCGGTCGGCGGGCTCGGTCGCCTCGGCGTCGGTCTTGCCGTGTTTCAGCGTGCCCAGCGGGTTCCAGCCGGTGAGGTTGGCCACCCACATGTCAAAGCCCCCCAGGATCAGCGAGGGAAACATGCCCAGTTTCGACCACAGCGGTTTCACGTTGCGCACGCGCTTGAGGTCTTTTGCCACCGGCCCGGTGCGCAGGTCGGTTTCGTATTCGGCCAGCTCGTCGCCCGCGCGACCCGCGTGAATCGCCGCGACGGCGGCCTCGGCCGCAGCCTTGCCCGACAGCATGGCGTTATGGTTGCCCTTGATGCGCGGCACATTGACCAGCCCGGCCGAACATCCCAGCAGCGCGCCGCCCGGAAACACCACCTTGGGGATCGACTGCCAGCCGCCCTCGGAAATCGCGCGCGCACCATAGGCGACCCGCTTGCCGCCTTCGAGGATCTTTGCCACATCCGGGTGATGCTTGAATCGCTGGAATTCCATGTAGGGGTAAAGATGCGGGTTGGCATAGTTCAGATGCACGACAAAGCCGATGAACACCTGGTTGTTTTCAAGGTGATAGATGAACCCGCCGCCCCCGGCATTGCCACCCAGCGGCCAGCCCATGGTGTGGATGACAGTGCCCTCGCGGTGGTTTTCGGGCTTGATATCCCAGATTTCCTTCATGCCGAGGCCGAATTTCTGCACGTCGTGCCCGCGGCCAAGGTCGAATTTCGCGATCACCTCCTTGGCCAGGGAACCGCGCACGCCCTCGGACAGGAACACATATTTGCCGTGCAGCTCCATCCCCGGTTCATATGCGGGGCCGGGGGTGCCATCCTTTTGCAGGCCGAATTCGCCGGCAACCACGCCCTTGACGCGGCCATCCTCGCCATAGACCAGCTCGGAACACGCCATGCCGGGGAAGATCTCGACACCCATGGCCTCGGCCTGTTCGGCCATCCAGCGACAGACATTGGCCATCGACACGATGTATTTACCGTGATTGTTCATCAAGGGCGGCATGGGCCAGTTGGGGATGCGCATGGACCCGCCTTCGCCCAGAATCAGAAAGCGGTCTTCGCGCACGGGCACGTTGATGGGCGCGCCGCGTTCCTTCCAGTCGGGGATCAGGGCATCCAGACCCACGGGATCGAGCACCGCCCCCGACAGGATATGCGCGCCCACCTCGGAACCCTTTTCCAGCACCACCACCGACAGATCCGGATCGAGCTGCTTGATGCGGATCGCAGCCGACAGGCCGGCAGGGCCGGCGCCAACGATAACGACGTCATATTCCATGGATTCGCGGGTGATTTCGGCCATGTCTCGTCCCCCAGATCGGCCCGGACGCGGTATGCACCGGGATACCGTGATACAGTCGTCCCTGACTACCCCATGACCAAATGCCGGTCAATTCGGACCATGCGGAAACCTTGGCGCTCAGGTCCAGCTGACCTCGGCCCCGCCGGGCAGGGCCTGGCGCGCCTGAAGGGGTGTCTCGGGCGGCAGGTCCATGGCGTTGCAGAAGGCCAGCACATGCGCATCGTCTGAAAGCACGAAATCCAGCACCGCCCCCAGAAAAACGGGATCCGCCCCCATCTGCGCAAGATCCGAGGGTGCCGCCCCGCTGGCCCCCAGAAACACGCCCAGCAGGTCATCCTGCCCCGCCAGCCATTCCAGCGCCCGGATGGCAATGATTTCGGCACGGTCCCGGTTCAAGATACCCTCCTCTGGTGGCCCGATTCGATGATGGAAAGGATTTCTTAATACCTTGCGACTTAACTGAGTCCAGCAAGCATGTGAATGATTCAACGGTGTATCGGGGGGCCATATGTCTGGAACGATACTGATCGTCGACGATATGGCCATCAACCGCATGATCCTCGAGGCCAAGCTGACCGAGGCCTATTTCGACGTCATACAGGCCGAAAGCGGACAAGAGGCGCTTGCCAAGATCGTCGAATGCCAGCCGGATCTTGTGCTGCTCGATGTCCTGATGGACGACATGGACGGATTTACCGTCTGCCGAAGGATCAAGGACAACCCGGAAACCGCACATATCCCGGTGGTGATGGTAACCGCACTGATCAACCAGCAAGATCGGCTGCGCGGCCTTGAAAGCGGGGCCGATGACTTTCTGACCAAACCGATCAACGACCTGGCCCTGCTGTCACGGGTGCGCAACCTGCTGCGGGCCAAGTTCATGTTCGACGAGCTGCGGCTGCGGGACTCCACCTCTCGGGAACTGGGCCTCGATGACTATGATGCAGGGCGCAATCTTGACCTGGAAGGGGGCAGTGCGGTGCTGGTCCCCGGCTCGGCCGAAGCGGGGCGACAATGGGTGCGGATCCTTGGCATGCAGCGCGATTTCACCTGGACGGAAATGACCGACGGCAAGGCCGTTCTCGACCTGCAGCCCGAGGAACTGCCCGACGTGTTCATGGTTCATGCAAAACTGGCAGGTGGCGGCGACGGGCTGCGCCTGGTGTCGCATCTGCATTCGCGCCCCAATACACGCCATTGCGGGATTATTCTTGTCGTGCCCGAGGGCCAGCAGGAAACCGCCGCCAAGGGGCTTGATATCGGTGCCAGCGACTATCTGTACGAACCGCTGGACCCGCCCGAAACCATCATGCGCATCAAGGGGCAGATCCGGCGCAAGCACATCTCGGACCGGCTGCGCGCCAATGTGAACGACACGCTGCGTCTTGCCGTTCAGGATCCTCTGACCGGCCTGTACAACCGGCGCTATGCCTTGCAACATCTGGCCCGGATATCCCAAAAGGCCCGACGCAGCGGCAAAAGCTTTACCGTCATGCTGCTGGATATCGACAAGTTCAAGCGCATCAACGACCAGTACGGACACGCTGCGGGCGATCACGTATTGTGCGAATTTGCACACCGCTTGCAGGAAAATCTGCGCGGCGTCGATCTGGTTTCCCGCATCGGCGGCGAAGAATTTCTTGTCGCCATGCCGGAAACCAATGAAAGCCAGGCTCGCAAGGCGGCCGAGCGCCTGCGCCGGATCATCGGCCAGGCACCGTTTGACCTGCCCCCTCCGGCGAATTGCGCGCTGCATGTCACGGTCAGCATCGGCGTGGTCATGGGCAACGCCGACAGCCAGGACATCGACCTGCTGCTGCGGCACGCCGACGAGGCCCTCTATGCCTCGAAAAACGAGGGGCGCGACATGGTCACGCTATTCAGTTCTGCCGCTTGATCCCGTCACCTGGCCTTGGCGTTTTCCACCCCGGCTGCCCGTGGCCGTGTCTTGCCTTGAACAGGCGCGCTGCAAAGGTGCGGCGTTGTTCCGGTGTCATTTCGGCAATCCGGTCAACAAGAACCTCCCGGCCCAACGACATCCGGCGCGCCAGCATGTTCGCCCGGCGCGCCAGCACGGCCTGCAACGCCTCTCGGTCAAAGGGTTCGGCCAGCAGGGCCGCCCGCAAATCCCGCACGAACCCCGGGTAAACCCCGCCCTGGCTGCGCTGCTCGGCGCGCATCTCGCGCACCGCCTTTGCAAGCTCGGCGCGGGATTCGGGATCCATTGCCCGCCAATAGGGGCGCAAGCCAAGCATCTGCACGGCCCTGTCCGGGCGCATGGTCTGCCTTTGCCAGTCGCGCAGATAGGCTCCGCCAACCACCCCGACCAGCAGGATGTTCAGCCCCAGCGAAACAACCAGCGCGATCCCAAGCCAGCCGCCCAAGCGCCTTTTGGCCGGTTCCTGCTGCCTGTCATGTTCATTTTCCATCCGCTAGCCCCCAAGCTGCATATCCAGCTGGATATCATCAAGCAGATCCGCGCCATCAACGATCACGGATACAGCATCATCGGTCGATGGGGCCGGTGCCACGAAACCCAGCCCGAAACCGACCACAAGGCAGGCCGCCAGCGCCGCCGCCCCGGCGAGCCCCCCCATTGTCGCCCAGATCTCGGCAAACACCCCCCGGCGGGGGGACAACGCAACGACATTTCCGGCTGGCGGCTGCACCGACAGGGCATCTTTCACAATGGCCTGCATCAACGCGTCAGGGGGCTGCGGCACCTGTTCGCGCGCCATCGCAAAGACGGCATCCAGATTCGCGCCGGCTGCCTTGTCGGGTTTATCCTGTCGTTGGTCGGTCATTCCTCGAACCCCAGTTCTTCGCGCTGGCTGCCCAGCAGCACCTTCAATGCGCGGCGTCCGCGTGCCAGAAGGCTTTCTACCGCTTCGACGGTGATTTCCAGTATTTCGGCAATCTCGGGGTTGGCCAGCCCCTCGATATGGCGCAGCACCACCGCGACACGCTGCCTTTCCGGCAGATCCTCCAATGCCTTGTACAACGCGGCAACACGCTGGTCCAACTGCATGCGGCTGGCGGCATCGGGGCCGTCGTCGCGCGGCTCGGCAATTTCATCCAGCCCGATGGCGCGGCGACGACGCAGGCGATCCATGCACAGATTGCTGCAAACGCGGTACAGCCAAGTGCTTATCCGCGCTTCCCCCGCGCGCCAGAGGGCGGCATTTTTCCACAATCTCAACATGGCTTCCTGGGTCACATCCTCGGCCTCGGCCTGATCCTGCAACAGTTTCATCGCCAGCCCATAGACCAGCGGCGAAAGCCGCGCGGTCAGGATCCGCGCGGCCCGCCCGTCACCTTGCGCGTAAAGACGCAGCAACGCCTCGTCGCTTGTCTCGCCCTGTTGTTCCGGCGGCATGTCCATACTCTGATCGGCTAACGGTTATTGCCGCCCAAGGCAAATGAACGTGGCTCAGTTTGCGGGTTTGGGGCCCGGACCATGCCCCTTGCGCGGTCTGCCTGCGGCGATCTCGTCCTCGGTCAGAACCCCGTCGCCATTGGCGTCAAGGCGCTTGAACATCCTGTCGACTCCGGGGCCAGCGAGGGCTTCGTCCAGGCTGATATAGCCGTCCGTATCCCTGTCACGATGGCCAAGCATCCTTTCGACCCGCCGCTCGATCCGCGCACTCGCGCCCTTCATCATGGCGGCGATCAACTCTTCGCGCGACAGCTTGCCATCGGCATTGGTGTCCTTTTCCCGAAAGCGCGCCTCGCGGAATGCCTTGACCTCGTCAGGGGTCAGCCGGCCATCGCCATCGGCGTCGATGGCTGCAAAGTTGAACCGCGGGTGGTGTCCTTCGGGACCGGAGGGGCCCGGCTGTGCCGGAGACGCAACGGCGGCAGATGCCAGGGCCATCAGGGCCGCAGCCAGCCCGGTTGCAACAATGGGTCTTGTCATGGTTTTCACTCCTGTTGTCGGGAAGGCATTTCATCGTCCTTCAGGGCTTCTAACGGCTCGGCGCGCGCTTTCCGTCGCAACCGGATGCAAAAAACTTGCGCGACATCCCGCCGCAAGACGTCATGTCTGCTTTCAATTGCCGTAAAATCCCTTATTTCAAGGGCCATGGCACACTCATTCCACCCCGAAATCGAGCTGGACCTCCCGCCCGAACGCCCGGTCAAGCCCGCCGTCATGCGCGGCCTGCGCCTGAAATGCCCCAATTGCGGATCGGGGCCGTTGATGCGTGGCTATCTGAAGGTGCGCGACCACTGCGCCGTCTGCGGAGAAGAGCTGCACCATCACCGCGCCGATGACGGGCCTGCCTATCTGACCATTCTGGTGACCGGCCATATCATCGCGCCGCTGATCTTCTGGGTATTCGCAACCTTCCGGCCCGATCCGCTGATCATGGCGATGGGCTTTACCATCGGATTCGTGTCGGTCGCGCTGTTCCTGCTGCCGCGTTTCAAGGGCATGTTCGTCGCCCTGCAATGGGCCAAGCGGATGCACGGTTTTGGCCAGGACGACCCGCAGGACGGCAGTTGAAAACACGCTGCGTAAGATCGGCCCTGTCTGGACAAGGGCGGCAACTCCGGCCTATCAGGCCGTGAAGCCGATTTCACACGAGGGCCCATGACCAGGACCGCGATACGCAATGCCGCGACCGTCATCATGCTGCGGGATAAAGCCACACGCCCCCGCATCCTGATGGGCCAACGCGGGGCGCGGGCCGCCTTCATGCCCAACAAGTTCGTCTTTCCCGGCGGCGCGCTGGATGATGACGATTTCAGGGTGCCGCTGGCCGACCCCCTGCCCGCGCAATGCATGACCCGGCTGCGCATGCATGCCGACCCGGCACTGGCCGAGCCGCTTGTGCTGGCAGCCATCCGCGAGGTCTGGGAAGAAACCGGCCTGTTGCTGGGACGGCCGGCGCCGGATGCCGCCAGGATGGCCGACGACATGCCGCCCGAATGGCAGGGCTTTTTCCGCCAGGGCGTGCTGCCCAGCGGCGCGGGCATGCGCTTTGTCTTTCGGGCGATCACCCCGCCGGGACGGCCGCGCCGCTTTGACGCGCGCTTCTTTCTGGTCGATGCCGACCGGATAAATGGCGACGCCGATGATTTCTCGCAGGCCTGTGACGAGCTCAGCCATCTGCAATGGATCCCGCTGGACGAGGCCCGCGATTTCGATCTGCCCTTCATCACCGAGGTGGTGCTGGCCGAGGTCCAGGCCAATCTGCGCGACCCCGACCGCAATGCCCGCGTACCGTTTTTCTTTAACGAGGACGGGCGGTCGAATTTTCTGCGCCTTTAGAGGTGCCCACCCTGTCATAAATCCAGTTTACCCCCTAGAATAGGTCCAGAATCAGGGGGAACGCATGGCCATCGACCCGGAAACCTTTTTTCTGGATCCCAATTTTCAGGGAACGCTGCAAAGCCAGATCCAGCAGATCGTGGCCGCCGCCATCCTGTCGGGCCGTTTCCGCCCCGGCGAAAAGATGCCGTCGTCGCGCCGTCTGGCGCAGCATCTGGGCATTTCGCGCATCACCGTGACGCTGGCCTATACCGAGCTTGTGGCCGACGACTATCTGACCACCCGCGCGCGATCCGGCTATTATGTGTCGGAAACCGCGCCGGTGTCGCCGATCAGCGGCATTTCCAATGATGCCGGGCAGGATCGCGTGGATTGGGGCCAGGCCATCGCGCACCATTATTCCGGCGCCCGTCTTGTCGAGCGCCTGCCCGACTGGCGCAGCTATCCCTATCCGTTCATCTATGGCCAGGCCGACCCGAGCCTGTTCAACCAGTCGAGTTGGCGGCTGTGCGCGCATCAGGCGCTGGGGAAAAAGGAATTCGACAGCCTGACCACCGATTACGGCGAGCGCGACGACCCGGAGCTGATCGACTTCATCTCGCGCCATACCCTGCCGCGGCGTGGTATCCTTGCCCGACCGGAACAGATCCTCGTGACGATGGGCGCGCAGAATGCGCTGTGGCTGGCGGTGCAGATCCTGCTGGGGCCGGGGCGCAAGGCGGTGATCGAGGAACCCGGCTATCCGGGGCTGCGCGACATCCTGCGCCATGCCGGCTGTGCCATCCAGCCCGTGCCGGTCGATGGTGCCGGCCTGCCGCCCGCACGCCTGCCTGGCGATGTGGACGTGGTTTTCACCACCCCCAGCCACCAGTGCCCGACCACCGCCACGATGCCGATCGAACGACGTCACGCGCTGTTGAAACTGGCGCATGAGCGCAATTTCCTGCTGGTCGAGGATGATTACGAATTCGAGATGAGCTTTCTTCACGCACCCGCGCCCGCGCTGAAATCGCTGGATGAGGACGGGCGCGTGATCTATGTGGGATCGTTTTCGAAATCGCTGTTTCCGGGGCTGCGGCTTGGCTATCTGGTCGGCTCGGAACCCTTCATCCACGAGGCCCGCGCCCTGCGCCATGCCATGCTGCGCCACCCGCCCGGCCATATCCAGCGCACCACCGCCTATTTTCTGGCCCGCGGCCACTACGACGCGATGATCCGGCAGATGCGCAACGCCTATGAACGCCGCCGCGCCGTGATGCAGGAGGCGCTGGAGGGAACCCCGATCGAGATCGCCGGCAGTGCGGGTTTTGGTGGCTCCAGCTTCTGGGTGAAGGCGCCCAGGGGCATCGACACCGCCGCGCTGGCCACGCGTTTGCGCGCGCGCGGAGTGCTGATCGAGCCGGGCAATCCGTTCTTTGCCGGGCAGGATTCGCCCGACAACTGTTTCCGGCTGGCATATTCCTCGATCCCGGCCAGCCGTATCCCCGAGGGCGTGGCGCGCATTGCGCGCGAAATCGAGGCAATGGGCTGAACGGCGGGATTCGAGTATTTCCGCAAAGAAGAAGACCGCGCCAGACTGGCATCAACCGAGGTGCAAACTGGCCCTATTCCAAGTGGCGGCCATCCACCATAACCGGAATCGAAAATCAGGTGAGATCAGGGGAACACAGCCATGAAAATGACAACCGAAGAGGCCTTCATCAAGGTCTTGCAGATGCACGGGATCGACAATGCCTTTGGCATCATAGGCTCGGCCTTCATGCCGATTTCCGACTATTTCCCCGCAGCCGGGATCAGGTTCTGGGATGTCGCCCATGAATGCAATGGCGGCTACATGGCCGACGGCTTTACCCGCACCAGTGGGCGCATGGCGATGATCATTGCCCAGAACGGCCCCGGCATCACCAATTTCGTGACCTGCGTGAAAACCGCCTACTGGAACCACACGCCGATGCTGCTGGTCACACCGCAGGCGGCCAATGCGACCATGGGCCAGGGCGGCTTTCAGGAGGTCGAGCAGATGCGCGCCTTTGCCGATATGGTCTGCTATCAGGAAGAGGTGCGCGACCCCGCCCGCATTGCCGAGGTTCTGAACCGCGTCATCACCAAGGCCCGACGCCTGTCGGCTCCGGCTCAGATCAACGTGCCACGCGATTTCTGGACCCGCGTGATCGACATCGAGCTGCCCCAGATCGTGGAATTCGCCCGCCCCGCCGGCGACGAGACCGCCATTGCACAGGCCGCCCGCCTGCTGTCGGATGCCGAATTTCCCGTCATCGTCAATGGCGCGGGCGTGGTGATCGGTGACGCCATCCCCGACAGCCAGGCGCTGGCCGAGGCGCTGGATGCGCCGGTGTGCTGCAACTATCAGCACAACGACGCATTTCCCGGCAGCCACCCGCTTTTTGCCGGGCCGCTGGGCTATAACGGTTCAAAGGCCGCGATGCAGCTGATCAGCCGCGCCGATGTGGTGCTGGCGCTGGGCAACCGGCTGAACCCGTTTTCGACCCTGCCCTGCTATGGGCTGGATTACTGGCCGCGGGATGCGAAACTGATCCAGGTGGACATCAACGCCGACCGCATCGGCCTGACCAAGCCGGTCGATGTCGGAATCGTTGGCGATGCGGGCCATGTCGCGCGCGCGATCCTTGCGCGCCTGTCGGACGGCGCCGGCGACAAGGGGCGCGAGGCACGCCGGGCGCTGATTGCCGATCTGAAATCGAAATGGGCGCAGGAACTGACCTCGATGGATCACGAGGAGGACGACCCCGGCACCACCTGGAACCAGCGTTGCCGCGCGGCCGAGCCCGAAAAGATGAGCCCCCGCATGGCCTGGCGTGCAATCACCGCGGCGCTGCCGAAAGAGGCGATCATCAGCAGCGATATCGGCAACAACTGCGCCATCGGCAATGCCTATCCGACATTCGAACAGGGGCGAAAATATCTGGCACCGGGGCTGTTCGGCCCTTGTGGATACGGCTTTCCGTCGATCATCGGCGCCAAGATCGCCAACCCTGAGGTGCCGGTGGTGGGCTTTGCCGGCGACGGCGCCTTTGGCATTTCCATGAACGAGATGATCGCCATCGGCCGCCCCGAATGGCCGGCGATCACCATGGTGGTGTTCCGCAACTATCAATGGGGCGCCGAAAAGCGCAACACCACGCTGTGGTACAACGACAATTTCGTCGGCACCGAGCTTGACCCCCAGGTCAGCTATGCGGGCATTGCGCGCGCCTGTGGGCTTGAGGGCGTGCAGGCACGCAGCATGGAGGAGCTGACCGACATGCTGAACACCGCCGTCAGGGCGCAGATGGAAGAGGGCAAGACCACCTTTATCGAGGTCATGGTCAACCAGGAACTGGGCGAACCCTTCCGGCGCGACGCGATGAAGGCGCCGGTCACGGTTGCCGGGATCTCGGCCGAAGACATGCGCAGACAGGGCTGAAATGGCGCCCACCGCCTGGATCGCGGGGCCAGTTAGGCCTTGGCCCCGCCCATTCCTGCGACTATAGAGCGGGCTGACATTTTCGTAAGGACCAAGCCATGTCGCAAGCCAGCGCAAATCTGAACATCATGATCAAGGCCGCCCGCAAGGCAGGCCGCTCGTTGATCCGTGACTTTGGCGAGGTCGAGAAACTTCAGGTCTCGATGAAGGGCGCGGGCGATTTCGTTTCGCGCGCCGACACACGCGCCGAGGAAATCATCCGCGAAGAGCTGACCACAGCGCGCCCCAATTACGGCTGGCTGGCCGAGGAAAGCGACGAGGTCAAGGGGGCCGACCCCACCCGTCGCTGGATCGTCGACCCGCTGGACGGCACCACGAATTTCCTGCACGGCCTGCCGCATTGGGCGGTGTCGATCGCGCTGGAACACAAGGGCGAAATCGTTGCCGCCGTGGTATTCGACCCGGCCAAGGACGAGATGTTCACCGCCGAAAAGGGCGGCGGTTGCTGGCTGAACGATTCGCGCCTGCGGGTTTCGGGGCGTCGTCGGCTGATCGAGGCGCTGTTTGCCACCGGCCTGCCCTTTGGCGGGCGCGAGGATCTGCCCGACACGTTGCAGGATCTGGCGCGCATCATGCCGGTCTGTTCCGGTGTGCGGCGCTGGGGCGCAGCGGCACTGGATCTGGCCTATGTGGCGGCCGGCCGTTACGATGGTTTCTGGGAACGACGCCTGCACCCTTGGGATATCGCCGCCGGTGTGCTGCTGGTGCGCGAGGCCGGCGGGCTGATCGAGCCGCTGGAAAAGGACGGCGACATCATGCGTGACGGCGATCTGATCACGGCGAACGAGCAGATTTTCGAATCTTTCGCGCGCATCATCCGCAACGGTTAGATCCGCGCCATCAGCGGCGCAAGCGGCGGATCCTTTGCGGCGGCGCGATCCTGATCGGCCCCAGATACACCCCGTCGCGCCGCAGATCTAGCGGCATGGTCAGGCGCCCCGGATCACCGGCGCCCGCATTCAGGAAGGCAACCGCCTGACGGATGCCACCGGCCGAGCCGGCATCGATGATACGCCCGGCGACCAGCAGGTCCAGAACCCCGCGCCAGTTGCTGACGACCAGGGTGAAACGTCCGGTCAGCAGGCCCTTGGCCGAAACCTTGAGCAACCCGTCGCCCCCCAAGGCCAGATCGCCCCATTTCAGATTCATGCTGTTGACCTCGATCGAGGTCAGCATAGGCGGGATTTCCTCGATCGCGATTCTGTCCCAGGGGCCGGAAAAGCCAAGCGTCACGTCAAGGAACAGCCGGTCGATGGTGTCGGGCAGCGTGCCTGTGGGATCAAGGTTGTTCTGCATCGCATCGGTCGGCGTGACTTCGACAAGATCCAGCTTGATGTCATGGGCATCGCGCTGGTCGCCATTCTGCCGCGTCGAAAAGACCAGCTTGCGCACCCCCATGCGCCAGCCGAGGTTGCTTTTGAAGGTCAGCTGCTGCGCAGACATGTCCAGCGCCGAAAGCGTCATCGAGGTGCCGGGCTGAAAGGCGATACCCGCGCTGAGGGCGCGGCTTGAGACGGTCACATCCTGATGCGGCAGAACAACCAGCTGGGTATGGGCGAATTCGGCCGTCACGCGATAGGGCCGATAGGCGCGGGCAAGAATGTCGAAACGCGGCGCCTCCCAGCCCATGCGGGCGCGCGGGTCATACAGGTTGAGGTCTGTGAAATGGCTGTTGAAACCGATCGGGAATCCGCTGACACCGTAATCGCCATATTGCGCGGTCCAGCCCGCCGCGCGACGCTCGGCGAACCAGGTTTCGACAAAGGCCTCCTTGGCGGTCTTGCCGAGGAACCAGTACCCGACCCACAGGCCGGCAAGCACCAGGAACAGGACAAACAGCTTGCGCAATGGGTGATTCCTCTTGTTTCGCCTCGGGGGCCGTTTATACACCGCCGGACGAAAGGAGCCAGAGGCATGACCGAAAACGGATTTTGGGTGTTTGGATATGGATCGCTGATCTGGAATCCGGGATTTCCCCATTCACGCCGCCATATCGCCCGCCTCGAGGGGCTTGCGCGGTCGTTCTGCATGCGCTCGATTCACCACCGGGGCACCTCGGATGCCCCCGGCCTGGTGCTGGCCCTTGATTCCGCCCCCGCGGCAAGCTGCCATGGCGTCGCGTTTTTTGTTGAACCCGAACACGCCGAAACCGCACTTGCAGGGCTGCGCGAACGCGAGCTGATTTCTTCGGCCTATGTGGAACAGTGGCATGATCTGGCGCTGGACAATGGCAGCACCGTGCGCGCGCTGTGCTATGTGATTGACCGGGATCACGTACAGTATTGCGGCGGCCTGCCCCTGGAAGAGCAGGCCCGGATCATCGCCCGTGCCCATGGCGACAAGGGACCGAACAGCGCCTACCTGTTCAACACCGCCCGCCATTTGCGCAAGCTGGGGATTGAGGATGCCGGGCTCAACTGGCTGGAACAGCGCGTGGCCACATTGCTTGGGCAGGCCGGGGCCGCGCCCTCTGCCGCAGCAGCATCACGCCCCGTCACCAGCAGCTGAGGCACCGCTCAGCCGGCGTTTTTCACCACCAGCGTCATGCCATCCGCACTGACCACCAGCACCTTGTCACCGGGGGCCGCGGTTTCTTGCTCTGGCCACAGGGCTTTCCACCTGATGCCGTCAATGCGTATCGCACCTTCGGGGCCGTGGAATTCCAGCACCTCGCCATGGCGGCCGATCATCAGCTCGGCGCGCGAATTCAACCCCTTCGCTGCCTCGCCACGGTCGCCAAAGCGGTGCATGGCCCAGCGCCCGGCGAAGGTCAGCGCAACCGCCAGCGCCGAAAACAGCACGATCTGCGCCTCTCCACCCATTGAAGGGCTTGCGATCAGCACCACCGCCACCAGAATCGCCGCCAGTGCCGGCCAGATCAGGAAAAACGACATGGTGGCCATCTCGACCGCCCCCAGCGCAACGCCGAAGGCGACCCACCACCACGGCGAGATGCCGTTGAGAAAATCGAAAAAACCCATTTTTCCCTCAGCCCTCCGAGCGCCCGCTTGTGGCAGCCTTGGCGATTTCGGAAATGCCGGCGATCGAGCCGATCACGCCGGTTGCTTCCAGCGGGATCATCACCGTCTTGGTATTGGGCGAGCTGGCAATATCGCGCAGCGCCTCGGTGTATTTCTGGGCCACGAAATAATTGATCGCCTGCACGTCGCCCGCGGCGATGGCCTTTGAAACCATCTCGGTTGCCTTTGCCTCGGCCTCGGCCTGGCGTTCGCGGGCCTCGGCATCCAGAAACGCCGCGGCCTTGCGCCCCTCGGCTTCGCGGATCTGCGCCTCGCGCTCGCCCTCGGCCTTGAGGATGGCGGCCTGTTTCATGCCCTCGGCCTGAAGGATCTCGGCGCGCTTCATGCGCTCGGCCTTCATCTGCCGGGCCATGGCGTCGTTGATGTCGGGCGGGGGCGAAAGATCCTTGATCTCGACCCGCGTGACCTTGACGCCCCAGGGGTTCGACGCCTCGTCGATGACGTTCAGAAGGCGCGAATTGATTGCATCGCGGTTCGACAGGCTGGCATCCAGATCCATCGAGCCGATCACCGCACGAATATTGGTTTGCGCGAGATTCGACAGCGCGCTTTCAAGGTTGCGCACCTCATAGGCCGCCTTGGCCGCATCCACCACCTGGTAAAAGGCCACCGCATCGGCCGAGACCTGTGCGTTGTCCTTGGTGATGACCTCTTGCTTTTCGATGTCGAGAACCGTTTCCATCATGTTGATGCGGGCACCGACCTTGTCCATGATCGGAACAAGGAAGCGCAAGCCGGGTTTCAGCGTGCGGGTGTAGCGGCCGAAACGCTCGACAGTCCATTCCTCGCCCTGGGGCACGGATTTGACCATCATCATGATGAGGATGGCGGCAAAGACCAGAATGACCAGTGCCGTAACGGCTGTTGAGCCACCGGTTGCGAAATAATTCATGAATTCCCCCGTTTTGTTTCCAAATTGCTGACAAATGCTGTGACTGAAAAGGATTATGACAGCCTGAGTATCACATGTAATCGCTTTTTCGTGGTTTCCAACTTGTTTATTGGCAGATAGGAACCGGCAAAGTATTGTCACCTCAAAACCGCACCACCGCATAAAAGGCGGGGCACGGAATCGGGCAAGCAAGGGCACCTTCATGCAGAGCACCACGCCGCAGAAGAAATCCACGCCAAGGCGCACAAAATCCGGCAGCCGGGCAAAGGCAGGCACCTCTCTGGTAACGGCACCCTGGCAACAGCTGATCACCATGATCGTCATCACCCTGCTTGTCATGGCGGGTGCCGTGCTGGTTCATGCCAAGCTGATCGAACTGGTGCGCGCGAACCTTTTTCTGAACGGCCTGATCGCACTTGCCTTTGTGGTCGGCATCGCTTCCTGCTTCTGGCGGATCAATTCGCTTTTCAGGGCGCGGAAATGGCTTGGCGCGGCGACCAGCGAACAACAAGCCCTGGATGCACCCGCTGAAAAGACTGTTCTTCCGCCGCGAGCCACTGAAGAGGATGAAACGCCGGCGAACCCCGTCAAACGGCCTCCGCAGCTGGTGTCATCGGTGTCCAAACTGATGAAATCGCTCAACGGCAGCGGCGAAATCAGCCCGATGTCGATGCAGTCGATCCTGGATTCGGTGGCAACCCGTCTGGACGAGGCCAGCGACATCACCCGCTACACGATCAACCTGCTGATCTTCCTTGGGCTGCTGGGCACGTTTTACGGGCTTGCCACGACCGTCCCCGCGGTGGTTGACACCATCCGCGCCCTGGCCCCGGTCAAGGGCGAGACCAGCGCCGACGTGTTTGCCCGCCTGATGACGGGGCTGGAACGTCAGCTGGGCGGCATGGGCACGGCGTTTTCCTCGTCCCTGCTGGGGCTTGCCAGCTCGCTGGTGGTGGGGTTGCTCGACCTGTTCACAGGCCATGGGCAGAACCGTTTCTACCGCGAGCTGGAAGAATGGCTGATCGAAAAGACGGGTTTCGGGGCACCCGCCAGCAGCAAGGACGGTATCCTGCCCGTGATCGACCTCAAGGGCGACGGCAAGGGTGCCGAAGCCCTGGCCCGTGTCATCGCTGTAATGTCGGCAAATATCGAACGCCTCAACGCCACCTTGTCGCGCCAGACGCCGGAAACCGAAATCGCCACGCTCAGGTCGCTCGAAACCCTGGGCGGCACGCTGGCCGAGCTGAACGCCAAGCTGCCCGATGCCGAAATTGGCGAAAGAACCAGAAACGACATTGCCGAACAGAATGCCCTGCTGAAAGAGATCGCATCGGGGCAGGAACAGATCCTTGGGGCAAGCCGCCTTGCCGCACAGCAGGAGACGCTGCAACAGCAGCTGCAAATGCTTGGCGCAATCCATCAGAGCCAGGAAGAAGTGAAAAGCATTGCCCGTGATGGTTCGGGCGAGCTGGCGCGCATGCAGCACGAGGCAAACGCCCTGCTGGCGCAGGTGGCGGAAAGCCAGGCACGGCTGTTGCAATTCGTTCAGGATCAGGAAGCCCCGCAGGCCGAACCCGCCCAGGACCCCCAGATCCCGCTGTTGGAAAAGATCGCCGGCCAGCAGGACCGCCTGATCGAGGTCATCGTCAGCCAGGCAGACGAAACCAACCAGCAGCAGGAGGCGCACAGGCAGCTTCTGATGCAGATCGCCAACTGGCAGCAAGAACAGCTCAGGATCCTGACCCACCAGATCGAGGAAGGCGCCGATCCCGAGATGCGCATGCATATCAGGAAGATCGACGGCCATCTGATGCGGCTGCTCGAAGACCTCGCCGCCGGCCGCCAGGATACGGTGGCCGAAATTCGCGCCGAAATGATCGAGATCACCAAGGCGATCAAGGGGCTCGGCCGCCGTGGCCCCACCCGGCCCGGCAGGGAAGGCTGATCGATGGCCAGGCTCAGACGCGGATCCCAGAACCGCTTCAACGCCAATATATGGCCCGGATTCGTCGATGCCATGACGGCGCTGCTGATCGTTCTGATCTTCGTGCTGACCATCTTCATGATCGTGCAATTCGTCCTGCGCGAGGCGATCACCTCGAAAGACACCAAGCTGGAATATCTCAGCAATCAAGTTGCCGCGCTGGCACAGGCGCTGGGGCTGGAACAGGAAAAATCCGCCGGCCTGGAGGTCAAGGTCAAGACCCTTGATACCAAACTGAACAAGGCCAAAAGCACGGCAGAACTGCAGGCCCGCCTGATTGACACGCTGACCCGTCAGGCCAAGGTGCAAAAGGACAAGATCGCCGAATATCAGGCGCGCGTCACCAGTTTCGAGGCCCAGGTTGCCGGCTTGCTGGCAGAACGGTCCCAGCTGGTTCTGGACAAGAAAAAGCTGGAAGACACGGTTGCCAAAACCCGATCGGAAAAACAGGCTCTGACGGCCAGCCTTGACGACCTGAAGGCGAAGAACAAGCGCATCATCAGTGAAAAAGAGGCGTTGCAGCTGGCACTGGCCAAGGCGCGCGACGAAATCGACGCCGCGACCGAGGCCGCCCGCCTGGCCGCCGCCAAGCGCCAGGCGCTTGAGGCGTTGATCGAAAAGACCAAGGCCGAGCTGGCAGACCGCCAGACCTCTCTGCAATCGGCGCTTGCGGCGCTGGAACAGACGCGCGGCACGCTGGGCAAGTCGCAGTCCAAGGTTTCGGATCTGGAAAGCCAGCTTGCGAAGATGGCGGCCGAGCTGGCGGCCACCAAAAAGGCCAGCGAAGACGACCAGAAGACCCTTGCCCAGCTGCAGGCGCGTATCAGGGTGCTGGAACAGGGGCTGTCGGATGCCGAAAAGGAAAAGATCGCGGCACAGGCCTCGATCGCGCAGCTGCAAAAGGAACTCGAGGCATCAAAGGCCACCCTCACCGATGCCGAAAAGGCCCGCCTGGCCGAAGCCGCCGCAGCCGAGGCCCTGCGCCGCCGCCTTGCCGACACCAATGCAAAGCTGACAGAAAAAGAAAAATCCCGCCTGGCCGAGGCCGCCGCCGCCGAGGCGCTGCGCGAGAAGCTCAAGAATGCGAAAACCGAACTGACCGCCATGACGCTGGCGCTGGAAGAGCAACGCCGCAAGGCCGAGGATACGCTGACCCTGCTTGCCGCCGCGCAGTCGGCCAAGGATGAGTTAGCTCAAAAGCTGGCCGCCGCCCTTGTGGCCATCGATCAGGCCAGACAGGAGGCCGACAAGACGAAATCCGACCTGACCCGGACCGAGACCGAGGCTGAAAAGCTCAAAAAGGCGCTTGAGGCTGCAAAAGCCGACAAGTCCACGCTGGAGGAACGCCTCAACGCGCTGCTGGCGCGGCTGGAGGCCCGCGGCAAGGACATCCAGACCATCGAGGCCGACCGCACCGACCTGCAGGCGCGCCTCAAGGCGGCGCTGGCGGCACGGCTGGCCGCCGAACAGGATGCGGCCAGCAAGCTGACCGAGGCCCAGCAGAAGGCCATTCTGCTGGCCAAGGCGAACGAGGCGTTGAGCAAGGAAAAGGCCAGATCGGCCGAAGCCATGCGCAAGGTTGCCCTGCTGAACCAGCAGACCGCCGAACTGCGCAAGCAGCTCGACACGCTTCAGAGCCTGCTGGACGAGGCCAATGCGCGCGACGCCGCCTCCAAGGTGCAAATCCAGGCCCTTGGCAAGAACCTGAACACCGCATTGGCGCAGGTCGCCGCCGAACAGCGCCGTGTTGCCGAGGAACAACGCAAACGCGCCGAAAAGGAAGCGGCACTGGCAGAGGAACAGCGCAAGCTGGCCGAGGAGCAACGCAAGCGGGCCGAACTGGAAGCGGCCGAGCGCAAGCGCCTGGAAGCCGAGACCAAGAGCCTGCGCAAGTTCAAGTCTGACTTCTTTGGCAAGATGCGCGATGTTCTTGCCGACCGCCCCGGCGTCAAGGTGGTGGGCGATCGCTTTGTGTTCGCCTCCGAGGTGCTGTTCGCCCCTGGCTCGGCCGAGCTGTCCGAGAACGGCAAGCACGAGATCGCCAAGGTTGCGCGCCTGATCCAGGAGGTGGAAAAACAGATCCCACCCGAATTCAACTGGGTGCTGCGCGTGGACGGCCACACCGACAACGTGCCCCTCAGCGGCACCGGCGAATTCAAGAATAACTGGCAGCTTTCCCAGGCCCGCGCCCTTGCCGTCGTGCGCTACATGATCGACGAGCTGCACTTCCCGCCCAATCGCCTGGCCGCCACCGGCTTTGGCGAGTATCAACCCGTCAACCCGGCCAACACGCCCCAGGCCCGCGCCCAGAACCGCCGGATCGAAATCAAGTTCACCGAACGGTAACCACAGACCCGCCGCTTGAAACCCGGTCGCGCGGTCCGCATATATCAGGAAATTCTCATATATGCCCGTGGAGAGGCCGAATGACAAAACAAGTGAAACTGACCTGCCTTGACTGCGGTGCGGTCAACCGTGTGCCCCAGGACAAGCTGAGCGCCGGGCCGAAATGCGGTGTCTGCGGCAGCAAGCTGCTGGACGGCAAGGTCAAGGAGCTGGACCCGAAGATCCTGACGAAGGCGAAAAAGAATGACGATATCCCGCTGGTCGTCGATTTCTGGGCCCCCTGGTGCGGCCCCTGCCGGATGATGGCGCCCGAATTCGCCAAGGCGGCGCGTAACATGGCGCCCAATGTGCGCTTTGCCAAGATCAACACCGAGGATTATCCCAAGGTGTCAACCGATCACGGCATTCGCGGCATCCCGCTGCTGATCGCCTTCCGCGCCGGCCGCGAGCTGGCCCGCCAGGCCGGCGCCATGCCCGCACAACAGATCGAGGCATTCCTGCGCGCGAAAACCGGCGTGAAAGCCTGACAGCAGGCGCTTGACTTCCCCGCCGCCTCGGGTAAGACAGGCGCCGCTGGGGCCGTAGCTCAGA
This sequence comes from Paracoccaceae bacterium, assembly GCA_030950185.1. GTDB lineage: Bacteria > Pseudomonadota > Alphaproteobacteria > Rhodobacterales > Rhodobacteraceae > UBA5972. The sequence goes on along the minus strand of JAUZRU010000049.1, from coordinate 7,912 downwards.
TGGGAGAGCGCGTCGTTCGCAATGACGAGGTCAGGGGTTCGATCCCCCTCGGCTCCACCAGAAACACCACCCGGTTTGCGGCAAAGCTTGTTCCGCTTGCCCTTGGCGCCTTTCATTTCCGGGCAGAAACCGTTCGACCGCACCCGTTTTTTTTTGCGCGACCTTTCCTGAACCGCCGGCAACCTGCTTGAGCGCGCAGAATGCGCACATATCCCCTTGCATGCGACCAACAGGCCCGACAGGATCAGATGCAGGAAAACCGACAGAGCAACGGACGCCAAGATGACCGATTCGCCTTTTTCGCCCGACATCATGGATGCCGAAACCGCTGCCTTCGTCGCCAGGCTCGAGGCCCAGCTTGCCGACATGCCCGCAACCCATGAGCTGCCGATCGAGCAGGTCCGGCAGGCCCGGGACGAGGGGCGCGGCATCTTTCCCTTTCGCCCGCCGCTGCAAGAGGCCGAGGATATCGACATTCCGGGTGCACCCGGCGGGCCGGGGCGTGTGCGCATCATTCGCCCCGAGGGAAAGCCCCGTGGCGTGCTGCTGCATATCCATGGTGGCGGCTGGTCGATCGGGCGTCCGTGGCACCAGGATCACCGGCTCAAGGCGCTGGTCAAGGCAACGGGCTGCGCAACCGTGTCGGTTGAATACAGGCTTGCGCCGGAAAACCCCTGGCCCGCCTGCGTCAAAGATTGCGCCGCCGCCGCGCGGTGGCTGATCGACACGGCAAATGACAGTTTCGGCACCGACCGTATCGTGATCGGCGGCGAAAGCGCGGGCGCCCATCTTTCGGCCACCACACTGCTGACGATGAAGGCCGAGGGGCTGCTGGATCGTTTCAAGGGCGCGCTGATGACCTATGGCGCCTATGATCTGCGCCTGACCCCGTCCGCCGCAAACTGGGGCGCGCGCAATCTGATCCTGTCCACCCCGACCATCGCGTGGTTCACCGCCAATCTGGCGATCCCGGCCGAGCGGATGACCGACCCGATGGCATCCCCCCTGTTCGGCGATCTTTCAGGCATGCCTCCTGCCCTTTTTCAGTGCGGCACATATGATCCGCTGATGGATGATACCGCTTTCATGTCGGCGCGCTGGCAGGCAGCCGGTAGCCGGGCAAAGGTCATCTGGTATCCTGGCGGGGTGCATGCGTTCGACTATTTCGACACGCCCCTCGCCGACAGGGCACGCGCTGCGCAGGTGGCTTTCCTGAACCAGATATTCGAAGATGATGGCTGAGCGCGCCTAAAGTGCCTTGCGTGCCCTGAGCGCGGCCGAAATGGTGCCGTCGTCAAGATAATCCAGCTCTCCCCCGATGGGCACGCCCTGGGCCAGCGAGGTCACCGTCACGCCGCCGTCCTGCAACATGTCGGCAATGTAATGGGCGGTGGTCTGCCCGTCCACGGTGGCGTTCAGGGCCAGGATGACCTCGGTTATCCCCTCATCCGCGATGCGCTGGCGCAACAGCGGCAGGCGCAGCTCGTCCGGGCCGATATTGTCGAGCGCCGAAAGCACACCCCCCAGCACGTGATAGCGCCCCTTGAACACGCCCGATCGTTCCATCGCCCACAGATCGGCGACATCCTCGACCAGGCAAAGCTGGCCATTGGCGCGCTTGTCGGCGCTGCAAATGGCACAGACCTCATGGGTCGAGATGTTTCCGCAACGCACACATTCGCGCGCGGTGTCGGCCACCTGCCGCATGGCATCGGCCAGCGGCCCCAGCAGCAGCGCGCGCTTGCGGATCATGTGCAGCACCGCGCGCCGGGCCGAGCGCGGCCCCAACCCCGGCAGGCGCGCCATCAGCGCGATCAGCTGTTCGATTTCGCTGTCCGGGCCAGTCACGATGATATTCTCACGATGATATTCTCACGACGAAATTCCCCGCGCCCCTAGAACGGCATCTTCATGCCCGGCGGCAGGTTCAGCCCCTCGGTCAGGCGGGCCATTTCCGCCTGATGGGTTTCCTGCGCCTTGATCTGGGCGTCGCGAATGGCGGCAACGATCAGATCCTCAAGGGCCTCCTTGTCGTCGGGGGTCAGCAGGGACGGGTCGATTTCCAGCGCCTTGAGTTCGCCCTTGGCGTTGGCGGTTGCCACCACCATGCCGGCGCCCGACTGGCCGACTACGTTGATGTTGGCAAGATTTTCCTGAATCTCGGCCATCTTGCCCTGCATTTCCTGGGCCTGTTTCATCAGCTTGGCCATGTCGCCAAGCCCACCCAAACCTTTCAGCATGTCATGCTCCCAAATGGATATCTGTTTCAGTCGCTTTCAAACGGGTCCCAGTCATCGCCGGCTGCGTCGATGTCAAGGGGAACCACATTGTCGGCGCCCTCCTGCATATCGGGTTTCACCGCCAGGATTTCAGCCCCCGGAAAATGTTTCAGCACTTCCTGCACCATCGGATGCGCCTTGGCGCGCGCGTGCAGATCATCGCGCGCGGCCTCGCGCAATTCGCGGATGGTGGGGGCGCCACCATCCGAGACAACCGACACGCCCCAGCGCACGCCCGTCCAGGATTGCAGTCGCGACGACAGCCGCGCCGCCAGATCGCGCGGGGTCTTTTCGGTCATCTCGAATTCGATCCGCCCCGGCGTGTATCTGGCCAGTTTCAGCGTATCCTCGACCTCGACCAGCAGCTGCATGTCGCGGTTGGCGCGGATCAGCTCGACCACCGAATCGAATGTGGAAAAGCGGGCAAGCGCGGTTTCCGCCGCCGGTAGCGCGGCGGTCGTGCCGCCACCGGCCACGGCCGAAACCCCGCCCGATCGGGGGGCAGATTGCGGGCCGGCGGCCATCTGCGCGCGCGCCGTCACAGCGCCCCCGGGGCCGCCACCCACCACGCCACCGCCGCCACCCGGCCCGGCGGGCGGGGTGTTGTGCAGCTTGCGCACCAGATCCTCGGGGCTGGGCAGATCGGCGACATGGGTCAGCCGGATGATCGCCATTTCCGCAGCCATCATTGCGTTGGGTGCATGCGCCACCTCTTCCAGCGCCTTCAGCAGCATCTGCCACATCCGCGTCAGCGCCCGCATGGGCAGACGTTCGGCCAGGTCGCGACCGCGGGCGCGTTCCTCGGGGCTGACGGTGGGATCCTCGGCCGCCGCGGGGGTGATCTTGATGACCGAGGTCCAATGCGTCACCTCGGCAAGGTCGCGCAGCACCGCCATCGGGTCGGCGCCATCGGCATACTGGCCGGAAAGCTCTTGCAAGGCAGCTGCCGTATCGCCACGCATGATCAGTTCGAACAGGTCCAGAACCCGCCCCCGGTCGGCCAGCCCCAGCATGGCGCGCACCTGCTCGGCCGAGGTCTCGCCAGCGCCATGGGCGATTGCCTGATCCATCAGCGACAGCGCATCGCGCACCGAGCCCTCGGCCGCGCGCGTGATCAGGGCCAGGGCATCGTCGCTGATCTGCGCGGCTTCGCGTTCGGCAATGCCGCGCAGATGGGCGATCATCACCTCGGGCTCGATCCGGCGCAGGTCGAAGCGCTGGCAGCGGCTCAGCACCGTGACCGGCACCTTGCGGATCTCGGTGGTGGCAAAGATGAATTTCACATGCTCGGGGGGTTCCTCCAGCGTTTTCAGCAGCGCGTTGAAGGCGCTGGTGGACAGCATGTGTACCTCGTCGATGATATAGATCTTGTAGCGCGCGCTGGCGGCCCGGTAATGCACGCTGTCGATGATCTCGCGGATGTCGCCCACGCCGGTGCGGCTGGCGGCGTCCATCTCCATCACGTCCACATGGCGGCCCTCGGCGATGGCGCGGCAGGGCTCGCATTCGCCGCAGGGCTCTACCGTGGGGCCGCCCTGGCCGTCGGGGCCGATGCAGTTCAGCCCCTTGGCAATGATGCGCGCGGTGGTGGTCTTGCCCACGCCGCGCACGCCGGTCATGATGAAGGCATGCGCGATCCGGTCGGCCTGAAAGGCATTTTTCAGGGTGCGCACCATGGCATCCTGACCGATCAGGTCGGCAAATGTCTGCGGGCGGTATTTCAGCGCCAGAACCTGATAGTTTCGCTGATCGGAAGCTGCGTCGTTCATTTGACCCCGGTTCGTTTTCCTGCCACCTATTCCTAGCGGCACGCGCCGCGAAAGGCGAGTCCCGAGCGAGGCAGGACAGGCATGGTTTTTTCAATCGCTCAAATAGACATCGAGGGCGATGGGCGGCTGGGTATCAGCCCCCTGCCGGGGCGTGACGGGGCGCCGCTGGCCGACCTCTCAACCATTGCCCGCTGGGGCGCGGATATCGTCGTTTCCATGACCACGATGGCCGAGATGGCCCGCCTTGGCGCAGAGGATCTGGCCGGGGATCTGGCCCTGATGGATGTTGCTCACGCCCACTTCCCGATTCCCGATTTCAACGCCCCGCCCCCCGACGCACCCTGGGCCGCCCTGTCAGCACAGCTGCATGCCACCCTCGATCGCGGCGGAGCTGTATTGCTGCACTGCATGGCGGGTCGGGGCCGGTCGGGAATGGTGGCCCTGCGCCTGATGGTCGAGCGCAATGAGGCACCGGATGCGGCGCTGGCAAGGCTGCGGGCCGCGCGGCCGGGGGCCGTGGAAACCAGGGGCCAGATGGCCTGGGCCACTGCCCCCGCGCCACTTCCCCCGCTCAGAGCCCGTAGCTCGCCAGAACGTCGGCCTCGAAACGCTTGAGAACAGGCAGCGCGGTTGCCCTCGCGCCACCGCGACCTGCAAGCTCGGGAAACAGTTCAAGCACCTCTGCGCGCGCCGCCTCGCCCAGCGCGTCCATGGCCACGTCGCCGGGGTGCAGGCTCTCGCTGGGAAGGCCGTTGGAATAGAGCACCTCGTGACCGTCGAAAAGCAGGTGGTAATATGTCACCTCATCCAGATCCGCCGCAACCGCGACGGTGCGGTCATTCACAAGATGCAGCGCCGCGGCAAGAACCCGTTTTTCGCCAAACAACGCCTCGGCCCAAGGGGTATCAAGACAGATCCGGTGCTGTGGTGACACGACAAGATCACGATGCGGAAGCCCCGCGCCGAATGCCCCCTTGCGGATGCGCACCGGGCGCAGATGCGGCGCCAGCGCCAGGCTGACATTGCTCAGCCGGCGGGCGCCGATCCAGCGGATGGGCCGGAACGTACCCGACAACGTGCGCACCTTGTCCCCAACCTGAAGTTCCTCGACCGGAACCTCGCCACAATCGGTTTCGATCAATGTGCCGCCGGCAAAACAGATCACAAGTGGCGCGCCGGCATCCCCGAAGGTGGCCCCGCCGTCAAGCGCGGCATATCCCGTATATGTGTTGCCGTTTGCGCCCGTATAGCTGAACATCATCTGGCTGGGGTTCGCCGGGTTCACGCCGGTAATCGCCGCCCCCTGAAGGTGCAGCTGATCCGTCGAGGTGAAATTCTTGAGGTCGATCTGCAAACCGTTCTGGCTGAACTGCGACAGGTTGACGTTCACGACATCGCCTTGCGCGCCGCCGGAATTGGCAAAATTGATCTTGAGCTCGTTGACGCCCTGCCCCGCAGCCGGCTGGATGGTAACCGCCCCGCCCCCCGGAATTGCGACATTTACCGTTGCATCATTGGGAACCGCCACGGTCCCGCTGGTCGTGATGGTGAATTTCTGCCCCACGTATCCTGCCCCTCTGCCTGTCGTTTTTTGGCAGATCTGATAGCCGTATCCCATTGCAACAGCAACAGGAATTTCCCGCAACAGCCCGAAAAGAAGGGGGATGACAGGTGAGAGGCTGGACAACGACCCGAACGGAACTCGTTACGGCTGCTTCCTTCCGGACCTGACCGGGTTGGCGAGGCGTTCGCCCGTGCCAACCTCTCGGCCCTGCAGTTAGGGGATCATTCCGGGGGAATCAAGTCCCCTTCCACCCCTGCTGTGTCCGACCAGATGTGGAACCGGCGGTATGACCGGGGAAAACACCCCCGCGCTACCCCTCGTCGCGCCAGCGGTTGACGATCGGATAGCGCCTGTCCAGCCAGAACGCCCGGCCCGAGGTGCGCGCACCGGGGGCCGACTGGAACCGTTTGTATTCCGAGATATAGATCAGATGTTCCACCCGCTTGACGGTGGCGCGATCATGGCCTGCCGCAACCACCTCGGCCACGGACTGGTCGCGGTCGATCAGGCGTTCGAGGATGTCGTCCAGCACGTCATAGGGTGGCAGGCTGTCCTCGTCCTTCTGATCCGGGCGCAGCTCGGCCGAGGGGGGCTTGTCGATCACCCGTTGCGGGATCACCTCGCCCGCGGGCCCCTTCATCCAGTCGCGGTGGTTTTCGTTGCGCCAGCGGGCGGTCTCGAACACGCGGGTCTTGTAGAGATCCTTGATCGGGTTATAGCCGCCGGCCATGTCGCCATAGATGGTGGCGTATCCCACCGCGACCTCGGACTTGTTGCCGGTGGTCAGCAGCATCTCGCCGAACTTGTTGGAAAGCGCCATCAGCAGCAGCCCGCGCAGGCGCGACTGGATGTTTTCCTCGGTCACATCGGGCGTGGTGCCGGCAAACAGCGGCGCCAGCGCCTCGGTCACGGCACTGCGGGGGCCGGTGATCGGCAGGTTGTCCAGCCGGCAGCCCAGATTGCGCGCGACCAGGGCCGCGTCTTCCAGCGACTCGGACGATGTATATTCCGAGGGCAGCATTACGCAGCGGAGATTTTCCGCGCCCAGCGCGTCAGCAGCAATGGCCGCGACCAGCGCCGAATCGATACCGCCCGACAGGCCCAGCAGCGCACGCTGAAAGCCCGACTTGCGCATATAGTCGCGCAGCGCCAGCACCATGGCGTTATAGTCCTGCTCCCAAACATGGGGGAACGGCGCCAGCGCGCCCTTTGCGGCGCGCCAGCCATCGGGCGTTTCGGTAAGATCCACATGGGCAAGTATCTCGGCAAAGGGCGGCAATTGCAGCATCAAGGCCCCGCCGGGGTTCAGCACGAAGGATCCGCCGTCAAATATCTGGTCATCCTGCCCGCCCACCATGTTCAGGTAAACCAGCGGCAGGCCGGTCTCGATGACGCGGGCCACCATCAGCCCGTGGCGATCCTCGATCTTTTCGCGCCGATAGGGTGAACCATTGGGCACCAGCAGGATTTCGGCACCCGTTTCGGCCAGCGCCTCGGCCACATCTTCGTGCCAGGCATCCTCGCATATGGGCGAGCCGATGCGCACATCACCCACCGCATAGGGGCCGCTGATGGGGCCGGGGGTGAACAGGCGCATTTCATCGAAGACCTGTGTGTTGGGAAGGTGGTGCTTTTTCACCGCCGCCCGGATCTGCCCGCCTGACAGGATGAAATATGCGTTGAACACCTCGCCGCCCTCGGCCAGCGGACCCCCGATACCGATGGCCGGCCCCTCGGCGCAGTCGCGGGCCAGCTGTTCGACATGTTTCATGGCATCGGCCACAAAGGCGGGCTTCAGCACCAGATCCTGCGTCTGATAGCCGGTGATGAACATTTCCGGCAGCGCCAGCATGTCGGCACCATTGGCACGCGCCTGTTCATGGGCATCGCGCGCCTGTGCGGCGTTGCCGGCAAGGTCGCCAACGGTAGGGTTCAGCTGCCCCAATGTCAGGCGAAAGGTTCTGGCCATATCTGTGCGCTCCGGTGTTGTCTGCGCCTGTTTAGAGGGGTTCGGCGGCGGTGTGAACCTCTTGTTCCGGCCCGGTTGAATGATGCCTGTCAGGTTTCTCGGTTCAATAGGGGCTGCACAAGGCAGGGTAGGCGACCGACCGGTTGGGCGCGAATGCGCCCGCCATGGGGGCGGGCGGGCGCATGCCCGGGACGCGCGGCGCACCGGGCGAGGCAAACGCGATCAGACGCGACATTTTCTAGCCGTCGCTGACACCGGCCTCGGCAAATGTGGCCATGCCGGAATGGCACGCAATCGCGCCCTTGAGAATGCCGATCGCCAGCGCCGCGCC
>JAUZRU010000048.1 GCA_030950185.1 Paracoccaceae bacterium | reverse complement strand
CAGCCCCAATCACACGTCCCCCGCCCACCATGACGGAATCACCCCCGCAGAAACATTCTTGTGAACCATTTTGAACAAGCGGGGAGGGAGGGCTGTCAACGCGTTTTTCTCCTTCCGCGCGAGCAACCAGTATAAGTGCCCGATGGCCATGCGAGCGAGGCGTTTCATGTTCGGAAAACCCACCCGCCGCGCGCCCGAACTCAGGCTGGCGAACGTCCGATCCCGGTCGATTGTGGGCAAACGCGACCGGCATCGAAGTGTTCAGGTTGCGTTACAAAATAATGATGTGATTTCAACGCATTACGAAAAATTCACCAAATCACCGCAGTCATTAGGTTCAGAGAAAAATGGCCTGGAGAGACCGATTTCGGCCGTTTCGCGCGGGCGAAGGTGAACAGCACACCAGCGTAACCCTTGAAAACAGCGGGAAAATTTGGGGGCTGCGGGGGCAGAGAAACATTCCTCTCAGGACGGTGGCGGAGAGACAGGGATTCGAACCCTGGAGACGGTTACCCGCCTACACGCGTTCCAGGCGTGCGCCTTCGACCACTCGGCCACCTCTCCGTGGGGCGAGGGTATAGCGGGTATTTTGGGAATCGCAAGCCTCCTTCGGAGTTGCAAAGCGGTGGCTGTGTCATTGGACATGCCGTTGTGGTGATGAAAGGGCGACCATGGCGGTTGACGGGCCACACGAATGGAAAAGCCTGCCCGTTTTCGAAAGAACTGTCGACGGCTCAAGCCACGGCACATTGCAAGAACGTGATATGCCCGGTCGGCCTTGCTCCAGGCGCCTACCGCAGCCCGATTTCCGCCAGCGCCTGGCTGAGTTCGGGCGGCAGCTCGTCATCATCGGCGCGGCTTGCGGGCAGGTCGGGCGGGGCGTCCTGCGGGGCGAGGTAGCGCCAGCCCTGAAACGGGCGGCGCGGGGCAAGGCGGGTGCGAACCAAATCCGGGTCGAGCATCAGGGCACAGCGGCGGATGCCGTCGGAACCGATGCGTTCCTCAAGCCCCACAATGCGCTGACGCGCCTGGATCTGGCCCTTGATGACCCAGTAGAGAGACCCTCCGCGCAGGATCTCTTCGGCGCGTTTGGGGAACATGCGGGTGACATGTTCACTGATCGGCGGCAGACCGTCGGCCGCACGGCGTGCGTCGCGCCGGGCGCGCCATTCGAGCAGATGTTCGACCGAGTCGATCCCCACGCACAGCTTGACCAGATTGACGTGATCGTTTTGCAAGACATGCCCCCCAGTTGGCAGGCCCTTGATAGGCCGCCTTTGGTGCGACTGCAATCCGGGTGGGGGATTTGAGTATTTTTGCAAAGAAGAAGGCGGGGGGCGCCGATTGACATTGCCCCCGTCGGTGCGCTAGCAGGGCGGTCCTGAGACACGCGCGGGTATTCAAGCCCGAGATGCGGAATATATGGAGAGGAAAATGACCACTTCACCTGACACGCGCCGCCGTCTGGAGGGCGCGCTTTTTCTGGCCGGATATGTGGCCTCGATCCCCGCTGCAAACTGGATGCTCGGCCATTTCGGCAGCGTCTGCCCGCCTGACGGGCCCTGTCTGATTCCGGTAGCGCCCGGCATCATGGCACCCAGCGGTGTGCTGATGGTGGGGCTGGCACTGGTGCTGCGCGATCTGGTGCAGCGGCGGCTGGGGTTGGTCTGGGCCGTTGTCGCCATTCTGGTTGGCGGTGCGCTGAGCTGGCTGATCGCCCCGCCGGCGCTGGTCATTGCCTCGGTCACGGCATTCCTGATTTCCGAATTTGCCGACCTTGCCGTCTATACCCCGCTGCAAAGGCGCGGGCTGGTGCTGGCGGTGGTGGCGTCCAGCGTGGTCGGGCTGGTGTTCGACAGCCTTGTCTTTCTGCAGATGGCCTTTGGCAGCCTCGATTTCCTGACCGGCCAGGTGATCGGCAAGGGCTGGATGGTGCTGCTGACCATCCCCGTGATAAGCTGGATCCGCCGGCGCGATGAACGCCTCGGCCTGAGCGCGGTGTGAGGGGATCATGACGCAGGACGAAAATCTTGGCCTGTCGCAGCTGGGCAAGGCGGCGCAGGCCCCGAAATCGCCGGATGAGGCGGTACTGGAGCGCGTGCCCAGCCCACATGGCGACACCAACTATCTGGTGCGTTTCACCATTCCGGAATTCACCTCGATCTGCCCGGTGACGGGGCAGCCGGATTTCGCCCATCTGGTGCTGGATTACGTGCCCGATAGATGGCTTGTGGAATCAAAGTCGCTGAAACTGTATCTGACCTCGTTTCGCAATCATGGGGCATTTCACGAGGATTGCACCGTCGCCATCGGCCGCCGCCTGGTGGACGAGCTGGCGCCGCGCTGGCTGCGCATCGGCGGCTACTGGTATCCGCGCGGCGGCATCCCCATCGACGTGTTCTGGCAGACAGGCAGCCCGCCCGAGGGGCTGTGGCTGCCCGATCAGGGGGTTCCTGCCTATCGCGGGCGCGGCTGATCTGACGACCGAGGTGGCAGGCGCTTGACAGCGGCCCCTTCAGGCGCCGAAAAGGCGGGGATGTCGGACGATCTTCCATATACCCCCGCGGGGATGCGGGTCGGCCTGCTGGGGGGGTCGTTCGACCCGCCGCATGCGGGGCATCTGCATATCACGCACGAGGCGCTGCGCCGGTTCCGGCTGGATCGGGTCTGGTGGCTGGTCAGCCCCGGCAACCCGCTGAAACCCTTTGGCCCGGCCAGCCTGGCGCGCCGGATGCAGGCCTGCCGCGCGCTGGCGGATGACCGGCGCATCCATGTCACGGACATCGAGGCAAGGCTGGGCACCCGCCACACCGCGGCGACGCTGGGCCGCCTGCTGCCCCGTCATCCGGGGGTGCGGTTCGTCTGGCTGATGGGGGCCGACAACCTGGCACAGTTTCACCACTGGCAGAACTGGCGCGCGATCATGCAGATGCTGCCCCTCGGGGTGCTGGGCCGGCCCGACAACATGCTGCGCGCCGGCCTGTCGCCCGCGGCGCGCAGTTTTTCGCGTTTCCGGCTGCCCGAACATGCGGCAGGCGCCCTTGCAGGGGAAAACACGCCCGCATGGTGCCTTGTCAGCGGACCGATGGTTGACATTTCTTCGACCGCGATACGAAATAGCGGCAACTGGGTGCGTTGAGGCCTGCCCTTCCCATTTGATGTTGACGAGTTTGGAATGACGCGACACACCCCCGGAGATTTCCCGACGCGCCGGTGGGTGATCGGCGCGCTCATGGCCGGAGCGGCAAGCCCGGCGCTGGCAAGGTCATCTGCGCCGAAAAAGTCGATCCGCCCGCAGCCAAGGCCCGGTGACAAGCCGACGATATCTTCGAATGCCGACAAGGCGGCGGAAATCATCGCTGCCGCCGGGTTGACCGGCAAGACGGGGTTTCTGGTCGCCGATGCGCAGACCGGCGAAGTTCTGGAAGCCCACAAGCATCTGTTGGCAATGCCGCCTGCCAGCGTGACCAAGACCGTGACCACGCTTTACGGGCTGGAAACCCTGGGCACCGATTTCCGCTTCAAGACGCAGGTTCTTGCCACTGCACCGATTGTCAATGGCCGGCTGGAGGGTGATCTGTATCTGGTGGGCGGCGGCGACCCCACGCTTGACAGCGACGCCCTGGCGGATATGGCGCGCCAGGTGAAAGAGGCCGGGTTGAGGGAAATCACCGGCCGCTGCCTTGTTCATGCCGAGGCGCTGCCCTATCAGCGGGCAATCGATCCCAGCCAGCCCGAATATCTGGCCTATAACCCGTCGCTTTCCGGGCTGAACCTGAATTACAATCGCGTGTTCTTCCAGTGGAAACGCCACAAGAAGGATGTCACCGTCACGATGGATGCCCGCGGCGTGAAGTTCAGGCCGCAGGTCACCACGGCATCCATGCGGGTAGTCGATCATTCCAGCCAGATATTCACGCTTGTCACCGGCCCCAAAACCGACAGCTGGACGATTTCACGCGGCGCGCTGAGCCGCAAGGGCGGGCGCTGGTTGCCGGTGCGGCGGCCCGAATTCTATGCGGCCGAGGTATTCCAGACGATTTCGCGCTCGTTCGGGATTGTGCTGCCCGAATTCCAGCGCGCCACGACATTGCCGGCTTCGGCCACGGTCATCGCACAGTGGCAAAGCAGGAAGCTGGACGAGATGCTGCGCTACATGCTCAAGTTCTCGACCAATCTCACGGCCGAATGCGTGGGCCTGACCGCCACCAAGGCGCGGGGCGGGAACCCGCGCAACCTGCGGGCCTCGGCGCAACAGATGTCGGCCTGGCTGAAACAGATGACAGATGCCCGACATGCCCGCTTTGTCGATCATTCCGGGCTGGAGGAAGGCAACCGCATTTCTGCCCGCGACATGGTGCAGGTGCTGCTGAAACAGGGCTGGGACGGCCATCTTCACGGCCTGATGAAGAAGGTCAAGCTGCATGATTCAAAGGGCCGCCCCCTACGCAACAGTCGCATTTCCGTTCATGCCAAGACGGGCACGCTGAATTTTGTCAGCGCGCTGGCGGGCTATGCGGATGGGCCGGGCTCGCGCAAGCTGGCATTTGCGATCTTTTCGGCGGATATGCCCAGGCGCGCGGCCATCCCCAAGGCCCGACGCGCACGCCCCAAGGGGGCACGAGGCTGGAACCGACGCGCAAAGAAAATGCAGCAAAAGCTGATCGAACACTGGATCCGGGAATACCGGGCCTGAGCCTTGCAGTATGTGATCACACGGTCAGATGCCGCGCCCGCGCGCCACGTTCGATGGCGGCCGCATGCAGGCGGTCGATGTTCAGCTCGTACCGGATTTCCTCGAGAAAGCGCAGCTCGGCCTCGCCCAGCTTGCCATCGGCCGCGCCCACGTCACAGGCCAGCGCATAGGCGGTTTCAAACAGGCGCTCGGGCAGGGCATCGCGCACAAGGCCCAGCAGGGCGGCGATGCCGTCTTCGTCTTCAAACAGGTCGAACACAGTTTGCGAGACGGTCTTGATCCGGTCCGCGTCGTAGCCACCGAAAACCGGCAGGTGATTGACGATGCGCTCGATCGTGACCAGCTCGGATGTACGGATGGTCGCGTCGGATGCGGAAACGGCGATCATGATCGAAACCAGCGCGTCCTGAGGCGTCAGCGATGGGGGGGGTGCGTCGGTGATGCTCATGTCAAAGACTCCGGGTTGCCAATCGGCGCCAGATTATTGACGCTGGCCACGCGGGGCAATAGGAAGCTCGCGCAGATGGCGGTAAAGTGTTCCGCCCCGACCTGATGAATGGAAAACCCGATGTCCGAACTGCGCGAAATGGCGATGCAATCCAAGGCCTGGCCCTTTGAAGAGGCCCGCAAACTGGTGAAACGCTATTCAAAGGCGCCGCCCGAAAAAGGTTATGTGCTGTTCGAGACAGGCTATGGCCCCTCGGGCCTGCCCCATATTGGCACATTCGGCGAGGTTGCGCGCACCACCATGGTGCGCCGGGCGTTCGAGACCCTTTCCGATATCCCGACCCGGCTGATCTGTTTTTCCGACGACATGGACGGCATGCGCAAGGTGCCCGGAAACGTGCCCAACCGGGACGAGCTGGCGCTTGACCTCAACCTGCCTCTGACCCGCGTGCGCGATCCCTTCGGCTGTCACGACAGCTTCGGCGCCCATAACAACGCGCAGCTCAGGGCGTTTCTCGACCAGTTCGGTTTCGAATACGAATTCGCCTCGAGCACCGAATACTACAGATCGGGCCGCTTTGACGAAATGCTGCTGACGGCGCTGGATCGGTTCGACAAGATCCTTGAAATCATGCTGCCCACACTGGGCGAGGAACGCCGCGCAACCTATTCGCCCTTCCTGCCGATCAGCCCGAAAACCGGCCATGTGCTGCAGGTGCCGACGCTGGAACGCAATGTCGCCAAGGGCACGATCGTCTATCAGGAACCCGACGGCGAAAAGGTGGAAATCCCCGTCACCGGCGGCAATGTCAAGATGCAGTGGAAACCCGACTGGGCCATGCGCTGGGCGGCGCTGGGGGTCGATTACGAAATGTCGGGCAAGGATCTGATCGACAGCGTCACGCAAGCCACCAGGATCTGCCGCGCGCTGGGCAAGCCGCAGCCCGAAACCCTGACCTACGAGCTGTTCAACGACGAAAACGGGCAGAAGATCTCCAAGTCAAAGGGCAACGGGCTGAGCATGGAAGAATGGCTGACCTATGCCGCGCCGGAATCCCTCAGCTATTTCATGTATCTCAAGCCGAAAACCGCCAAGCGCCTGTATTTCGACGTGATTCCCAAGGCGGTAGACGAATATCATCAGCAACTGCGCGCCTATGAGACGCAGGATCTGAAGGCCCGCCTCAACAACCCGGTCTGGCATATCCACGGCGGCAAGCCCCCGAAATCGCATATGGTGGTGTCTTTCGCCATGCTGTTGAACCTGGCCTCTGTCGCCGGGGCCAGCGACAAGCAGGGCCTGTGGGGCTTCATCCGCCGCTATGCCCCCGAGGCCAGCCCCGAAACGCACCCGGATCTGGACCAGGCGGCCGGCTTTGCAGTGCGCTATTTCAACGATTTCGTGGCCCCCACCCGCCGGTTCCGCCTGCCCGACGACAAGGAACGCGCGGCGCTGGAAGACCTGGCCCGGCGGCTGCGCGCCCATGACGGCGAAGAGGATGCCGAGACCCTGCAATCGCTGGTCTTTGCGGTCGGCAAGGACCACGGGTTCGAGCCGCTGCGCAACTGGTTCAAGGCCATCTACGAGGTGCTGTTCGGCGCATCCCAAGGCCCGCGATTTGGCGGATTTGTCGCCCTTTACGGGGTGAATGAAACCGTCACCCTGATCGAACGCGCCCTGGCCGGAGAGCTGGCCGACAAGGCCGAACAGGGCTGAGCTTCTTCTTTGTCCAAATACTCTGGGGGGAGGGCGCGCCTGCGCGACCGGGGGGCGATGCCCCCCTGCCCCGCCTCAGTTGAAAGCGATGACTGCAAAGATCACCGCGATCACGGACATCAGCCCCGAAACCATCCCCGCGCGGCGCATGAATGCCGGGCTTGGCGGCTGACCCTGGCCATGTCGGGCGCGCGCGCCGCGGATATTCAGATCAACCGAAACGGCGGTCAGAATAATCACGGCAACGATCTTGACCAGAAAGGCCGAATCAGCGCGCATCTGATGCCACCCGATCCACATGGCAATGCCGGTCAGCCACAGAAGAATGATGGCGCCAAGCGCAATCTGCCCCAGCACACCCTGGGTTGCGCGCACAAATTGCGCCGTCTCATCCTGGGCCTTGCGCAGGCGAATACCAATCACCATGTTCGCAACCCCGATGCCGATACCCACGGCAAGACTGAGGAAGTGTATGATTTTCAACAGCATTTCCATTATTCACAACCTCCTGAGGAACCTTTTCGCACAGTATGTACCGGATCACCGGCGCAATCAAACCCAGTGACGGGCGCGACCGTGATTTCCAGCCCCGTTTAACCACATGTTAACCTGGTTGTGCTAGCCATGTCCCTCGCGGCCGCCCAAGGGCCGTATTCCCCAGCACGAGCATTCATTCACGCGGACCCTGCGCGCGGGCCTGACGCCCCTTCCCGCGCGCTGTTTCGCAACCGGCAGGTATTGGAGCGGAAAGGATTTTTCGGATGAACAAGGTGATTACCGACGGGCTGCTGTTGATGCCCCCCAAATTCTCGCAGGGTCTCGCCGTATGGTCGAGCGGCAATGGCACGCCCGGCGACCCGACCTATGACACCGTCGTCGGGGCCGCTGTGGCGCAGACCGACCCGGATTTCGGGCCCTGTCTGGAGTTGCTCAAAAACCAACCGGTACAAAAGATCCGCTATACCGGGCGGACACCGGTTCTGCCGGGGATGTATCTGCGCGTCTCAGCGCGGGTGAAGGCCGTCAATGGCAACCTGCCCGCGGCGCGTATTGCCTGCTGGGCCGGAGACAGTGCCGGCAACCATGTCGCGGGCGCGATCGAGGTCGGCCCCTCGACCATGCTGACGGGCTATGGCGACGCGGTCGAAATCACCGCCATCGTCGGCATCGGCAATCGCCGCGGGGTTGATATGGTCCTGGGGGCGGGCGCCACATTCGGCCATTTCGGCCTTGATCTGACCGGCGCCACCGGCGGCACCATACGGGTCGAGAATATCCGCATTACCGATGTTACCGATATCTTTTACCGCAAGCTGATGGATTGGGTCGATGTGCGCGACTATGGCGCCGTCGGCGATGGCGTGACCGATGATAGCGCCGCCTTTCTTGCGGCTGACGCCGATGCGCAGGGCCGGCAGGTGCTGGTTTCCAGGGGCACCTATCTGCTGACGGGCAATGTCACCATGAACGCGCATGTGCGCTTTGAGGGGACGGTCACCATGCCCGACGCGGCGCGCCTGCAGCTGACCGAGAATTTCGACCTGCCCAGCTATGTCGCCGCCTTTGGCAATGAAGAGCTGGGGCTGAAAAAGGCGCTGCAGGCGCTGTTCAACTTCACCGACCATGAATCGCTTGATATGTGCGGGCTGCGCGTCAAGCTGAGTGCCCCAATCGACGTTCACGCGGTGGTCGGCAATCAGGACACATTCGCCAACCGCCGGGTGTTGCGCAACGGCCAGCTGGAATCCGACGGCGGACCTGCCTGGGCCACTGATGTCGTCACCGCGCAGGCCAGCTATGACCCGACCAACCCCCTGGTGCTGTCCAATGTCACCGGTATCAGCCAGATTCCCGTGGGCGCGCTGGTCGAGGGCACCGGCGTAGGCCGCGAGGTCTATGTGCGCGCAAGGAACGTTGCCGCCGGCACCCTGACGCTGAGCCTGCCGCTGCACGCGGCACCCGCACAGCAGAACTATACCTTCCGCCGGTTCAAATATCTGCTGGATTTCAGCGGTTTCACCTTTCTGCAACGATTCAACATCGCCGATGTCGAATTTCTGTGCCAGGGCAAATGTTCCGGCCTGATGCTGGCCGATGACGGGCAGGCCTTTCATGTGCGTGACTGCTTTTTCACGGCGCCGCTGGATCGGGCAATCACATCCAAGGGGCTGGGCTGCAAGGGGCTGCAGCTGGACCGCAACGAATTCCTGTCGAACGAGCAGAAACTGAACGTGATCGACCGCAGGACCATTGCCTTCAACATCAACGGCAATGACGCCAAGATCCGCAACAACCGCGCCGTGCGCTTCAGGCATTTCGCGGTGATCCACGGCACGGGCCATATCATCAGCCACAACCATTTCTTCCAGGGCGACAACGCCAAGACCCCCAACCGCACCGCCGGCATCGTACTGAGCCAGACGAACCCGATGGCCATCATTCAGGGCAACTATATCGATAATTGCTGGATCGAATGGGGCAATGAACATGATGCCACGCCCGACAACAGCGGCGGGTTTTCCTTTGGCGGGCTGTCGATCGACGGCAACATCTTCTTTTCGGGGCAGTCGCCGGCGTGGTTCCGGTTCATCCGTATCAAGCCCTATGGCCAGGGCCATTACATCAACGGGCTGAGCGTGGTGGGCAACACCTTCAAGCATACGGGCGGCAGAATCGACCGGGTGGACGAGGTGGATACATCCATCGCCCCGCTGGATCCGACGCGCTATCGCAACCTGCGTGTTTCGGGCAACAGCTTTAACGGTATCACGGCACGCATCCGCAACCCCGTGACGGTCGAGATGTCGCAATCCGGGGCCAGCGCGGCCTGGGGCCTTGATCTGGTGCAGGAACTGCCGTTTTCGGCGCAGGCGCGCCATGTGACCAATGTGGCAACACATAACCCGGTCACGAACGCCGCCGGAAACGGGATTTACGGGCTGCCCTATTCGGTTTCGCGGCTGGGCATCAACGGCACCGAAATCAAGCTGCACTGGTCCGAACCCGTATCGGGCGCCGCATATGTCACGGTGCGGGCCGACAATCTGGCCTGACGGGTTTCGGGGCGGGGATCGGCCGGATAGCCCCGCCCCGACATCAGGCTTGCAATCTGCGCAGGGCGGCCTTTGATCTGGGTCATGGCAGATGTCCGGGTGGCTTCCTATATGAAAGAGGAACAGATCACAGGAGGTCAGTCATGTACGAACATATCCTTGTGCCCATCGCGCTGGATCACGGCAACCACACCGCACAGGCACTTGAGCTTGCGCAAAAGCTGAAAAAGGAAGGCGGCCGTATCACCGCGCTGACCGTCATCGAAGAGGTTCCCCCCTATATCGCGCAATACATCCCCGATGGGCAGCTGGAAAAGAACATGGAAGAGGCCCGCGCCCGGCTGAAAGCCGAGATCGGGGGCGTTGCGGGCGTCAAGGCCGAGGTGATCCTGGGCCATGCGGGGATCTCGATCACCGAATACGCGGAAAACAAGGGCGTGGATCTGATCGTGATTGCCTCGCACCGGCCGGGGTTGCAGGATTACTTCCTTGGCTCGACCGCCGCACGGGTCGTTCGCCACGCCAATTGCTCGGTTCACGTAGTGCGCTGAAGTCCCCCCTGCCTTCGCAAGGATTCTTCTTTGCAGAAATACTCTCGGGGGTGCGGGGGCAGACAGCCCCCGCCGAGACGGGTGGAAATGACGGATGCCTCCGGCGGGAGTATTTGGACAAAGAAGAAGGCGGCATCTTTCATGATTGCGCGGTCTGGCCTATAGATGCGCGCCATGACAGACAATCCGCCAGATCTGCGCCCTGACATTGCGCGCGCCCGCATTCCCGAAACCCGCCGCGCGGGCCAGCCTGCAATCGGCATGGTCAGCCTGGGCTGTCCCAAGGCGCTGGTGGACAGCGAGCGGATACTGACGCGCCTGCGCGCCGAGGGCTATGCCATCAGCCCCGATTATGCCGGCGCCGACGCGGTGATCGTCAATACCTGCGGCTTTCTTGACAGCGCCAAGGCCGAAAGCCTGGCCGCAATCGGCGAGGCGCTTGCCGAAAACGGGCGGGTGATCGTGACCGGCTGTCTGGGGGCGGAACCCGAATTCATTACCGGCGCACATCCGCAGGTGCTGGCCGTGACCGGCGCGCATCAATATGAACAGGTGATCGACGCGGTGCATCAGGCGGTGCCGCCCAGCCCCGACCCCTTTGTCGATCTGCTGCCAGCCGGCGGGGTGCGGCTGACGCCGCGCCATTATGCCTATCTGAAGATTTCCGAAGGCTGCAATCACAAATGCCGGTTCTGCATCATCCCCGACATGCGCGGCCGTCTGGTCAGCCGGCCGGCGCACGCGGTGATCCGCGAGGCGGAAAGGCTGGTGGACAGCGGGGTGCGCGAGTTGCTGGTGATCAGCCAGGACAGCTCGGCCTATGGGGTGGACATTCGCCATGCCAAGGAACGGGGACATCGCGCCCATATCACCGATCTGGCGCGCGATCTGGGCGGGCTGGGTGCCTGGGTGCGGCTGCACTATATCTATCCCTATCCGCATGTGCGCGATCTGATCCCGCTGATGGGGCAGATATCCGAATCCGGCGGGCTGGTGCTGCCCTATCTGGATATTCCGTTCCAGCATGCGCATCCGGATGTCTTGCGCCGCATGGCGCGGCCGGCGGCCAGCGCAAGGGTGCTGGACGAGATCGCACGCTGGCGCGAGATCTGCCCCGATATCGTGCTGCGCTCGACCTTCATCGTTGGCTATCCGGGCGAGACCGAGGCCGAGTTCCAGCATCTGCTGGACTGGCTGGATGAGGCGCAGCTCGATCGGGTGGGGTGTTTCAAGTACGAAAACGTGGCCGGGGCGCGATCGAACGATCTGCCGGGCCATGTGGCCGAGGAGGTCAAGCAGGACCGCTGGGAACGGTTCATGGCGCGCGCGCAGGAGATTTCGGCGCGCAAGCTGGCGCAGAAGGTCGGCCAGCGCCTGCAGGTGATCGTGGACGAGGTGGACGAGCAGGGCGCCACCTGCCGCACATGGGCGGATGCGCCCGAGATCGATGGCAACCTGTTCATTGACGAGGGGTTCGAAGGGTTGCAGCCCGGCGATATCGCCTGGGTCGAGGTGGACGAGGCCGGGGAATATGATCTGTGGGGGCGGCTGGTTCAGCGGTAAAAGGGGGCGCTGCCCCCGTCGCTGCGCGCCCCCCCGGAGTATTTGGGCTAAGAAGAAGCAGGGCTTCCGAAAGCAGGAACCTGTGCGGGCCTGTCAGCCGCTGAGGCCGGCATGCAGATTGGGCTGGGCCAGCGCCGCGAAACCGTAGTGGCGCAGCCAGCGCAGATCGCTGTCAAAGAATGCGCGCAGATCGGGGATGCCGTATTTCAGCATGGCAAGCCGGTCGATGCCGATGCCGAAGGCAAAGCCCTGCCATTCGTCCGGGTCGATCCCGCCGGCGCGCAGCACCTTGGGGTGCACCATGCCGGACCCGAGGATTTCCATCCAGTCGTCGCCCTCGCCGACCTTGAGCTGACCGCCCTCCCATGAGCAACGCAGATCGACCTCGGCCGAGGGTTCGGTAAAGGGGAAATGGGATGCGCGAAAGCGCAGTTCCACATGATCGACCTCGAAGAAGGCGCGGCAGAATTCCTCGAGCACCCATTTGAGGTTGGCCATGGAGATATCGCGGTCGATGGCAAGACCTTCGACCTGGTGGAACATGGGGGTGTGGGTCTGGTCGTAATCGGCGCGGTAGACGCGGCCCGGCGCGATGATGCGGGTCGGTGCGCCGGCCTTTTGCATGTGGCGAATCTGGACCGGGCTGGTATGGGTGCGCAGTACATGGGGCGGGCGGTCGTCGTCATCGCCCTTGTGCATGTAGAAGGTATCCATTTCCGTGCGCGTCGGATGTTCGGGCGGGATGTTGAGGGCGTCGAAATTGTACCAGTCATCCTCGATCTGGGGGCCTTCGGCGACGGAAAATCCGAGATCGGCAAAGATGGCGATGATTTCCTCGGTCACCTGGCTGACCGGGTGGATCGTGCCCTGGCGCCGGGGCCGGCCGGGCAGCGTGACGTCGAGCCATTCGTTTTTCAGGCGCTCTTCCAGTGCGGCATCGGCAAGCGCGGCCTTGCGGGCGGCGAGTGCTGCGTTGATTTCGGCCTTGAGCGCGTTCAGCGCGGGGCCGGCGATCTTGCGCTGATCCGGTGTCATCTTGCCCAGTTCGCGCATTTTCAGGCTGATCTCGCCCTTCTTGCCCAGGGCGGCCAGTCGCACGGATTCGAGCGCGGCCTCGTCGGAGGCGGCGGAGATTTCCTGAAGATACCTGTTCCTGAGCGCGTCAAGGCCGTCCATGTCGTCATCCATTCACGAGTTTCGCGTTGGGCTTGGTGCTAGCCATTGAGGGCGGGGATTGCAAGGGGTGCGGTCCGGACATGGCGCAGATGGCTGGATTCGGCCCGACGCGCAACCGAGGACAGGCGCCCCGGGGCGGAGAACATGCAATGACAGCGACCACCCTACCCCCGCAGATCGATCACCATCATTGTTGCGGTCATGCTGGCGATCAGTTTCTCGCCCCCATCCCGCAGCGCCCAAAGGCGGCCCTCGGCGACGATGATGCTGCGCCCCGGCTTGAGAACCTCGGCACTGGCACGAAAGCGCGTCCCCAGGCCGGCCGAGAGGAAATTGGTCTTGAATTCGATGGTCGTGATCCCCTTGCCGGCGGGCAGCAGGGTGACGGCGGCAAAGCCGCAGGCGGTATCGAGCAGCGCCGCGATGGCACCGCCATGCAGGCCGCCATGCTGTTGCAGCAGATGGTCGCCGAAATCCTGTTCGACGGTGATGCGGCCGGGGGCGACCTCGGTCAGATCTGCACCAAAGCTCTGCATCAGGCCCTGATCGGCGAAAGCCTGGCGGACATGGGTTTCGAAATCGGGGTTGCGGGGTTCAAAAACGGTCATGCTGCGCCTCCTTGCAGACAGGAAAAACCCGCGCCCTTGCGGACGCGGGTTCGGGTAATCTTCATGCGGACATGTTTCAGCCCAGCGCGGCCTTGGCCTGGCTGACGATCGTGGCAAAGGCCTCGGGTTCGTTCACGGCGAGATCGGCCAGAACCTTGCGGTCAACCTCGATCCCGGCCTTGGACAGCCCGTTGATGAAACGCGAATAGGTCAGCGATTCGTCCTGCGCGCGCACGGCGGCATTGATCCGCTGGATCCACAGCGCGCGGAAATTGCGCTTGCGCTGCTTGCGATCGCGGGTTGCATACTGGTTCGCCTTGTCGACCGCCTGCTTGGCGGTGCGGAAGGTGTTCTTGCGACGGCCATAATAGCCCTTGGCGGCCTTGATGACCTTCTTGTGGCGGGCGTGCGAGGCCGCGCCTCCTTTGACTCGTGACATTTTTCAGGCCTCCTTAGCGCGCGTAGGGCATGTATTTCTTGACGATCTTTTCATCCTGGGCACTCAGCGTGGTGGTGCCACGGGCGTTGCGGATGAATTTCTTCGTGCGTTTGATCATGCCGTGGCGTTTACCCGCCTGGGCAGCCCGGACGCGGCCTGTGGCCGTCATCTTGAAGCGCTTTTTCGCGCCTGACTTGGTCTTCATCTTGGGCATTTCCGTCTCCTCTCGCAAGGCTGTGGTCGTTGGGGCGACTCGGCAGCCCATTGCCGGCCGTCCCGCATGAGCGCGTTTCTATAGGCGGATCGCGCCGGGTTGGCAAGCCCGAAACCGATGGCCGCACGGCAATCGCTTGAACGGCTTCGGATTCCCTTTGGCGGCGAAATGTGATTCTCCGGTTTCCGACCAACCCTCTGGAGACCGCCATGAAATCCGTCAGCCTGCTCGATCATTTTTCCGCCCTCAAAGACCCCCGCCAAAGCTGGAAGACGGTTTACCCCCTGCCCGAAATCCTGCTTCTGGTGCTGTGCGGCGTGATGGCGGGGGCGGACGATTTCGTCGAGATCGCGCGCTGGGGCAATCGCAAGATCGCCTTTCTGCGCCGCCTTCTGCCGTTTGATGCGGGCCTCCCC
>JAUZRU010000047.1 GCA_030950185.1 Paracoccaceae bacterium | reverse complement strand
GATGTTCGTCTATCGCGAGGAATACTACAAAGAGCGCGAAAAGCCCGGCGATCATGACGTCGAGGCGATGATGAAGTGGCAGGAGGAAATGGAGCGCCTGCACGGCAAGGCCGAGGTCATCATCGGCAAGCAGCGCCACGGACCCATCGGCACCATCGAGCTGAGCTTCGAGGGCAAGTTCACCCGTTTCGGCAATCTGGTAAAGGCCTATCAGCAGAATATCGGCAATGATTTCGGCTGAGGGCAGTTATTGCCGAAAGGCCCCGGATAAGGGGCCGGCAGGTGCATGTCCGGGCCGCAAGCGCCCCGGATGATCGAGTATTTGGGCAAAGAAGAAGACCAGATTGCCTTTAGTCAGAGCTGGCCTTTTGCTGCCAGCGGCCGCTTTCCTGCGACCAGTATTTCGCGGGCAGGCCTGCGGCCACCACCTGTTTCCAAAGGGCGCGTGCGTCATTCAGCGCGGCCTCGTCATTGCCATCGAACAGGATGCAGGCGCGGGTGAAACTGCCCATCTCGTCCGCTGTGGCCTCGGCCCCGTCCACCAGAAACAGCAGGTCGGCATTGTTGGGGTTGTCGGCGGCGGTTGTCAGCAGCACCGGCTGGGCGGCATCATGGGGACCGCCCGCCAGCCCATGCGGCAGAAATCCGTCGTCCGAGGCGACCCACAGCCGTTCGTCCAGCCATTCGAGGTGGTCCTGCCGCCTGCCGCGCACCAGCGCGCGCCAGCCGCGCGCCAGCGTCTTTTCCAGCAGCTCGGGCAAGGTGGCCTCGAGCGGCGTGCGCGTCAGGTGATAGAACAGGACCTCGGCCATCAGCCCTCGAACCGGTCGCGGATCAGGCGGTCAAGCGCCAGCACACCCCAGCCGGTCGCGCCCTTGGGGGCAAGGTCGGTTGCCTCCTTGCGCAGGGCGACGCCGGCGATATCGAGGTGGATCCAGGGCATGTCATCCTTGATGAATCGCTTGAGGAATTGCGCCGCGGTGATCGAGCCCGCCGGCCGGCCGCCGGTGTTCTTGATGTCGGCGATACGCGACTTGATCAGCTTGTCATAGGCATCGCCCAGCGGCATGCGCCAGGCGCCTTCGCCCTCGGCGCGGGAGGCGCGCAGGAAGGCGTCGCACAGGGCGTCGTCATTGGCGAATACCCCGGCGTTTTCGTGGCCCAGCCCAATGATGATCGCCCCGGTCAGCGTGGCCAGGTCGATCACACCCGCGGGTTTGAATTCCTGTTGCGCATACCACAGGATATCGGCCAGAACCAGGCGGCCCTCGGCATCGGTATTGATGACCTCGATGGTGTCGCCCTTCATGGATTTCACCACGTCACCGGGGCGCTGGGCACGCCCGTCGGGCATGTTCTCGACCAGCCCGACCACGCCCACGACATTGGCGCGTGCCTTGCGCAGGGCCAGCGTGCGCATGACCCCCGACACGACGGCCGCGCCGCCCATGTCCATGGTCATGTCTTCCATGCCGGCGGCCGGCTTGATCGAGATGCCGCCCGAATCGAACACCACCCCCTTGCCGACCAGCGCCAGAGGGGCCGTGCCGGGGCGGCCGCGGTTCCAACGCATGACGACAACCTTGGACGGGCTTGCCGAGCCCTGCCCCACGGCCAGCAGCGCCCGCATGCCCAGTTTTTCAAGCTGGTCTTCTTCGAGGATGGTGACATCGACGCCCAGTTCCTGCATGGCGGCCAGGCGCGCGGCGAAATCGGTGGTGGTCAGGATGTTCGAGGGCTCGTTCACCAGATCGCGGGTAAAGAACACGCCTTCGGCCAGCGCCGCCAGCGGGGCGGCCTCGGCGGCGACCCTTTCGGGATTGTTGACCATGAACGAAACCTTGCCCGGCCCGATGCCGGGTTTCGATTTATGGATGTCGAAATCATAGCCGCGCAGCGCCAGCCCAAAGGAAATCTCGGCCGCCCTGGGATGTGTGGGGGCCAGAACGGTCAGCGCCGCATCGCCCGCGAATTTCGCCATCGCCGCCCCCGCCTTGCGCGCGGTCACAGCGTCACAGTTGCGCGCCAGCTTGACCACCTGCACCGCCTCGGCGGCAAGACCCGCAGGAAACCAGATCACATGCCCCTCGCCGGGCTTCAGCTTGTCAAACTGGTCGCTGTCGATCAGACGCCGGACAGCGCCGCGGGTCAGGCCGTTGATCTTGCGGGCAAGCATGTCCAGCTTGCCATCCGGGGCCGCCAGCAGGGCAATGCGGCCCGGCATGTCCTTGAGGGAAGCGGCGTCAGAAGGTTGAAAATCTATCTTTGCTGGGCTTGTCATCTGGGGTTTCATCCGGTTTGAAAGGAACGACTGTGCAAACAGGTAACGCTGTCGCAGCAAAATATCCAGATACCACTGTTGTCGGCCACCTTCTTGGTCTAATTTACTTTCAAAACGGGCAGATAATCCGGACAGGGCAGAAACGGCGCATGGGGGCATCTTTTGGCAAGGCTTGACAGATACATCCTGTCGCGGCTGGCGGGGCCATTTGCCCTTTCTGCGCTGGTACTTATCGGGATCTACTGGGTCGGCCGAGCCGTCAGCCTGTTTGACGAGATCATCGGCGACGGGCAACCGGTCAGCCGTTTCATGACCTTCATCGTGCTTTTCCTGCCGCAGGTGGTCGCCATCGTCCTGCCGGTTGTTTCCTTCGTGGCAGCGTTGGTTGCATCCCAAAGCCTGCATTCCGACAGCGAGATGGTCGTGCTTCAGTCTGCCGGTATCTCACCCTTCCGCCTGGCGCGGCCCTATGCGATCTTTGGCCTGCTGGTGGCGATACTCGCATCGGCGCTAAGCCACTATCTGGTGCCGGCAAGTTTCGTCAAGCTCAGGGAACACCGGCAAGCCATGGCGCAGGACATTGCCACACGGCTGATTGTGGGGGGCAAGTTTCTGCATCCGTCGGAGAACACGACTTTTTTCGTGCGCGAAATCCGCCCCGACGGCAGCTTGATCGATATTTTCCTGCACGATCAAAGGGATGATGATCGGGACGTCACTTATACGGCAAGCAGGGCACTGCTGGTGAAGAATGGCAAGCAGGCCCGCCTGGTGATGTTTGACGGGTTGATTCAGACCTTTGACAGAAAGCTTCAGCTTCTCGGCAAGATCCAGTTCGACGAGTTCGTGATCGATCCCGGTGCGCTGACCACCGTGCAAGAACAGAACAAGCCGATCATTTCCCAGTATTCGACCTGGCAGACATTGTTTCCAACACCAGAAATGATTGCCGAATCCGGGATCAGCCGAGACGCATTCCTGTTTGAAGCAAACAAGCGGATCGAGCAGCCGCTGCAGTCGCTGATCTATCCCCTGATCGGCATGGCTGCCTTCATGTTGGGCGGGTTCAGCCGCTTTGGCCTGCTCAAGCAAGGGTTCGGGGCTGTCGTCCTGATGCTGGTCATTGCCGCATCTGCGATCGCCTTGCGCGGCGAAGTGCAGCGAGACCCATCCCTCTGGGCGCTTCTGTACCTGCCGGATCTGGCGGGCATCTTGATGGTGTTCCTCATGCTTGGCCCGATGCAGAACCTGCGTTTCCGGCGCCTGATGCGGCTGCCTGTCGGGGCCGCTACATGACCCTGTCTCTTTACATATCGCGCCTGTTTTCCCGCCGCTTTGCAACTTTTTTCGGGGCCATGTTTCTTTTGACCCTGCTGATTCATGCCACCAATCTGTTCGGACAGACGGAATATCAGAATCTCGGCGTCCTGAACGTCATGCGTCTTGCCCTTCTGGAAACCCCGAACGGCGTATACCGGTTGCTGTCGATCATCGCCGTGCTGGCATCGCTGTCGATGTTTCACAATCTCAACAAAAGTGGCGAACTGGTCGCGACCCGCGCGGCGGGGATCTCGGTCTACCGCGTCCTGGCACCGCCGGTGATTTCGGCCCTGTTGATCGGGGCCATCGGGGTAATGGCCTTCAACCCTCTTTCCGCCGCCAGCCTGCGCAAGTTCGAAACGGAAACCGGCCGCTACAAAAGCGGGTCGGTGTCTGCCTTTTCCCTTGCGCGCAAGGGGCTGTGGCTGCGGCAGGGCAGCGATAACGGCCAGACGGTGATTTTTGCGGAACGGGCAAATTTCGAGGTTACGCATCTGAAGGGCGTGACCTTCTGGGATCTGACCAACAAGGGAATAGCCCGACGCAGGATCGAGGCATCTTACGCCGAACTCTTTGATGGTGCGTGGCATCTGGGCCCGGGAAAATTATGGGAAATCAACAAGCCCGGTCAGGTGCCCGACAGAACCGCAGTGCGTTTCGACAGCATGACGATCGCATCCGAGTTGACGGCCAACCAGATCCTCAACAGTTTTGGCGATCCGACCACAATATCCATATGGGAAACACCATCCTTCATACGCAAGCTTGAGCGCTCGGGCTTTTCGACGACCCGACACCGGGTTCATTTCCAGAGCGAACTGGCGCTGCCGTTTCTCCTGGCCGGGATGGTGATGATCGGGGCGGCATTTTCCATGCGCCACCGTCGCGCAGGTGGTGGCAAGACAATGATCCTTGGCGCTGTTCTTTCCGGGCTGGGTGTCTATATCGTCCAGAACTTCGCGACCATCCTCGGGGCCAAGGGCTCCATTTCGGTATTCGCCGCGGCCTGGGGCACACCAGTGGCAGCCATATTGCTGGCGGCCGGGCTGATACTGCATCTGGAGGACGGCTGAATGGGCTTTCCCACATTCCTGACCCCCATCCTTGCCCTGACCCTTGCATTGAGCAGCGCCCTGACGGCAGCGGCGCAAACCTCGCGTCCGCTTCCCGCAGCACTCAAAGCCGACCGCATCACCTATGCAAGCGGCTACAAGGTGCTTCGCGCCAGTGGCCATGTCGTGATTACGAGGGGAACCACGGTGCTGACTGCCAGCGCGCTGATCTATGACGCCCGCAACAACATGATCAGGGCCGAGGGCCCGCTGCGCCTGATCGACGGGGACAGGGTCACGTTTCTGGCCGATTTCGCAGAGCTTTCGGATGACCTCAAGCAAGGCATTCTGAAAAGCGCGCGCATGGTTCTGAACAAGCAGATACAACTGACCGCGGCAAGAATAGTTCGCCGCGGGGGGCGCCATACGGAACTGCTGAAAGCCGCGGCATCCTCTTGCACCGTGACCAGGGCCAGCCCGACCCCCCTCTGGCAGATCAGAGCCTCGCGCATCCTTCATGACGAACAGAAAAAGCAGCTTCTGTTTGTCGATGCCCAGCTGCGCTTTGGCAAGGTTCCCGTTGCATGGATCCCCAGATTGAAGCTGCCCGACCCAAGCGTGCACAGGGCAAACGGCTTCCTGGTGCCCGAGTTCAAAAATTCCAGCAGCCTC
Organism: Paracoccaceae bacterium; assembly: GCA_030950185.1. Lineage (GTDB taxonomy): Bacteria > Pseudomonadota > Alphaproteobacteria > Rhodobacterales > Rhodobacteraceae > UBA5972. Next base: position 12,140 of record JAUZRU010000047.1, on the reverse strand, counting down.
GGTTCCAGCGCGGGTATCCCGTATTTCCTGACATTGGGTGACTATGCCGACCTCACCCTGACACCAACCCTGTTTACCAGTGGGACCGCCACATTGGGGGTCGAATTCCGCAAGCGTTTCCATCGCGGCAACCTGAACATCAAGGCGGCGCTGACACGCGACACCGTTTCAACACATGACCGGCGCGCATATCTGTTTGCCAATGGCGACTGGCGCCTTGGAAACCGTTTCAAGGCGCGGATGAAACTTCAGCTGACTTCGGACAGCGCGTATATGCGTGAGCATGGCATTTTCGATGGGCCGAGGCTTGAAAATTCTCTGGGTCTCAGTCGAACAACCCGCGATAGCCGCTTTTCGGTCAATCTCACCGCCTATCGGGATCTGACGGGAATCGCGACCGTCAACCAGATACCCATGCTGATGGGCGATGCATCACTGCGACGGCAGTGGGGAAACCCTGTGCTTGGCGGGCGCCTGGGCCTGACGTTAGAGACCACCAGCTATCTGCGCCGTTCGACAACCGACATTCTTGGTCGCGACGGGCGCCGTGTCAGCCTGATGATGGACTGGCAACGACAATGGACAGGGCGCGCGGGTTCCGTGCTGCAAACCACGGCCTTGTTGCGTGCCGACAGCTATGGCGTGCAGCAGGACAGCAGCTTTGCCTCAACGATAAATCGGGGTGTTCCGATCCTTGCCGCCGACTGGCGCCTGCCCCTTGGCCGCGGCAGGGGTGGCACGCAAGAGGTGCTTGAGCCGCGTCTGCAACTGGTATGGTCGCCGGGCAGCACTGTCGCGGTGCCGAACGAAACCAGCCGGCTGGTCGAATTCGGGGTCGGCAACCTGTTCAGCCTCGATCATTTCACCGGCGCGGATCTGGTCGAAAAGGGGCTGCGGGCAAATATCGGTGTGACCTATGGTCGGCGCTCATTGTCGGGATGGAATTACGAGGCCATGTTCGGGCAGGTTCTGCGCCTGCGTGACGAGGGGCAGTTCACGGCGGCCTCCGGCCTTTCGGGAACCGCGTCCAGCGTCGTGATGGCCATGCAGGTTACCAGGGCCGACAAGCTCCGGCTGGTCCACCGCATGGTGGCGGGGGCCGGAACAGGGATCTCGCGCAGCGAAACCCGCCTTGCCCTTGCCGCCGGGAAGGTCGATTTCGATACGTCTTACATGTGGCTTGCCGCCAACGCGGCCGGCAACAGCACGAACAGGTCTGAATGGCAGATGCAGACGGGCTGGAACCTGTTCGGAAACTGGCGTGCGCAGGCCGACTGGCGCTATGATCTGGCTGCAAACGGCCCGGTGAATGCCGGCGTATCGCTGTCTTATCGCAACGAATGTCTGAAAGTTGATCTTTCCCTCTCGCGTCAGTTCGTGTCCTCCTCTAATGTGACGGCATCGACGAATATCGCCGTCAAGGTCGCGCTGGAAGGTTTCGGAATGCGATCTCTGAACACGGGCAACGGGCGCGCTTGCGCCGACTTCTGACGGATGACACGGGAAACGGATCGGGACGAATGAAACTGACGACCATCTTGTTCACCTTGGTTCTGCTGCTGGCCCCCGGCCTGGCATCGGCCCAGAGCCCCTTTACCCCCGTGATCAAGGTCAACGGGGTCGGCATCACCCAATTCGAGATCGAACAACGGGCCAAGCTGTTGACGGCACTTGGCCTTGCCGAGTCGGATGACGTGATGAAACAGGCCAAAGACGAGCTGATCGACGACCAGCTGCGCAACTTTGCCGCCCGGCAGATGAAGCTGACCGTGGGCGAACAGGAATTCCAGAAGGGGCTTGAGGAATACACCGCCAGGGCAAATCTGACACCCGACCAGTTCTATCAGGAGCTGGCCAAGGTCGGCGTCTATCCTGAGACCTTCAATGATTTCGTGCGCGTCGGCCTGTTGTGGCGCAAGGTCGTCATCGGCAAATTCCAGTCCAAGGCTTTCGTGTCCGAGGCCGAGCTGGACACGGCAATGGAGCTGGGAACCACGGTCTCGGGTGCTTCGCTTTTGCTGTCGGAAATCGTCGTGCCCTACACCCCTGAAACCGAAACGCAGGTTGTCGAACTGTTGAACAGGGTGCGCGGCTCGATCCGCAATGCGCAGGACTTTTCCGATGCGGCACTGACCTATTCCGCCGCACCCGACCGCGCCGATGGCGGCAAGATGGACTGGATTCCCGCCACCAATCTGGCGCCAGATGTTTCCAAGATGCTGCTGAACATGGCCGTCGGCCAGGTCACCCCCCCCGTCAAGATCACGGGCGCCTATGCCATCTTCATGTTGCGCGGGATCCGCGATAACCGGGCCGTCGCGGCCAAAACCACCGCCTATGACTATGCGACGCTGCTGCTTCCGGGGGGGCGGTCGCAAGAAACGCTCAAGCTGGCGCGCGATATCGAGGCCCGTGTCGATACCTGCAACGACCTGCTGGCCGAGGCACAGAAATTTCCCGAAAATGCCTGGAAACGTCAGGTTCTGCCGGTGGCAAAGGTTCCGCGTGACATCAGGAAAGAGCTGGAAAACCTCGACAAGTTCGAAATTTCCACAAAACTTACCCGCGGCAAGGGGGCCAAACTTGTGGTTCTGATGCTGTGTGGGCGCGTCAACAGCATCAGTGAAGGCGATCGCGAACAGGTGCGCCAAGCCCTGTTTTCACAGCGCCTCGAAGCCTTTGGCAAAGGCTATCTGCAGGAACTGCGCGCTGACGCCATCATCACGCGGAAATGACCACCCCCATTGCCCTGACCTGTGGTGATCCGGCCGGGATCGGCCCCGAAATCACCCTTGCCGCATGGCGCGCGCTTGGCCGCGATCTGCCGTTCTTCGTGATCGGGGATATCGGCCATTTTCGCGCAATCGCAGACAATATCGGGGCCGGGGATGTTTCGGTGGTTGAAATCAAGGCGCCGCCTGAGGCGGTCAATGCAGCGGCCAGGGGCCTGCCCGTGCTGCACCACCCCTTTCCCGCCCCTGCCAGACCGGGTCGGCCCGACAAGGCCAACGCGGCCGCGGTGGTCGAGGTCATCGAGCGCGCGGTCGAACTGGTGCGCGCGGGTCAGGCCGGCGCGCTGTGTACCAATCCGATCTCCAAGGAAATGTTGCACAAGGGCGCGGATTTCGCCTTTCCGGGGCATACCGAGTTTCTGGCCCATCTGGCCGGCGTGGATCGGGTGGTGATGATGCTGACGGCGCCGGGGCTGCGGGTGGTGCCGACAACCATCCACATTGCCCTGCGCGACGTGCCCGCCGCGCTGAGTGCCGAGCTACTGCGCGACACCCTGACCATCACCGAAGACGCCCTGCGGCGGGATTTCGGCATCAAGCACCCGCGTATCGCGGTGGCCGGCCTCAACCCCCATGCGGGCGAAGGCGGCGCCATGGGGGACGAGGAGATCACCCTGATCGCGCCCTTGCTGGACGAGCTGCGCGCAAGCGGCATGAACCTGCTGGGCCCCCTGCCCGCCGACACCATGTTTCATGCGGACGCCCGGGCAAACCATGATGCGGCGGTCTGCATGTATCACGACCAGGCGCTGGCCCCGATCAAGACGCTGGATTTCCACAACGGGACCAATGTCACGCTGGGCCTGCCCTTCATTCGCACATCGCCCGATCATGGCACCGCCTTTGGCATTGCGGGAACGGGGCGCGCCAATCACTCCAGCCTGATTGCCGCGCTCAGGCAGGCGGCGGAACTGGCCGCGCGGCGCGGGGGCGCCAGCTGATGGCCACGATCGACGGTCTGCCGCCGCTGCGCGAGGTCATCAGGCGGCATGACCTGCGCGCGCGAAAATCGCTGGGCCAGAATTTCCTGATGGATCTGAACCTGACCGCCCGCATCGCGCGCCAGGCGGGCGATCTGAGTGCCTGTGACGTGCTCGAGGTTGGCCCCGGCCCCGGCGGGCTGACCCGTGCGCTGCTGCACGAGGGCGCGCGCCATGTGCTGGCGGTGGAAAAGGACCCGCGCTGCCTGCCCGCGCTGGCGGAAATCGCCGCCCGTTACCCCGGCCGCCTGACGGTGGTCGAGGGTGACGCGCTGAAGATCGATGTCACGCAATATCTGCGCCCGCCCGTGCGGGTTGTGGCCAATCTGCCCTACAATGTGGGGACCGAGCTGTTGATCCGCTGGCTGACGCCGGAAATCTGGCCCCCCTTCTGGGACAGCCTGACCTTGATGTTTCAGAAAGAGGTCGCCCAAAGGATCACCGCGCAACCGGGCTCCAAGGCGTATGGGCGGCTGTCGATCCTCACACAATGGCGCGCGCGGGCACGCATGGTGATGGAGATCCCGCCCGCGGCCTTCACCCCGCCCCCCAGGGTGACATCAAGCGTGGTGCAGATCGAGCGGCGCGAGGAAATGCTGTTTCCGGCTGACGAGGCCATCCTGACCCGCGTGGTCGCCGCCGCCTTCGGCCAGCGCCGCAAGATGCTGCGCGCCAGCCTGCGCGGCCTGCACCCGGATATCGAATCGGTTCTGGAAAGCATCGGCATCAAGCCGACGGAACGGGCCGAGAATGTTTCGATCGAAGGCTTCTGCGCCCTGGCCCGGGCGCTGGAAAATACCGGCCGGGTCAGCTGATCTTGCGCAGGCGCAGCTGGTGACGTTCCTTGACCGTGTGAATATGCCTGCCAAGCCAGCCATCAATGATGTCGAGAAAACCCAGAACCCGCCTTTCGGAATATCCCTGATCGTGAAAAATCGCCATCTCGGCCTTGAGGGCGCGGGTAAAGGAATGCTGATCTTCGTCGGCAATGTCCCCTTGCCCGCTACCCGTCAACATCTGGGCACGTTCATATTGGAAATGGGCGCCGGCATATGTTGACAGAAATTCGAGGAACCCCTCATAGCTGGCTTCGCCAGAACCGTTGGCGATGACCTCGCGGAATTCGTCGATCATCTCACACAGCGCCTTGTGCTGCCGGTCGAGTTCGGAAAGCCCCGTGGAATGATTGGCCTGCCACAGCATGAGAACACCTACTCGTTACACCTCGATCCCGAAATCACGGGTTTTTCTTCATAAATAACCAACTCTACGCGGCTATAGTATTCGCAACCTTGCGATGAAGGTATCATAACAAAATCGCGTGCGCAACTTTGGCGCGCCGGTTAATAACCCAGGGCGGGTGGTTTCACACCTTTGTGTTGGTGAAATCCTTTAACCGAACATCAATGCGGCAGATATGGCTGGCCAGCCAGTTGTCGATACTGTCCAGCAGGACAGACGCGCGCGCATATGAAAACCCTTCGCGCGAATGAACCTCGGCCTCTTTTTCAAGCATCTTGATGAATGCCGCGTGTTCCTTCTTGTTGCGCCCCGCCACCGGGCAACGGGCCGCGTGCATGCAGTTTTCTTCGTATCCGAAATGGGCTTCGACATATGCCTGAAGAAATTCGAGAAACCCGTCATGGGTATTCTTGCCCGCCCCTTCGGAAAGAACCTCGCGATAGTCCTCAGTGGTTTCAAACAATGCCTTGTGCTGGCGGTCAATTTCCGCGTCGCCCGTCGCAAATGATGACTGCCACTTCATCGCACCCCTCAACACAGGAACCCCGGAAAATGCAGCACCCGGCGGTGGGCCCGCGTGCTGCGCTAACGGATTCAAGGGTATCCGGGTTTGCCGCAAAGGTAAAGGCAATCTCAGGTTGACAAAACTGGAAGGCTTGAACAATCATGCCGACATATGGATGACCGCAGACATCCGCGGCGACCCGGAAAGTTATTCCGCTGCCTGGTCGTTGTTCGAGGTCGATGGCTTTCTGCGGCGGCTGCGCGGCTTGCTTTCCGGGGTTTCGACAAGACCGGATTCCTCGTCCTGTGCATCCAGCGGCGCCGGGATGACATCGGGGATCTCGACCGCGACATCGGGCTGATCGGTTTCCTCGGCTTCCCTGTTCTTTTGCTGGGCGGCGCGCGCGGCCTCGGCCTGGGCCTGCTGTTCACGGCGGCGGGCCTCTTCCTGTTCGCGGCGCTGGTTCATCTCGCGCTGGGCCTCGCCAAGCACACGGATGTAATGTTCCGCATGCTGCATGAAGTTTTCCGATGCAACCCTGTCACCGGCCAGCTGGGCATCGCGGGCCAGCGTCTGATATTTTTCGATGATCTGCTGCGGTGTGCCACGCACCTTGCCATCCGGGCCCGAAGAGTCGAACACACGGTTGATCACATTTGTTGACGACCTGCGGTTATGGTTCTTGTTGCGCGAACGCGACTTGTTGGGAGATCTCATCTTTTCCGGTTTTCTGCCCTTATTGGGGCGTGCTGGGGTTTTGTTACCTGTGCAGCATGTCCTGCTGCGGCTTTCCCAAAGATTACTTTTCGAGAGCGATCCTGCGGCAGAGATATATCGTTCATCAATCAGCCGCTGATGGGAACCCTATACAGCGCAAGCCGCGCAAGACAAGGCAAAATACACCACAGGCAACGCGATTTTACAGCATTTTGGCAAAAATGTCATTCAACCACGGGAAATTTCACTTCGACGACACGATTCCGCCCGTCCATGTCATCATGGATAGCCACCAATTCAAACCCGGCTGCGGTGAAAATGGCGGCAACGTCATCCCCCTGTGTCGGCCCGATCTCCAGCAGGATGCGCGCGCCGTCTTCCAGAAACGGCGCCAGGCCGGCAGCGATCAGCTGATAGGCCTCAAGGCCTGTCGGCCCCGGTGTCAGGGCGTGCATGGGTTCCCAGCGCAGCACCTCGGGGGCAAGCGTCGGCATTTCCCCGATCGAAATATAGGGCGGGTTGGCAACCACCAGGTCGAACTTGCCGACAACGCGCTCGAACCAGTCGGATTGCGCGAATATCGCACGCTTTTCCAGCCCCAGCGCCGCACGGTTGCGCACAGCATAATCCAGCGCCTCGGGGCTGATATCGACACCCATGCCGGTTGTGCCGTCGCGCTCGGCCAGCAGGGTCAGCAGGATGCAGCCCGACCCGGTGCCAAGATCGAGCACCCGCCTGAACGGCTGTTCCAGCGCCTTTTCGACCAGGGTTTCGGTTTCGGGGCGCGGGTCCAGCACAGGGGGGCCGACGGCAAAGCTGCGGTTCCAGAATTCGCGCTGCCCGGTGATGTGCGACACGGGCTTGCGTTCAAGGCGTTCCTTCAGAACCTTGTCGAAATCGGCCAGAAGGTCAGGCGTCAGTGGCTCTTTCAGGCGCAGGATCAGGCCCGCCGCATCAAGGCCCAGGACATGTGCCATCAGGCGGCGCGCGTCGGTCTCGGCGCCTTCGATGCCGGCCTGTTGCAGTTCGGTCGCGGCCGCGCGCAGGGCCGATTCAAGGGTTGTTTCACTCATTGTTCCAGCTCCGACAGACGCGCGGCCTGGTCATTTGCCACCAGCGCGTCGATGATTTCGTCAAGATCGCCCTGCATCACCTGATCCAGCTTGTAGAGTGTCAGGTTGATTCGGTGGTCGGTCAGCCGCCCTTGCGGAAAATTATAGGTGCGGATCCGTTCCGAGCGATCGCCGCTGCCCACCTGCCCCTTGCGGGTGGCGGCGCGTTCGGCATCGGCCTGCTGGCGTTTCAGGTCATACAGGCGCGAGCGCAGCACCTGCATGGCGATCTCGCGGTTGCGGTGCTGCGATTTCTCGGCGCTGACCACCATGATGCCGGTGGGGATATGGGTGATGCGCACGGCCGAATCGGTGGTGTTCACATGCTGCCCCCCGGCGCCGCTGGCGCGCATGGTGTCGATGCGGATGTCGGATGCGGGAATATCGATATCCACATCCTCGGCCTCGGGCAGCACGGCGACGGTGGCGGCAGATGTATGGATCCGCCCCCCCGATTCGGTTTCGGGCACACGCTGCACGCGATGCACGCCGCTTTCGAATTTGAGGCGCGCGAAAACCCCCTCGCCACGCACATGGGCGACCACCTCGCGAAAGCCGCCAAGCTCGGTCGGGGTCGACGAAATGATCTCGAACTTCCAGCCCCGGCGTTCGCCATAGCGCTGATACATGCGCAAAAGGTCAGCGGCAAACAGCGCCGCCTCGTCGCCGCCTGTGCCCGCGCGGATTTCAAGAATGGCCGAGCGGTTGTCGGCCGCGTCCCTTGGTAGCAGGGCAAGGCGGATGGCATGTTCGGCCTCGGGCAGGGCGGCCTGCAGCTCGGCAAGCTCTTCCTCGGCGAGATCCTTCATTTCGGGATCAGACAGCATCTCTTCGGCCGCCGCGATGTCGTCAAGCATCTGCTGATAGGCGCGGATCTGTTCCACCACGGGCTTGAGTTCGGAATACTCGCGCGCAAGCGTGGCGATATCGCTGCCGGAATCGCCTTGCGCCATCTTTGCTTCGAGAAACTCGAACCGCTCGGTAATCTGCCTGAGTTTTTCCATTGCAACCATGACCGCGGGTTTGCCCCGATCAAGGGCGGCGGGTCAAGGCAAACCGGCAGGGTTGGCCGGCATGTCGCATCCCCTTTTTTCAGGACATGCGCCGACGCGCCCCGCGCTGGCGACCGCGTTTGCCGGGGCTGGGCGAGGAAACCCCTTCGCGCAACAGCTGCGTCATCGGGTGGTCGGGATGTTCGGCGCCGTATTCGCCCAGCAAAGCGGTCATTGCCGCGGGCAGGTCGAAATCCTGTTCAAACCCCAATACCCAATCAAGAAAGATCGAACGGCATTCGGCCGCGCTGATCCCCTGCATCCGATAGGATTCGCGGATCAGTCCGCGCGGATCCATCTGGCTGGCCAAGTCGTTCATGAATGCGCTCTGCTGCTTTCTTCCCTGTTGGCCCCATATTGTTACGCATGGGCCGAATGTCCAGTCATGGGCCCCCGATAATCCGATCGATCAACGCGCGGCTCCGGGCGCGTTCCTGTGCGAGAACCTCGCGCAGGGCGTCGATGCTGTCGGTCTCGGTTTCCCTCAGCAGCAGGTCGCGCCCATCGGGGCCAAGGGCCTGTGCATCGAACCGGCCCGACACCAGCAACCGCGCAACCTGGCGCGCGCGCCGCAGGCGACGATAGGCGCGCTGCAGGTGGGCCAGCTCTTTGCCGGAAAGCCAGCCCAGCGTCAGGCCGCATTCCAGTTGCCTGTCAGTTGCCCGCACGACCTGGCCCGCCAGCAGCGCCATGCACTGGCCCAGCAGTTCGATATCCAGCATCCTTCCCCGTCCCTGCTTGCATTCCCATGGGTCGTTTTCGTGATCGCGCGTGGCGGCAGCGGCAATACGGGCGCGCATTTCTGCAACATCACGGCGAATGGCCGCCTCGTCGCGCGGGGCGGCGATCAGCGCGGCGCGAAAGGCCTCGACCTCGTCACACAGCTCGGGGCAGCCCGCAACGGGGCGCGCGCGGGTCAGTGCCAGATGCTCCCACGTCCAGGCCTTGTTGCGCTGATATTCAACGAACCCTCTGAGAGGCGTTGCAACCGGCCCCTTGCGGCCCGAGGGACGCAGGCGCATGTCAACCTCATACAGCCGCCCCTCGGTCATGGGCGAGGTCAGCGCGGTGACCAGCGCCTGGGTAAAGCGCGCATACCATGTCGTGACTGGCAAGGGGCGCGGGCCCTCGGACATCTCGGCATCAAGCCCGTCATAGATCACGATCAGATCCAGATCGGAACGCGGTCCCAGACTGCGCGCCCCCAGCGAGCCCATGCCCAGCACCATCGCCCCGCGCCCCGGCATGGGGCCGTGCCGGCGCGCGAATTCCCGCGTCACCGGGTCGATCAGCGCGCGCAGGCAGGCCTCGGCCAGGTCGGAATAATGCCCGGCGGCTGTTTCGCCATCGATCAGGCGGCGCAGCTGATGCACCCCGATCCTGAAATGCTGTTCCTTCATCCAGCGACGCAGGGCGTTGAGCTGATCCTCGTAATCCGTGGCACCCGCCATCACGCCCGCCGCCCCCTGTGCCAGCGCCTCGACATCGGGGAGGGGTTCGAAAAACGCGCCCGAGATCACCCCCTCGAACACCTGGGCATTGCGCGACAGATAACGGGAAAGCGCAGGCGCCGTGCCGCAGATTTCCACCAGCAGGTCCAGCAGCTGCGGGTTGGCCTCGAACAAGGAAAACAACTGCACCCCTGCCGGCAGGCCAGCCAGAAATTCGCCAAAACGGTCAAGTGTCTCGTTCGGATTTGCAGTGCGGTCGATACGCGAAATGATCTGCGGCAGGATGCGGCGAAAAATGGCCCGCGCCCGCGAGGTCCGCAGCGCCGCCAGACGGTGCCAGGAATCGACACGCTCGCGCAGCTCGGGCGACATGCCGTCAACCTTGGGTTCATGCACACCTTCACGCGCGAAAAATTCCTCGATCAGGGCATGCACCCGGTCAAGGCGGGCAATGAGGGCGCTTTCGAATTTTGAGACCTCGCTCTCGCCGCAAAAGGATGCAAGGCGTGCCATCTGATCGGGCGCCGTGGGCAGGCTGTGGGTCTGCGCGTCATTCAGCATCTGGAGGCGATGCTCGACCTCGCGATGGCTGCGATAGGCCTTGATCAGGGTTTCGGCCGTCTCGGGCGGGATCCACCCCTTGCGCGCCAGCATCCGCAGCGCGGGAACCGTGCCGCGAAGGCGCAGATCGGGGTCGCGCCCGCCGGCGATGATCTGATGGGTCTGGGCAAAGAACTCGATCTCGCGGATGCCGCCACGGCCCAGTTTCAGGTTGTGCCCGGCCAGACAGACCACCCCGCCCAGCCCCTTGTGTTCGCGGATACGCAGCCGCATGTCATGGGCATCCTCGATCGCGGCAAAATCCAGATGCCGACGCCAGATAAAGGGCCGCAGGGTTTCAAGAAAAGCCTGTCCGGCCCGAACATCGCCGGCACAGGGCCGCGCCTTGATGAATGCGGCCCGTTCCCATGTGCGCCCCATGCTTTCGTAATAGCGCTCGGCCGCGGCCATCGACAGGCAGACCGGCGTCACCGACGGGTCAGGCCGCAAGCGCAGATCGGTGCGAAAAACATAGCCCTCGTCGGTGACGTCGGACAACAGGCGCGCAAGGCGTCGCGTGACACGCACAAGGCCCGCGCGGATTGTCTCGAAATCCTCGGGGGCGTGGCGGGTTTCATCGAACAGCACGATCAGGTCGATATCGGATGAATAGTTCAACTCATGGGCACCCATCTTGCCCATGGCCAGCACCACCAGCCCACAATCATCGCCCGGCGCGCATCCCGGCAGACGGCCCCGTTTTATTTCGGCGTCCAGCAACGCCCGCAGCGCGTCCTGAACCGCGTGGTCGGCAAAGGCGGTCAGCGCATGGGTCACACGCTCCAGCTCCCACACACCGCCGCAATCGGCCAGCGCGACATACAGGGCCAGCCGGCGCTTGGCGCGGCGCAGGGCCCCGCCCAGCTGTTCGGGTGACAGACCGTCATGCCGCCCCATCAACCCGGCCAGCACCATGTCGGGATCTGTTTCCCACATGCCGGCCAGCCAGTCGCGCTCGCGCAGCAGCAGCCCACGCAGATAGGGGCTGCACCCGGCAACGCCCCGGATCAACGCGGCCAGATTGTCAGGCAAATCACCATAGACGGCAACAACCTCGTCCCCCTTGTCCGGCTCATGCGGAATCGGGGCGCGACGGGTTTTCTGGGCAAGCGACATGGCGGCAGGATGATGCGCGCGACAGGCGCCGTCAACCGGGCTTGCACGCGCGCGCGCCCTCGATCATAAATGCCCCATGAGCAAAAGCCTGAAACGTGTCCGCGCCGCCCTTGAGGCGCTGGGGCTGGATGTCGAGATCCGCCACATCACCGTGCCCACCAACACCGCCGCACAGGCGGCCGAGGCCATTGGCGCTGAAATCGACCAGATCGTCAAATCGGTGATCTTTCTGGGCCAGACCAGCGGCAAGGTCTCGCTGTTCCTGACCCCCGGCGGACGGCGGGTGGACATCGACGCCGCCAGCCAGCTTGTGGCCGAGCCCCTGGGCAAGGCCGACGCCGCCTGCATCCGGCAGCAGACCGGCTTTGCCATCGGCGGTGTGTCGCCCTTTGGCCATCTGAACCCGATCTCCAGCTTTCTCGACCCGCGCCTTCTGGAATTTCCGCAGATCTGGGCCGCCGCCGGCACCCCCCACCACATGTTCGCGATCGCACCCGCCATGCTGGTCGAAAAGACCGGGTGCAGGGTCGCACCATTCACCATCGCCACCTGACTTCTTCTTTGCGCAAATAC
>JAUZRU010000046.1 GCA_030950185.1 Paracoccaceae bacterium | reverse complement strand
CAGCGTTACCAACGGTCAGGGTGGCCATGCCGTTGCCGATCCACAGACGCGGGGCGCCAATAGCGCCAAGCGCGCCACCGTTCATGTTGATACGCACATAACCGCCGACCTTCAGGCCGCCATCGGTTTCACCCGACGCGTTCACGTTGACGCGGAACCGGTGAGTCACAGTAGCGGGACCAGTAACGTTCGTCACGCCGATACGGCCAGTGCCCGAGAACGAAATATCAGCAGCAGCAGCGCCGGCAAGCAGCGTCAGCGCCGAAGTTGTGAGAAGGATCTTTTTCATTGTTTTCCCTCGTTAATGTTGAAAGGTGCACCTCAATTCAGGGAATCCAAATTGAGTGGGGGATTGATCCCATTCCATCGCGCCGGGGTCAAGCAAACGGGCCCGTCGATTGTTTGAACGCCCGCACGATGATGCAGCTATGCCACAGTTGCCGCCCTGCCCCATGAACGCCCGGGCCATTACCGGGAGGGCGGAAAAACCTTGTCGGCTATTGCCCTCTCGGATAGTAACGATTCCACGGCCTGCCCTGTGGTGACGGAGGAATCAATCGTGTCAGGAAAATTGGGAATCGCCATCGCCCTGTCCGGTGCCCTGTTGCTTGCAGGCTGCGGCAACAGCGGCTTGTTGAAACCTGGAAAGTCGGCAAATTCCGGCGTTCCCGCCGACAGCGGCCCCGACGCCAAGAAGGGCAGCACCATCTGGGATCTGTTTTCCAACGCCAAGAGCCCCGAGGTCACGATCGAGGTCAACAAGTATCTGTGGAAGGCCTCGCTTGAAACGCTTTCCTTCCTGCCGGTCGAGGCTGCCGATCCGTTTTCCGGTGTAATCATAATGGGTTGGGGCCGTCCCAAGGGCAGCGCGCGATCGTATCGCGCCACTGTATACATACAGGACCCCGCCCTTGACGCGCGCTCGCTGCGGGTGTCGATCATGACACGTTCCGGCCCCGCCTCGCGCGATACCGTCCGCGCCATCGAAGACGCCATCCTGACCCGTGCCCGCCAGCTGCGTATTGCCGACAGCAAGCTGTAGCACGCTTGCACTGGACCCTTGCGCATTTGCGAATTAGAAACGCGACCGGGCCGGCCGTGGGCTGGCCAATGCAGTTCCGACAAGGTGATTTGACATGTCCCGCTATAACGCACGAGTGGCCGAACCGAAATGGCAGCAGGCCTGGGAACAGGCCGGAATCTTTCGCGCAACCCGCGACGAGGGGCGCCCGAAATACTATGTGCTGGAAATGTTCCCCTACCCGTCGGGGCGGATTCACATGGGGCATGTGCGCAACTACACCATGGGCGACGTGGTGGCCCGTTACAAATCTGCAACAGGGTTCAACGTGCTGCACCCGATGGGCTGGGACGCCTTTGGAATGCCCGCAGAAAACGCCGCCATGGACAAGGGCGTCCATCCGGGCGACTGGACCTATCAGAACATTGCCGACATGCGTGCCCAGCTGAAACCCATGGGGCTGAGCATCGACTGGAGCCGCGAAATCGCCACCTGCGACCCCGAATATTACGGCCAGCAGCAGGCCATGTTCATCGACATGATGGAGCGTGGCCTGGTTTACCGCAAAGAGGCCGTCGTCAACTGGGATCCGGTGGACATGACGGTGCTGGCCAACGAACAGGTGATCGACGGCAAGGGCTGGCGTTCCGGCGCCCCTGTCGAGCGGCGCGCGCTGACGCAGTGGTTCTTTCGCATCTCGGATTTTGCCGAGGAACTGCTTGAGGCGCTGGACGGGCTGAAGGACTGGCCCGAAAAGGTGCGCCTGATGCAGAAGAACTGGATCGGCCGGTCGCGCGGGTTGCAGTTTGCCTTTGATCTGGTGACGCCGGTTGCCGGGCATGACGAAATCGAGGTCTACACCACCCGCCCCGACACGCTCAACGGGGCCAGCTTTGTCGGTATCTCGCCCGACCACCCGCTGGCGCGTGCGCTCGAGGCCGGCAATCCCGACATTGCCGCCTTCAACGCCGAATGTCGCCGCATGGGCACATCCGAGGCCGATCTTGAAACCGCCGAAAAGAAGGGTTTTGACACGGGGCTCAAGGTGCGTCACCCGTTGAACCCCGCGCGCGAACTGCCCGTCTGGATCGCCAATTTCATCCTGATGGATTACGGCACCGGCGCGATCTTTGCCTGCCCCGCCCATGACCAGCGCGACCTGGATTTCGCCCGCAAATACGGGCTGCCGGTGATCGATACCTTCATGGCGCTGGACGACCCGCAGCCCGTGACCGACACCGCCTTTGTGCCCCCCAAGGAGCAAAAGGTAAAATGGATCGACCACTTTACGGGGCTGGACATTGCGACCGGCGACGAGGCCATCGAGGCCACCATCAGGCTGGCCGAGCAACAGGGCTGGGGCAAGGGCGTCACCAAATACCGCCTGCGCGACTGGGGCGTCAGCCGACAGCGCTATTGGGGCTGTCCGATCCCGGTGGTGCATTGCCCCGATTGCGGTGTGGTTCCCGAGAAAAAGGAAAACCTGCCCGTAGAGTTGCCCAGGGATGTCAGCTTTGACAAGCCGGGCAACCCGCTGGACCGCCACCCCACATGGCGTGACACGCCCTGCCCGAAATGCGGCAGGCCCGCACAGCGCGAAACCGACACGATGGATACCTTTGTCGATTCAAGCTGGTATTACGCCCGCTTTACGGCACCGCATGCGAAAACACCGACGGTGATGGAAGATGCCGAATACTGGATGAATGTCGATCAGTATATCGGCGGCATCGAACATGCGATCCTGCACCTGCTGTATTCACGCTTTTTCGCCCGCGCCATGCATCTGACCGGCCACCTGCCGAAAAAGGCGATCGAGCCGTTCAATGCGCTGTTCACCCAGGGCATGGTAACACATGAAACCTATGCCACCCGCGGCCCCGATGGCCGCCCGGTATGGCATACGCCGGACGAGGTCGAACTGACCGACGAGGGCGCGATATTGCGCGCCACCGGCGAGCCGGTCGAGGTCGGCCCCATCATCAAGATGTCGAAATCGAAAAAGAACGTGGTCGATCCCGCCGACATCATCGACCAGTATGGCGCCGACACCGCGCGCTGGTTCGTCATGTCCGACAGCCCGCCCGAACGCGATGTCGAGTGGACTGCCGCAGGCGCCGAGGCCGCGTGGAAACATCTGCAACGCGTCTGGCGCATGGCCAGCGAGATTGCCGAGGGTCCAGACGACGGCGCTTCGGATCTTGACCTTGAAAAGGCCACGGCGCGCGCCATCGACGAGGTGACCAAGGGGATCGAGGGCTTTGCCTTCAACAAGTCGGTGGCCAAGCTCTATGAATTCACCAACACCATCGCCAAATCAAAGGCGGCCCCGGCAGCCAAGCGCCGTGCGATGCTGGTCATGGCACAGCTGATGCAACCCATGACACCGCATCTGGCCGAAGAAGTCTGGCACCTGCTGGGCGGCAAGGGCCTTGTGGCCGCCGCCCCCTGGCCGAAAGCCGACCCTGCGCTGCTGGTCGATGACACGGTGACCCTGCCCATTCAGGTCAATGGCAAGCGGCGCGCAGAAATCACGGTTTCCAAAGACATGCCGAAAGAAGAGGTTGAAAAACTTGTTCTGGCCGATGATGCTGTAATCAGGTTCCTTGGCGGCAAAGAGCCGCGGAAACTGATCGTTGTGCCGGGCCGGATCGTGAATGTCGTTGTCTGATCGAAGAACCCTGTTGAAACTGCTGCTTGCCCTGCCGCTGGCCGGCTGTGGCTTTACCCCCCTGCTGAAAGAGGGGGCCGCCGCGCGCGACCTGACGGGCCAGTTGCATTTCAACCTGATCGAAAGCGCCGAAGGGTTTGCCCTGTTGCAGGCCCTTGAAGGACGATTCGGCAAGGCGGGTGCGCAGGCACGCTATGACGTGACGCTGGATCTTTCGATCAACGACAAGACACTGGCGCTGGACACGAAAGGCCTGGAGCGTCACACCCTCAGCGGCAAGGTCAAGCTCAAGGTCATCGACCGCACAACCGGGAAACAGGTGTTCACAGACATGGTTCGCGAAACGACCGGCTATTCGGCAACATCGGAAACGCTGGCAACCAGGGCCTCGGAAAAGGCCGCGCGTCGGAATCTGGCAACCCTGCTTGCCAATGCTGTGGCGCTGCGGCTGATCTCGACCGCGGGATCCTGGGCAAAATGAAACTTGGCCCACGCGACGCGGCTGCCTTTTTCGACAAACCCGATACCCGGCACGCTGCGCTGTTGATCTACGGCCCCGATTCCATGCGCGTTGCCCTCAAGCGGCAGCAGGTCATCAACGCGTTGATCGGGGACAAGGGCGAAGAGGAAATGCGCCTGACCCGAACAAGCGGGGCCGAATTGCGCAAGGATCCGGCCAGCCTTGAAGATGCACTCAAGGCGCAGGGTTTTTTTCCCGGACAGCGTGTCGTTTTTCTGGAAGAAGCAACAGACGGCAACGCCAAGACCATCGCAGCCGCACTTGATACCTGGCGCAGTGGTGATGCCATGCTGGTCGTGACTGCCGGCCAGCTTGCGGCGCGTTCGGCGCTGAGAAAACTGTTCGAAGGAAGGCCCGACACCCTTGCCGCGGCAATTTACGCCGATCCGCCCTCGCGCGCCGAAATCCAGCAGGAACTGGGCAGGGCAGGCATCGCAAATATTGGCGAGGAAGCGATGGCCGACATGACGGCCTTGGCACAGACACTTGATCCCGGCGATTTTCGTCAGACGCTGGAAAAACTGGCGCTTTACAAGCTTGGCGATGACACCCCGGTCAGTTGCCACGACATCGCCGCCTGCGCGCCCGCAACATCCGAGGCCATGCTTGACGATGCGCTCAATCTGATCGCCGAGGGGAAAACCGCCGAGGTCGGGCCGATCATGCAGCGCCTTCAGGCACAGGGCATGAACCCGACATCCATCTGCATCGGCGCAATGCGCCATTTTCGCCTGCTGCACGCAGCGGCAAGCAACCCCCGTGGCATCGAGGCCGGCCTGTCATCGGCCCGCCCCCCCGTATTCGGCCCGCGGCGCGACCGCATGGCCCGACAGGCCCGCGCCCTGGGTGCGGCACGGGCCGAGCGCATCATCGCCATCCTGACTGACACCGACCTTGACCTGCGCAGCGCCAGACCCGTGCCACCGCGGGCACTTGTCGAACGCACCTTTATCCGCATTGCCATGCTGACACGCCAGAACTGAAGGGATCATCCATGTACGAACTGATCGGCAACAAGAAAAGCAGGGCATTTCGGGTTCTCTGGGCGCTCGAGGAGATGGGCCTCGATTACGCCTATAATCCGGCCGCCCCCCGCAGCGACGAGGTCAAGGCAATCAACCCGTCAGGCAAGATACCCTGTTTCAAGGTGGGCAACGACGTGCTGACCGATTCTGTCGCCATCATCCAGTATCTGGCTGACAAGCATGGCAAGCTGACCTACCCGGCCGGTACGCTGGAACGCGCGCGACAGGACGGTTTTACCCAATTTTCCTGCGATGAAATGGATGGCATTCTGTGGACTGCCGCGCGCCACAGCTTTGTGCTGCCAGAGGAAATGCGCATCCCGGAAATCAAGAAATCCCTGCGGTGGGAATTTCAGAGATCAATGAAAACCCTGGCGCAGCGGCTGGGCGACAATGAATGGCTGATGGGCGACAGATTTACCGTCGCCGACATCATCACCGCACATTGCGGAACATGGGCGCGCCTGTCAGGGTTTGAAACGGGCCAACCGACCATCGACGCATATTTCGACCGCGCTTTCGCCCGCCCGGCGCATGCCCGTGCAGTTGCCAAACAAACGAAACCCGTTACCCAATGATCAGCCGCCACAGCGCTTTTCGGCCTCTTGCAACGCAGCCGTGAAGCCCAGTAATGAAAACGTGTCCTCGGTCTTGGTCCCGCGCGAGGAAACCCCCGTCACGACAGCCGTGCGCCCGCGCTTCATCGAGGTGGTGACCTTTGCATCGTCATCCCTGGTGGCAGGCCAGGCCCATTCGCCATCGACAAACATCTTGTAGCTGGACTTGTCTATTCTGATCGTTACAAAGGTGCCCTGCTTGAACGGATAGCCGCCGGTAAACGAAACCTCACCGCGAACCTTGTCTCCAGGGCGGAATGTCACGAACAGCAGCGTGTCGCCGCGGTTCACCGCCACAACCTTGCCATTTCGCGTGTTCACGGTCTTCTTGGGGGCGGAAACGATCCAGCATTCGGTCGGATTTTCCGCCACGAATACGCTCCAGTCTGTATTCTCACCAACCCGGTTTGCCGCGGTCTGTGCCGATGCACCAATACTTGTAGCGACAACAACCGCCACGATCCCTGAAATAATTGCCACGATTCTTGTCATGCCACTCACAGCCTCCAGCTGTTTTCTGCCTCATTTTGTCCCGGTGCTTGGTTCATCTGCGCAAACACGACCGTTCCGGGAACCATTATTCTGACCTGTAGCATCAGTCTAACGGAGTTTTGCCGATTTTCCACCCCCCTTGCGGAAATCCGCCGATGTTGCGACGCCAGATGACCCGTAAATTGGCGCTGGTCTTTGCCACACAATTTGGGGAAAACGGGCGCGGATAACATGGAAAGGATGTTTCATGAAAAGCGCACAAGCCCTGGTCGAGATCTGGCGCGGCCCGATCCTGGAATCACAACATCGAGGCCACGCTGTGATCTGCAACGCCGAAGGCGAGATCATATCGACCTGGGGCGACCCCGAACTGGTTTTCCTGCCCCGCTCGGCGGCCAAGATGTTGCAGGCGCTGCCCCTGGTCGAAAGCGGAGCCGCGGCAGAGGCCGGGCTGCGGCCCGAACAGCTTGCGCTGTCCTGTGCATCGCATAACGGCGCTGCAATTCATACCGAACGCGTCAATGCCTGGCTTGAAACATTGGGGCTGGGGGATGATGATTTCCGCTGTGGCGCGCACGAACCCAAGGACCGCGAGGCACGCGATGCCCTGGTCCGCGCGGGAAAACAGCCCTGTCAGGTGCATAACAACTGTTCGGGCAAACATGCCGGTTTTCTGACGCTCGCGCGGCACCTGAAGGCGGGGCCGGAATATGTCGATCCCGACCATCCGGTGCAGCTGGCGGTGCGCGAGGCCTTCGAGGGCATGACCGGCACGACCAGCCCCGGCTTTGGCATCGACGGGTGCTCGGCCCCCAATTTCGCGACCACCCTGCAAGGCATGGCAACCGCAATGGCCCGCATGGCGGCAGGAGAAACCGGCAGTCACGCCCGCAACATGGCCGCTGCACGCCTGGTCGCGGCCATGGCGCGCCACCCCGAACTGGTCGCCGGCGAAGGCCGCGCCTGCACCGAACTGATGCGCGCGATGGGTGGGGTCGCCTCGATCAAGACGGGCGCCGAGGGGGTGTTTGTCGCCATCCTGCCGGGGCCGCGGCTGGGCATTGCCGTCAAGATCGAAGACGGCGCCAGCCGCGCCGCCGAGGCCGTGATCACAGCCCTGCTCGCCCGGCTGGGCGCGCTTGAGCCTGATCATCCGGCCGCGCGCAAATACATGCACGGTCCGATCACCAATTGGCGCGGGATCGAGACGGGCTTTGTGCGCCCGACGGATACCCTTTGGCAGAGCGGCAAGCCCATTTGACCCGCCGTTCAAAGGCGGCTACACCACAGCCCATGAAACGCATATTCGACATGGATGACCGCGCGCGCCTGCCCTGGCGCTTTCACGGCGAGGCGCTGGCGATTCTGGCCGCGCTTTGACGCGCCGCATCCGATCGCCTGACCGACAGACAAACCAACATACCCGCGGGAGAATGAAATGACCGCCCCCAAGACCCTTTATGACAAGATATGGGATGCCCATGTCGTCCAGCAGGATGATGACGGCACCTGTCTGCTGTATATCGACCGCCACCTCGTGCACGAGGTCACCAGCCCCCAGGCATTCGAAGGCCTGCGCATGGCCGGCCGCAAGGTCCGCGCCCCGGAAAAGACCATCGCCGTGCCTGACCATAACGTGCCCACCACGCTTGACCGTGAAAAGGGGATCGAGAACGAGGAATCCCGCATTCAGGTTGACGCGCTTGACAAGAACGCCCGCGACTTCGGGGTTGTCTATTACCCGGTCGATGACATCCGCCAGGGCATCGTGCATATCGTCGGCCCCGAACAGGGCTGGACGCTGCCGGGCATGACCGTCGTGTGCGGCGACAGCCACACCGCCACCCATGGCGCATTCGGTGCGCTGGCCCACGGGATCGGCACCTCCGAGGTGGAACATGTTCTGGCAACGCAAACCCTGATCCAGAAGAAATCGAAAAACATGCTGGTGGAAATCACCGGCCAGCTGCAACCGGGTGTGACCGCCAAGGACATCACGCTGGCGATCATCGGCAAGATCGGCACCGCGGGCGGCACAGGCCACGTCATCGAATATGCCGGCGAGGCCATTCGCAGCCTGTCGATGGAAGGGCGCATGAC
>JAUZRU010000045.1 GCA_030950185.1 Paracoccaceae bacterium | reverse complement strand
GGCTGAGCGCCGCCAGCACCGGCACCGGCCGACGCGCGGCGTGTTTTTCCGCCAGCGCAATAAAGGCTGCCAGCGCGCCAGTGCGCACAAGCCCGCCCATGACGATGAACATCGCGGCGATGGTCCATGGCGCGGGGTTCGAGAAAACTGCAAGCGCGGCAGGATACGGCAACAACCCCGTCACCAGCATCAGCGCGGCCGCACCAAGGGCGACGACCTCGGCCGGATAGCTGTCGCGCAGGAACATCACGAACATGCCCGCCAGGATGGTCAGCGCCGCAAGGGCGCGAAAATCGGCTGGAATGGTGAGAAACTCAAGCATTCAGGCCCCTTGTCCTGTCCACGCGTATATTGTCGCCGCTACCGCCCGCCAGCACAAGCCGGATCAGGGCGGCAGTCTGGCAGGTTCAGGGCGTGCTTTCCTGCAAGCCGCCGCCAAGCCGCACCGAAACCGCCCGCAGCGCCTTGCCGGTTGCATCGTCGGTTTCCACGAATATCCCGCTCAGCGTTGCCTGCCCGTTGGCGGGGGTAAAGCGTTCTTTCTGCATGCCGGTGATAAAGCGGCGCATGGGCTCGGCCTTTTCCATGCCGATGACCGAGTTGTAGTCGCCGCACATCCCGGCATCAGACTGCGCAGCCGTGCCGCCCGGCAGAATACGCGTATCTGCCGTCGGCACATGTGTATGGGTGCCCACCACCAGCGAGGCGCGCCCATCGCACCAGTGGGCCATGGCCATCTTTTCGCTGGTGGCCTCGGCATGAAAATCGACGATGACGGCACTGGCCAGCTTGCCCAGAGGATGCGCGTTCAACACCTGCTCGACGGCCGAGAACGGGTCGGCAAACGGCCTGCGCATGAACACCTGCCCCAGCGCCTGCACCACCAGCACCTTGCGCCCGTTCCGTGCGATGAACAGCCGGGCCCCCTTGCCCGGCGCGGTGCGGGCAAAATTCAGGGGTCGCAGGATGCGCCCTTCCTGTTCGATGGCGGTCAGCATGTCTTTCTGGTCAAAGGCATGATCGCCCAGCGTCAGGCAGTCGGCCCCCGCCTCCAGCAGCAGCTGCCCATGCGCGCGGTTCAGCCCCATGCCACCGGTGGCGTTTTCGGCATTGACCACGATGAAATCAAGCGCCCATTCCTCGCGCAGACGAGGCAGGTTTTCGGTGATGGCGCGGCGCCCGGCGCGGCCCATCACATCGCCAAGAAATAACAGTCTCATGCCTTCGGCATAAGCGCGGCACCCAAGAAGGGCAAGAGGCCTTAATCGAATACCAGCACTTCGCGCTCGGTCACCAGCGCATTCAGGCGACGGTCGTTTTCCCCAACCGGCACCTGGGGCTGTTCCTGCGCGCTATAGGCAAAACCGACCGCATGGGGCTCTTCGGCAAGCGTCAGCATTTCGATGCTGCGGTCATAAAACCCCCCGCCATAGCCAAGCCGATAACCGCGCCTGTCAAAGGCGACCAGCGGGGTGATCAGAACCTGCGGGCGCAGATAATCGGCCGCTTCGGGGATCATTGCCCCGAAAGGCCCCTCGACCATCGCGCAACCGGGTGTCCAGCGGCTGAACAACAGCGGCTTTCCTTTCCCCGCGATAACGGGCACCACCACCGTCTTGCCGCTTGCATGCAGCTCGTTCATGACCTGCATCGGCGAGATTTCGGTGCGGATCGGCATGTAGCCGGCGATGATGTCGAAATCTTCCAGCGTGGCAAGGTAGTTGGACAGCCGACGATTGGCGGCTGTATCAAGGCCCGTACCAAAGGCGGCCTTGCGGGCCGAAAATGCCTGTTTTCTGGCGCTCTTCTTGCGAATATCGAGATCGTCCATGGGCCGAGTATCGGACGATGGCGGCGCCCCGGCAAGGGGCCTTGTGTCGCGCCACCACGCCGTTGCAGCCCTGCTTCGTTACGTCAGGATGTTGCATCTGCAATGGACAAGCCCCCCTTTTCGGCCATAAGCCAGAGTCATGTCGCAATTGCCCCGCGCCAGATTCCTCGACCGAACAACCCCGCCGCATATCCTGACACTGGTGTTGCTGGCGGGGCTTTCCGCGTTGTCGATGAACGTGTTTCTGCCGTCGCTGCCAAACATGACCGAATATTTCCAGACCGACTACGCGCTGATGCAGCTGTCGGTGTCGGCCTATCTGGGGCTCACCGGGCTGTTGCAACTGGTCATCGGCCCGATATCCGACCGCTTTGGCCGGCGGCCTGTCATCAAGGTGGCAATCATCATTTTTCTGCTGGCAACCATAGGATGCCTTCTGGCGCCGACAGTGGAAATATTCCTGTTGTTCCGCATGTTGCAGACAGCCATCGCCACCGGGCTGGTGCTGTCGCGTGCCATCGTGCGCGATATCGTGCCTGCCGACCAGGCGGCCAGCATGATCGGATATGTCACGATGGGCATGTCACTGGTGCCCATGATTGCCCCCGCCATCGGTGGCTATCTTGACGACCTCTTTGGCTGGCAGGCGAATTTCTCGATCCTGCTGGTTGTCGGCGTGATCGTTGCGGCGATCATCTGGCTGGATCTGGGGGAAACGCACAGACACAAATCGACCAGCTTCATGGCACAGATGCGCGACTACCCCGAGCTGTTCACATCGCGACGCTTCTGGGGCTATTGCCTGACCGCGGCCTTTGCCAGCGGCGCGTTCTTTGCCTTTCTCGGCGGCGCCCCCTTTGTGGCAACACATTTCTTCGGGCTGAACGCATCTTCCCTGGGGCTGTATTTCGGAATTGTCTCGATCGGCTACATGGCCGGAAATTTCCTTTCCGGCCGCTATTCGGTGCGCATCGGCATCAACCACATGATCCTGTATGGCGGGCTGATCACGCTTGCCGGGGTGTCGGCGTCACTGCTTCTGATCTCGCTGGGGGCAACGCACCCCATGTCGTTTTTCGGCTTCATGCTGCTGGTCGGCGTCGGCAACGGCATGGTGCTGCCCAATTCCAATGCCGGCATGCTGTCGGTGCGCCCGCAACTGGCCGGCAGTGCCGCGGGCCTTGGCGGGGCGATCATGCTGGGCGGCGGCGCCAGCCTGGCCGCGGTGACGGGGGCATTGCTGACACCCGAAACCGGCCCCTTCCCGCTGCTGTATGTGATGGTGGCAACGGCGGTGATGGCGGTGATCACGACCTTTTACATCATGCATGTCGCACGACGCGCCGGGCCTTTGTCTTTGCAGGAACCGGACTGAACCGACATTGATACAATACGGGCATGTCGCGTCTTGCATCACCTGCATCTGCCTGATAGAGACGCCGGCGGAGACGTGGCCGAGTGGTCGAAGGCGCTCCCCTGCTAAGGGAGTAAACGGGAGACCGTTTCGAGGGTTCGAATCCCTTCGTCTCCGCCACCGTCCTGAGAGGAATGTTTCTCTGCCCCCGCAGCCCCCAAATTTTCCCGCTGTTTTCAAGGGTTAAGCCGGTGGGCTATTCACCTTCGCCCGCGCAAAACGTCCGAAATCGGTCTCTCCGGGCCGTTTTTCTCTGAACCTCATGACTGCGGTGATTTGGTGAATTTTTCGTAATGCACTGAAATCACATCATTATTTTGTAACGCAACCTAAACACTTCGATGGCGGTCGCGTTTGCCGACAATCGACCTGGGTCGGACGTTCGCCAGGGGGAATTCAGGCGCGCGGCGGGTGGGTTTTTCGAGCCCGAAACGCCTCATCGACGTGGCCACCAGCCGCTCGCGCGGAAGGAGAAAAACGCGTTGACAGCCCCCCCCGCTTGTTCAAAATGGTTCACAAGAATGTTTCTGCGGGGGTGATTCCGTCATGGTGGGCGGGGAATGGCATGATCGACCAAGCGAAAAAGTTGATGCTGAGCATGTGGGGGCGGGAGTTTTGATGGT
>JAUZRU010000044.1 GCA_030950185.1 Paracoccaceae bacterium | reverse complement strand
CCGGCAAAGCAAGCGCCTTGACATGGCCAATGGCGCCTTTGTCCGCGAGCTGTGCGACAGCCGCACCTTCTGCCGCAAGGCGGATGTGGACTGGATGCTTTCGCAGGGGCTGGGTCTTGGCGGCAATCTGGGCAATGCCATCGTGGTTGACGGTGAAAAGGTGCTCAACCCCGACGGGCTGCGCCACCAGGACGAATATGTGCGCCACAAGATGCTGGATGCGCTGGGCGACCTGGCCCTTGCAGGCGCGCCGCTGATGGGGCGGTTCATCGGCCACAAGGCAGGCCACGCAGCAACCAACAAGCTGCTGCGCAAGCTTTTCGCCACCCCCCTGGCCTATGAGATGGTCACCTGCGACGAAGAAACCGCGTTGCGCCTTCCCGGCGTCGGGGTTGACCTGTCCGACCTGACCAGAGTTGCCTGAGCGCATCACCACGCAAAGATTCCGACCTTCCATTTTCGTGGCAAAAGCGTTTTCCCTCTTGGCATTCTATGCTAGGTGACACCACAATGCGCCGTGCGGAATCTGCCGCTTGTGGCAATTTTGGAAAGAGACGGAAATGACCTCTGGCAGGATACGGGCAAGTTCTTGGATTTTGTTGCTCTGCACCGTTGTGCTTGTGGGCTGCACCCAGAAGCCAAAGGAAATCCCGCTTGAGGCGCGCCCCCCCGAACAGATCTTCAAGATGGCCGAGGCCAAGCTGACCACCACAAAGGGCGCCGAGGAAGCCGCCAAGCTGTTTGGCGAAGTGGAACGGCTGTATCCCTATTCGGAATGGGCCAAGCGGTCGATCGTGATGTCCGCTTACGCTTTTCACAAGGCCAAGAAATACGAAAAGGCCCGCGCCGCCGCACAGCGTTACCTTGATTTCTATCCGGCAGATCAGGATGCGGCCTATGCGCAATATCTGATCGCGTTGACCTATTACGACCAGATCGACAAGGTCGGGCGTGACCAAGGCAACACCTACCGGGCGCTTCAGGCGCTGCGGGTGGTGATCGAACGCTATCCCGACAGCGATTATGCGCGCTCGGCCAAGCTGAAATTCGACCTGGCCATCGATCATCTGGCGGCCAAGGAAATGGAAGTCGGGCGTTACTATCTGAAACGCGGGCATTATCTGGCCGCGATCAACCGCTTCCGTGTGGTGGTCGAGGACTATCAGACAACCACGCAGACGCCCGAAGCCCTGTATCGCCTGGTCGAGGCCTATCTTTCGCTTGGCCTTGAAAAAGAGGCGCAGACCGCCGCCGCGATCCTGGGATACAATTTCAAGGGCACGAGCTGGTACAAGGATGCCTATGATCTGCTCAAGGGCAGGGGGCTTGAACCCAAGGGCCTGCTCAAGGGCAAGGGGTGGCTGGCCGAGGTCTGGCGCCAGGTTGTCAAGGGCGAGTGGCTCTGATCCGATCCGTGCGGGCAGGGTGAAGCGGGGGCAGGGTGAATGCTGCGCGGGCTATCCATCCGTGACATGTTGCTGATTGAAAGGCTGGAGCTGGAGTTCCAGCCCGGCCTCAACGTGCTGACCGGTGAAACCGGCGCGGGCAAGTCGATCCTGCTTGATTCCCTGGGCTTTGTCCTTGGCTGGCGCGGGCGCGGTGATGTGGTGCGCGAAGGTGCCGACCGCGCCGAGGTCGAGGCCGTGTTCGAGCTGCCCGAGGGTCATCCCGCGCGCAAGGTTCTGGCTGACGCGGGTCTGCCAGAAGAGGCCGAGCTTGTCCTGCGGCGTAGCGCCGCCCGCGATGGGCGCAAGCAGGCCTGGGTCAATGACCGGCGCTGTGCCGCCCAGACGCTCAAGGCGCTTTCCGAATGTCTGGTGGAAATCCACGGTCAACATGACGATCGCGGGCTGCTGAACCCGCGCGGGCATCGGGCATTGCTGGATGAATATGCCGGGGCTTCCCGTCTGCTGGCCGATACGCGGTCCGCCTGGCAGGGCCTGAAACAGGCGGGCACGCGGCTGGCTGACGCGCGGGCCCATCTGGAAAATGCTGCGCGCGACCGGGAATATCTGGAATTCGCGGTGGAAGAGCTGGACAAGCTGGCCCCCGAGGCGGGCGAAGATGACGCGCTGGACGCACGCAGGCGCCTGATGCAGGCCGCGGCAAGGATACGCGACGATATCGCAAAGGCCGCGCAGGTCATGGGCCGCGAGGGGGCCGAGGGGGCGCTGGTTGATGCCGCGCGCTGGCTGGGCGCAGTCGAGGATAGGGCCGAGGGCCGTCTGGGCGCGCCGCTTGCCGCCTTGTCGCGGGCGCTGGAAGAACTCGATACCGCACAGCGCGGTGTTGCCGACTGCCTTGAGGCGCTCGATTTCAACCCGGTCGAGCTGGAGCAGGTCGAGGAACGCCTTTTCGCCATTCGCGCGCTTGCCCGCAAGCATGGTGTGCAGCCCGACGATCTGCCGTCACTACACGGCGATCTGCGCGCCCGGCTGAGTGAAATCGATGAAGGTTCTGATCGGATTGCCGAACTTGAACAGGCTGTCGCGGCCGCGCAGAAGGAATATGAACAAGTGGCCCGCAAGCTGTCGGACAGGCGGCGCACGGCGGCGGGGCGGCTGGACAAGGCCATGAAGGCCGAGCTGGCCCCCCTGAAGATGGAGCGCGCCACCTTTCTGACCGAGATTTCCGCAGCCGAACCAGGCCCCGATGGACATGACGCGGTGCAGTTCACGGTTGCCACAAACCCCGGCGCGCCGGCCGGCCCGCTGGACAAGATCGCCTCGGGCGGCGAGCTGTCGCGCTTTCTGCTGGCCTTGCGGGTCTGCCTTTCGGGGGGCGATGGGGGGCTGACCATGATCTTTGATGAAATCGACCGCGGTGTCGGCGGGGCAACGGCCGACGCGGTGGGGCGGCGTCTGGCGGCGCTGGCCGAGGGCGGGCAGGTGCTGGTGGTGACGCATTCGCCGCAGGTCGCGGCGCGGGCCGCGCATCACTGGCGGGTGATCAAGACGGTCAAGGGGGGCAAGACGTTGTCGGATGTACACCCCGTCAGCGGTGACGCCCGCATCAATGAGATCGCCCGCATGCTGGCCGGCGAGAACCTGACCGACGAGGCCCGTGCCGCCGCCCGCGCCCTGTTGCGGGGGTGATCCGCCCCGGTTGTGTCGCAGCGGAGGCGGGGATTAGTTCTTGCCTCGAGTGGCGGGCTGGGGCAAAACGGGCGGCAATCACGGCTTGGGTCAAGAAATGGAGACAGCAGAATGTCGATAGCGACGACAAAACCGGTTCTGGTCGATGCGCTGGGTGCGCGTGATGGCGTGTCCCTTCGGGTAAAACAGGTGGCCCTGGTGCTGCTGGGCATTCTGGCGCTGGCCATTGCCGCCAAGATCAAGGTGCCGCTGTGGCCCTCGCCCGTTCCGATCACGCTGGGCACGTTTGCGGTGCTGACCATCGGTGCCGCCTATGGCCCGCGTCTGGGGCTTGCCACGATCATGGGTTACATGCTGATCGGGGCGCTGGGCTTTGACGTGTTTGCGAATTCGACCGCCGACAAGGCAGGGCTGACCTATATGCTGGGCGGCACGGGCGGCTATCTGGTCGGTTTCGTTCTGGCCACGCTGGCGCTGGGCCAGTTTGCGCGGATGGGCTGGGACCGCAGCCCGGCCAGGATGGCACTGGCGCTGCTGATCGGCAATGCGCTGATCTATGTGCCCGGTATCCTTTGGCTGGCGCATCTCTACAGCTGGGACAAGCCGATCCTTGAATGGGGTCTGTATCCCTTCCTGATCGGCGATGCCATCAAGCTGGCGCTGGCGGCGCTGCTGCTGCCGGGTATCTGGAAGCTGGTCGGCCGCGCGCGCGGCTAGGCGGTTGTCAGGTTGAAATTCAAGGGGCGCGGCCAGCGATGGCGGCGCCCTCTTTCATGCCGTCGGAAATATCCGGTCGAAATTGCGCCTCAGCGCAAGATCCAGATCCTCCATCGTAACCGGCAGGCCCAGATCGACAAGGCTGGTCACGCCGTGTTCGCGGATGCCGCAGGGTATGATGCCGTCGAAATGCGAAAGGTCCGGCTCGACATTGATCGAGATGCCGTGAAACGTCACCCATTTGCGGATGCGCACGCCGATGGCGGCAATCTTGTCCTCGCGCAGCGTGCCGTCCGGGTTGGGGGGCTTGTCCGGACGCGAGACCCAGACGCCAACGCGGCCCTGCCGGATCTCGCCCTTGATGTTGAACTCGGCCAGCGTGCCGATGACCCAGCGTTCAAGCGCGTGGACATAGGCACGCACGTCGCGGCCGCGCCGGTTGAGATCCAGCATCACATAGGCCACGCGCTGGCCGGGGCCGTGATAGGTATATTGCCCGCCACGCCTTGTGTCATAAACCGGAAAGCGGTCGGGATCGACCAGATCCTCGCGCCGGGCGCTGGTGCCCGCCGTATAAAGGGGCGGGTGTTCCAACAGCCAGACGGCCTCGTCCCCGGTGCCGGCGATGATTTCGGCGACACGGCTTTCCATCTTTTCCAGGGCCTGCGGATAGGGGACGGGGTCGTCCGAGGTGATCCATTCGACCATAGCCGGCTCCTGCTGCGTTTGTGGGCTTCAGGGTTTCTTACAGACTGGCCGCCGCAGGGTCAAAGCCCCCGGCGACTACAAGAACAGCCGGTTGAGCCCATGTGGGCGACGGCAGGGGAATCCCTTGCCGTTTCGAGGTGAATTCACGCTTTCGAAACCCCTCTTGCACCCCCTCGTGCGCCACACTAAGACTCTGTTGAACGCCCTTTTGGTATAAGGGCGACAGGATCATTGCAAAGGCAGGCCGTATGAAAGACCCTATCGACGTTTACATGAACACCCTCGTGCCCATGGTGGTTGAACAGACCAGCCGCGGCGAACGCGCCTACGACATCTTTTCGCGCCTGTTGAAAGAGCGGATCATCTTTGTTTCGGGCCCGGTGCATGACGGCATGTCGACGCTGATCGTGGCGCAGCTGCTGTTCCTTGAGGCCGAAAACCCGAAAAAGGAAATATCCATGTATATCAACAGCCCCGGCGGTGTGGTGACCTCGGGCCTGTCGATCTATGACACGATGCAGTATATTCGCCCCAAGGTTTCCACCTTGTGCATCGGCCAGGCGGCCAGCATGGGTTCGCTGCTGCTGGCGGCGGGCGAAAAGGGCATGCGTTTCAGCCTGCCCAACAGCCGCATCATGGTGCACCAGCCCTCGGGCGGGTTCCAGGGCCAGGCCAGCGATATCGCACTGCACGCCAAGGAAATCCTCGAACTCAAGGACCGTTTGAACCGGATCTATGTGGAACATACCGGCCAGACCCTGAAAAAGGTCGAAACCGCGCTGGACCGCGACAATTTCATGACCGCCGAAGAGGCCCGCGATTTCGGCCTGATCGACGAGATCGTGGATCGCCGCGGCGACGAAGAAGACGAGGGCTGAGTGAGACGGCTTTCCCGCAAGGTGAATTTCGTCGCAGCCGGGGGCGCTGAAAAGAATTGCCCCTCTGGAAAATCTGCCATAACCTGTGATTGGCAAGACACGGCAAGAGGTCGGCAAGGCCCGCAAACGGGTCTGCATTCGGGAATGAGCAAGGCAAAGGTGACCTATGGCGAACTCTAACAACGGTGACAGCAAGAACACCCTCTATTGCTCGTTCTGCGGCAAGAGCCAGCACGAGGTGCGCAAGTTGATCGCGGGACCGACCGTCTTCATCTGCGATGAATGTGTCGAGCTGTGCATGGACATCATCCGCGAGGAAACCAAATCCTCGATGACCAAGTCCAGCGACGGGGTGCCCACGCCGGCCGAGATCTGCAAGGTTCTCGACGATTACGTGATCGGCCAGGAAATGGCCAAGCGGGTTCTGTCGGTGGCGGTGCACAACCATTACAAGCGCCTGAACCACGCGGCCAAGTCGGCCGATATCGAGCTGGCGAAATCCAACATCCTGCTGATCGGCCCCACCGGCTGTGGCAAGACGCTGCTGGCGCAGACGCTGGCGCGCATCATCGACGTGCCCTTTACCATGGCCGACGCTACCACCCTGACCGAGGCCGGCTATGTGGGCGAGGACGTGGAAAACATCATCCTCAAGCTGCTTCAGGCGTCGGAATACAATGTCGAGCGCGCCCAGCGGGGGATCGTCTATATCGACGAGGTGGACAAGATCACCCGCAAGTCCGACAACCCCTCGATCACCCGCGACGTGTCGGGCGAAGGCGTGCAGCAGGCGCTGCTGAAAATCATGGAAGGCACCATTGCCAGCGTGCCGCCGCAGGGTGGGCGCAAGCATCCGCAGCAGGAATTCCTGCAGGTGGACACCACCAACATCCTGTTCATCTGTGGCGGGGCATTTGCCGGGCTTGAAAAGATCATCGCCCAGCGCGGCAAGGGCAGCTCGATCGGTTTCGGGGCCGACGTGAAAGACGAAGAAGATCGTGGCGTTGGCGAGATTCTGGGCGATCTCGAACCCGAGGATCTGCTGAAATTCGGCCTCATCCCCGAATTTGTCGGCCGTCTGCCGGTGATCGCGACCCTGACCGACCTTGACGAGGATGCGCTGGTGACGATCCTGAGCCAGCCCAAGAACGCGTTGGTCAAGCAGTATCAGCGCCTGTTCGAGCTGGAAGACGTCAAGCTGACCTTTACCGAAGAATCGCTGCGGGCCATTGCCAAGCGGGCCATTGCCCGCAAGACCGGCGCGCGGGGCCTGCGCTCGATCATGGAAGATATCCTGCTGGATACCATGTTCGACCTGCCCGGCCTTGAAGGCGTGGAAGAGGTCGTCGTCAACGAAGAGGCCGTCAATGGCGATGGCAAGCCGCTGCTGATCTATACGGATCGCGCCGAGGAAAGCGCCACCGCCAGCTGATTGCAGCGCATTTGCACCAGATCGGGGCTGGACCTTCGGCCCCGAACGGGTGCATATGAGGCAAGCGGTTCAAGAGGTGTGACATGAAGTTTCTCAAACGGATTTTCGCCTGGTGGGATGGCCAGACAATCGGCACCCAGCTTTACACCTGGCGCAAGGGCCAGTTCGTCGGCGAGGACGAGCAGGGCAACCGTTTCTATCAGACCGCCGACGGCAAGCGCCGCTGGGTAATCTATAATGGCGAGGTCGAGGCCAGCCGCATTTCCCCCGACTGGCATGGCTGGCTGCATGGCACATTTGATGAACCGCCGACCAGCGCCCCCCTGCCGCACAAGCCTTGGGAAAAGCCCCACCATCCGAATCTGACCGGCACGCCCGCGGCCTATGCGCCGCCGGGGTCCATGCGCCGCCCCCAGCCGGTGATCCGCAAGGATTACGAGGCCTGGCAGCCCGAGTGATGCAGGGATAAGCGGCTCATGGCTCAGAACACCACGGAAACCCTGATCGGCGGCATCGTTCTGGCGGCGGCTGTCGGTTTCGTGATTTTCGTGGCCAATGCCACCGGTATTTCGCAACCCTCTGGCAGCTATCGGCTGCATGCCAGCTTTCGTTCGGTTCAAGGGATATCTGTCGGCACCGATGTGCGCCTGGCCGGCGTCAAGATTGGCACTGTCACGGCCCTCAAGCTGAACCCGAAAACATATCGGGCCGAGGCATGGTTCACGGTGCCCGGGAATATCGAACTGGCCACCGATACGCAGGCGCTGATTTCTTCCGAAGGCCTGCTTGGCGGAAATTTCGTCGAACTTGTGCCGGGCGGCGCGCCTGACAACCTGGCCGATGGCGACGAGGTCGAAGACACGCAGGGTGCCGTCAATATCGTGACCCTGATGATGAAATTCGCGTCGGGTAGCGGTAAATGAGGGCTGCTCCTGCGCTGTTGCTTCTGGTTCTGACGGCTGGTGTTGCTGTCGCGCAGGGCAATATCAAGACCGCCCCGCCGGGCAAGCCGGGCCAGCAACAGGATACCACTGCACAAGACCCGGATGCGACCGCCCGCGCCATTCTGCGCCAGCTACGCGCCCCTCGCGCGCCCTCGGTCGAAGAAACCCGTCAGCCCATCGTGAACGAGGCCGATGGCGGCGTTCTGCGGGCACTGGACATGATGACCGGGCAGCTGGAAGACCTGAAGATGAAGAATGGCGACACGGTCAAATTCGGTCGCTTGACGATTACCCTTCGCGAATGCCGCTATCCGGTTGACAACCCGTCGGGCGATGCATTCGCCTATCTGACGATCTGGGACAAGCGCGATCCGAAACCCAGGTTTCAGGGATGGGTGATCGCCTCATCCCCCGCGCTGTCGGCAATGGATCATCCGCGTTACGATGTCTGGGTGTTGCGCTGCAATATCCCTGCGGCGGAAACCGCTTCGGGCGGCTGAGCCAGAAAATCCGCCTGTTTCTGCAACGCCAGGCCAAGGCGCTTGTGATATTCACGGCGGCTGATTTCGATGGCGCCCAGGCTGGCCAGATGTTTCGTGATGAACTGGGTATCGAACAGGCTGAACCCGCCCCAGCGCAGACGATCCACCAGATAGGCCAGCGCGACCTTTGACGCGTTGGTGCGGCGCGAGAACATGCTTTCCCCGAAAAACGCCGCCCCCAGCGTCACGCCATAGACACCGCCGACAAGGGTGTCGCCTTCGAAAACCTCGAGGGAATGCGCATACCCCATGTGGTGCAGCATCAGGTAAAGATTGAAGATCTCGGCGTTGATCCATGTCTCTGGCCGGTCTGCGCAGGCCCTCACCACGCCGGCGAAATCGGTATCGACACGGATTGCATAGCGTTCCTTGCGGATCTCGCGCGCAAGCGAGCGCGAGATATGAAACCCGTCCAGCGGAATAATGCCCCGGTCTGTTGGATCGACCCAGAAGATCTCGTCATCCGGGTCGCCATGGGACATGGGAAAGATGCCCTGTGCATAGCCATGCAACAGCAGCTCGGGCGTGATGGGCGGCGATTTGGCGGTGTCCTTCGGCATCTCGGGCCTCCTCAGCCCTGATGCGACTCCAGCCATTTCTCGAGCCAGTGGATGTTGTAGGAACCCTTGAGAATGGTTTCCTCGTTCAGCAGCTCGTGAAACAGCGGGGTCGTGGTATCGACACCATCCACGATAAATTCATCCAGCGCCCGCCGCAACCGCGCCAATGCCGCAGTGCGGTCGGGGGCGTGCACGATGACCTTGCCGATCAGGCTGTCGTAATAGGGCGGGATCGAATAGCCGGAATACAGCGCAGAATCCATGCGCACGCCCAGCCCGCCGGGGGCATGGAAGGTGGTTACCTTGCCGGGGCAGGGGGTAAAATCGGGCAGGCGTTCGGCGTTGATGCGCACCTCGATGGCGTGGCCGCGGATGGTCAGATCGTCCTGGGTGAACGACATCGGCTCGCCAGCGGCGACGCGGATCTGTTCCTGCACCAGATCGACACCAAAGATGGCCTCGGTCACGGGATGTTCGACCTGAAGCCGCGTGTTCATCTCGATGAAATAGAATTCGCCGTTTTCATACAGGAATTCGATGGTGCCCGCGCCCGAATAGCCGATCGCGGCAATGGCGTCGGCGCAGGTCTTGCCGATGCGGTTGCGCATTTCTTCGGTGATGCCGGGGGCGGGTGCCTCTTCCAGTACCTTCTGGTGGCGCCGCTGGAGCGAGCAATCGCGTTCGCCCAGATGGACGGCGCGGCCCTGGCCGTCGCCAAAGACCTGCACCTCGATATGGCGGGGCGTGGTCAGGTATTTTTCGATATAGACCTCGTCATTGCCAAAGGCCGCCTTGGATTCGCTGCGCGCGGTCTGAAAGGCATGTTCCAGATCCTCGGCGGTGCGCGCCAGCTTCATGCCGCGCCCACCACCGCCCGCGGTGGCCTTGATGATGACGGGATAGCCCATGTCGGCGGCGATCAGGCGCGCCTCTTCCAGCGTGGCAACGCCGCCGGCCGAGCCGGGCACGCAGGGAACGCCAAGGTTTTTCATCGTGTCCTTGGCGGTGATCTTGTCGCCCATCAGCTGGATATGCTCGGCGCTGGGGCCGATGAAGGTCAGGCCGTGATCCTCGACGATCTGCACGAAATTGGCGTTTTCCGACAGAAAGCCATAGCCGGGGTGAATCGCCTCGGCACCGGTGATTTCGCAGGCCGAGATGATGGCCGGAAAGGACAGATAGCTTTGCGTGGCCGAGGGGGGGCCGATGCAGACGCTTTCGTCGGCCATGCGCACATGCATCGAATCCGCATCCGCCGTAGAATGAACGGCAACGGTGGAAATCCCCATCTCGCGGCAGGCGCGGATGATGCGAAGTGCGATTTCACCGCGGTTGGCGATCAGAACCTTTGAAAACATGGGCGTGGCAGCCTTTGCTTATTCGATGATCATCAGCGGGTCGCCGAATTCGACCGGCGCGCCGTCTTCGACCAGGATCCGCTTGACGACACCGGCACGCGGCGCGTGGATCTGGTTCATGGTCTTCATCGCTTCGATGATCAGCAGGGTCTGGCCTTCGGCCACGGTGTCGCCAAGGGTGACGAAAGGCGCAGCGCCCGGTTCGGGTTGCAGATAGGCAGTGCCG
Source organism: Paracoccaceae bacterium (assembly GCA_030950185.1). GTDB lineage: Bacteria > Pseudomonadota > Alphaproteobacteria > Rhodobacterales > Rhodobacteraceae > UBA5972. The sequence continues at coordinate 14,709 of JAUZRU010000044.1, read as the reverse complement.
ACCATTGGCGACGTGACCGCGCCAGGGTGTTGGGCGGGATCTTCGGGCACGGCCCCGGCGGCAGGTTCGGCAGCGGCGGCTGGCTGGGCAGGGGCTGCCGCAACCGGTGCCGGCGCGGTGGCCGTGACGATCTGGGTTTCGATCTGGCGGGCGACACGCACATTCAGCGTATCGTCGGGGCCGAATTCGCGCATGACCTCAAGTTCCGTCAGGTCGTTCTCGCGCAGCAGTTCGGCCAGTGCCTGAACAAATGCAACATCCGCGTCGTGATTTTTCTTAGGCATGGAAAGGGTGTTCCTCATTTCATACTGCGCCCGTCTTTCAGCAGGCTTGCCCCGGTGGACCGTGCATATACCCAAAAACCGGGCGAGAAAAGTATCCAGCCCGGTTTCTTGAAGGAATTTCGGCCGACATGACCGATTTATTTGTTGTTCTTGCGGCTTTGCCTGATGATGGCGCGCATTGTGGCCGGCGGGGCGTAGCCCCGGATCATGCGGTCGGGCAGCACGAATGTCGGTGTGCCGCTGATCTGCAACTTGCCTGCCAGGGCGTGAACCGCGGCGATCTGGGCATCTACGGCGGGGTCTTTCATGTAGGCCATGATCTCGTCGGCGTTGAGATTGAATTTCTTGAGGATCGCGGCCTGGGTCTTTTCCGTCATCTTGCCATTGAAGGTGATCAGAAAATCGGCCAGCTTGCCATAGGCCTCGGGGCCGGCCTTCTTGAGGGTCGCGATGGCCATGCGTGACGAGATCACCGAATCTTTGCCAAGGATGGGAAATTCCTTGACCACAAGGCGGATATTTCCGTCCTTGCGCACAAGGTCGCGAATTTCCTGGTGGGCCTTGCGGCAGTAGGGGCAGCGATAGTCGGTGAATTCGACCATGGTGATGTCGCCATTCGGATTGCCGGTTTCCCAGCTGACTCCGTCATTGAAGATTTCCTTCGCGTTGGCGGCGATCATGTCGCCTTCGCTTTGGGCCTGCTCGGCCTTCTGGCGTTTTTCCAGCTCGCCGATCGCTTCCATCAGGACTTCGGGGTTGTCCAGCAGATAGGCGCGGACCTCGGCACGAAACGCCTTTCGTTCGGCAGCAGACATGTCGGTCAGGCCATTTGCCAACGCTGGCAGGGCAAGGACGGTGACCAGCAGGGTGATCAGAAGTTTTTTCATGAGATGTTCCTATTTTCGAAGGGCGAGTTTTGTCGCCGCAAGCAGATCTTGCGCCCGGAGCCATGCAGCCGAACCCCGGGGCAAAAGTCCCGCAGCGCGTTTCGCATTTGTCTGGGCGTCCTTGAATCTGGTCAGTAACGCATAGCGCTCGGCAGTGACAAGTGACGCCATGCCGCTGCTGCCGTTTCTTGCCCATGCGATCGCAAGGTCGCGCAACATGCGGGCGTCGCGTGGGTCCATCTGCCGGGCCTTGCGCAGATCCGCCAACGCCTGCCGGGTTGCCTTGCGGCTGCCAAGCGCCAGCTCGGCCCGTCCCAGCCCGGCAAGGATCAGCGGTTCGCGCGGTGCCAGCGAAACCGCCTTGCGATAAAGCGCGACGGCATGTTTCGCATCGCCCCCCTCAAGCAGGATCTGGCCCTTCAGTTCGTGATAATACGCGTCATCGGGCCGTTTTTCGATCAGACGGTCCATTTCCTGGGCCGCCGCATCGCGCTTGCCCTCACGGTGCAGCGCCACTGCCCGTGTCAGGCGCGTGAATTCATCGGTGGCATTCTTGTCCAGATGCCGCAGGATATAGGCAGGGTTTCCGACAAAGCCCCTGAACTTGGCCTTCATGCGGGAAAACCAATAGGCGTTTTCGACGTCGGGCCAGGTCTTTCTGCTGCCATATGCGGCAATCACTGCTTTCAGTGTGGTGATCCGTTGCCGGCTGAGCGGATGCGTGCGGTTATAGGGGTCTTGCCTTCCGACGGCGAGGGCCTCTTGCCCGCGGAAGATTTCCAGCACGTCAAGCGCCGCTTTCGGGGTGATTCCGGCACGAATAAGGTAGCGCGTGCCGATCTGGTCGGCGGTGGTTTCCTCGGCCCGGGTGTGGACCATGAACTGCCGCTTGGCCACGCTGGCCGTTCCAAGCATCACGCCGGTGCCGACATCGCTGCGGCCCGTGGCGGTGGCTGCAACCACGCCCAGCAGCATGCCAAGGCCGATTGCGGTGCGCGTATCCTGCATGTTCAGTGCCCGCCGCACAAGGTGGCCGCTGGTGATATGGGCCAGCTCATGGGCGATGACCGATTGCAGCATCTCGACATTGGGCAGGCGACGGATCAGCCCCTCGTGCAGGAAAATGGTGGTTCCATCCACGACAAAGGCGTTGAGCGACGGGTCATTCACAACCAGCAGGTCTATCTGGCTGGCATTCACGCCTGCGGCCCTGAACAGCGGCGCCGCGATGCGTTTCAACGAGCGTTCGATTTCTGCATCGCGGATCAGTGACTGCGCCGCGACGGCCGTGGTTTGCATGGCAAGCAGCAGGGCAACAAGCGGCGCCGCCCGCAGCCAGCGAAGCACCGGCATGCGCCGCACTGGTGGATTTCGAGATGAAACCGGTGTGACCCGGTAAACGTCACCAGGCCCTGGCGTCATTCTTGTCATTGACCTCTCTCGCGCCTCTTGTCAGAACCCGTGCAACAGACCGCAGCATAGGGGAAGGTTGATGCGCATATCAAGGCGAAGCGATGTTGATCCTTTCATCGTGATGGATGTGATGGAGGCCGCCCGCGCATACGAGGCTGCAGGTCACGATGTCATTCACATGGAGGTGGGCCAGCCTGGCACCGGGGCACCAGCGGGGGCGATAAGGCGCCTTGCCTCAGAGATGCAGCGCGACCCGCTGGGCTATACCGTAGCCCTTGGGCGGGTTGATCTGCGCGCCCGTATCGCGCGGGTTTACAAGGATTGGTATGGCGTCGATCTGGCGCCCGAGCGGGTCGTGGTGACGGCCGGCTCGTCTGCCGGTTTCGTGCTGGCCTTTCTGACCCTGTTCGAAGCCGGCGAGCGTGTCGCCGTGGGCGAGCCAGGCTATCCCAGCTATCGCAACATCCTGAGGGCGCTGAATCTGGATGCGGTGGGCATTCCGACGCGGGCAGAAAACCGCTTTCAGCCCGTCCCGGAAGAGGTTGCAGCCATCGACGATCTTGCCGGGCTTCTGGTGGCCTCGCCCGCCAACCCGACCGGCACGATGCTGGATCACAAGGCTCTGGAAGGTCTGATCGACACCTGTGATGCCCGCGGCGCGGCCTTTGTTTCGGACGAGATATATCACGGCATCCAGTATGAAAACCGGGCTGTTTCGGCGCTGGAACTGTCCGATGACGTGATCGTCATCAATTCGTTTTCCAAGTATTTTTCGATGACCGGCTGGCGCATCGGCTGGATGGTGGTGCCCGAAAGCCACGTCCGCCAGATCGAGCGCCTTGCCCAGAACATGTTCATCTGTGCGCCCCATGCCAGCCAGTTGGCCGCCTTGGCCGCGATGGATTGCACGGACGAATTACAGGCAAATCTGGACGTTTATCGCCAGAACCGCGCGCTGATGCTTGAAGGTCTGCCCAAGGCCGGGTTTGACCGGATCGCGCCGCCCGATGGTGCGTTCTACATTTATGCGGATGTGTCCGAGATCACCGATGACAGCCAGAAGCTGGCGCGTGAAATACTGGAACAGGCCGGAGTCGCCGTCACACCGGGGCTGGATTTCGATCCGGTGCGGGGCCGGCTGGGGCTGCGGTTTTCCTATGCGCGCTCGACCGAGGACATTCGCGAGGGGCTGCGTCGTTTGCGCGATTTCATGGCATCGCGGCGATAGGATAGGAAAGCAGGCCGAAAAAAGGGCCCCGCAATCATTCGCGAGGCCCTATGTTATCTGGCGGTGCCGTTGCGGCCAGAGCTATTTGACCCGGGACCACCAGCCACGGCGCCGGGGCTTTTTCTCGGGCTCGTCGGCCTCGGTGGCTGCATCAGGGGCTGCCTCGGCGGCGGCCGGCTGTTCCGTCGCGGGTTCTGGCTCTGGCGCGGGCTCAACGGGTTTGGCGGCAGCTGTGTCATCCGAAGCCGCGGGCGCGGCTTCTTCGGCCTGCGGCGCCGCTTCTTCGGGTGCGGTTGCCGGTTCGGACGCCGTCTCTTCTGCGGGCAGAGGTTCGGTCACAGGGGCCTCTGGTGCGGCTGCCGCAGCAGATTCTGTGGGCTCGCTTGTCGCCGGCTGTTCCTCGGTGACCTCGGGGGCCTTCTTGCGGCTGCGGCGTTTGCGGGGCTTGGGCTTGGTTTCCTTTTCCTCGCCGCTGTCGGTCGTCGCCTCGGCAGGGGTGTCAGCCTGTTCGGTGGGCTGCTGTTGGTCGGCCTGATCCGCATCGGCCTTTTCGGCCTTGGCTGCGGCGCGCCTGGTCGTCCGTTTGCGCGGCTTGCTGGCGGGTTTTTCTTCGGCCTGGTCCGGTGTTGCCTCGTCGGTTGAGGCGGCGGCCGGGGTTTGCTCCGGGGTTTGCGTCGAATCGCCTTCGTCGGAAGATGGTGCGGCCGCCTCGGCTGCGGTGTTTTCATCTTCGTCACGCGCCGTTTCGTCGGCGCCCGATTGCGCCTGGCCATTGTCGCCATTACGGCCACGTCCGCCACGCCGCCGCCTCCGGCGACGTTTCTTGCGCGGGGCGCCATCTTCAGATGCTTCGGCTGCGGCGGGCTCGGCCGGGGCCGCGGGGGCAGCCTCTTCCACCTCAGGAGCGTCGATCATGGCGCTTTCCATGGAGACGACCTCGACCGACGGCGCCGGAACCTGGCGTGTCGTGGTCTTGAAGCGCTCGATCGTATAGTCGGGGCTGATCAGCAGCGGGCTGGCCTCGACCCTGACGACCATGCCATAGCGTTTTTCGATCGCCGCGACGTGGTCGCGCTTCTGGTTGAGAATGAAATTGGCGATGCCAACCGGCGCCGTCACCAGAATTTCACGGGTGCGCTGGCGCACGCCTTCTTCTTCCAGCTCGCGCAGGATCGACAGGGCGAGGTTGTCATCCGAGCGCGTCAGCCCGGTGCCGTGGCAATGCGGGCAGGGGGCGGTTGTGGCCTCGATCATGCCGGGGCGCAGGCGCTGGCGCGACATTTCCATCAGGCCAAAGCCCGAGATCCGCCCCACCTGAATGCGGGCGCGGTCCGATTTCAGCTTTTCCTTGATGCGTTTTTCGACGGCGGCATTGTTGCGCCGGTCTTCCATGTCGATGAAGTCGATCACGATCAGCCCGGCCAGATCGCGCAGGCGCAGCTGGCGGGCGACTTCCTCGGCCGCCTCCAGGTTGGTTTTCAGCGCCGTGTCCTCGATCGAGCCTTCCTTGGTGGAACGGCCCGAGTTCACGTCGATGGCCACCAGCGCCTCGGTCACGCCGATCACGATATAGCCGCCCGATTTCAACTGCACGACCGGGTTGAACATGCCGGACAGATAGCTTTCGACCTGATAGCGCGCAAACAGGGGCATCGGGTCGGTGTATTGTTTCACGTTCTTGGCGTGGGACGGCATGAGCATCTTCATGTAGTCCTTGGCCACGCGATAGCCCTGCTCGCCCTCGATCAGGATTTCCTCGATGTCGCGGTCGTAAAGATCGCGGATCGAGCGCTTGATCAGGCTGCCTTCCTCGTAGATCGGGGCGGGCGCGATGGATTTCAGCGTCAGGTCGCGCACCTGTTCCCACTGGCGCAGCAGGAATTCATAGTCGCGCTTGATTTCGGCCTTGGTGCGCTTGGCGCCCGCGGTGCGGATGATCAGACCGGCGCCTTCGGGAATGTCGATCTCGGCGGCGATCTGTTTCAGGCGCTTGCGGTCGGCGGCGTTGGTGATCTTGCGGCTGATGCCACCGCCACGCGCGGTGTTGGGCATGAGCACGCAATAGCGCCCGGCCAGCGACAGATAGGTTGTCAGTGCTGCGCCCTTGTTGCCGCGCTCTTCCTTGACCACCTGCACCAGCAGGATCTGGCGGACCTTGATGACCTCTTGAATCTTGTAGCGCCGCGGACGCGGCTTGCGGCGCGGGCGGATGTCTTCGTGGTCGTCATCATCAGCGACCGCTTCGATATTGGGATCAACCTCGGCAGGCGAAGGCGGGGTGTCGTCCTCGTCCTCTTCGCCGTCGGCCTCGTCACCTGCATCTTCGTCGTCGGCAGTGTCTTGCGCAATGTCCTGCTCGGGGGCAGGGGCCGCCTTTTCGGCAGTTTCGGGCGCCTCGTCTTGCGGTGCCTCGACGTCGGTGGCTTCTGTCGGCTCATCCGTGTCGGCGGGGGCGGCCTCGGCTGTCGCCTCTGCGGTGTTGCCGTCGGTGTCGGGGGCTGTATCGTCAGGGGAAAACCCGATAATCGGCTCGACTGCCTCCTCGGCCGGTTCCAGATCGACGACATCCATGCCGGGGATCGCGGTTTCGTCTGTCGCGGGCTTTTCCTCGGTCACCTCTGCGGTCACCTCTGCGGTCCTGACTGCGTCGGTTCCCGCCTTTTCTGCCGAAGACTTGCGCCGGCGCGAACGGCGGCGCGAACGTGATCTGGGTTGTTCGTCTTCCTCGGCCTGCTCTTTGGCATGGGCCTTTTCCTCGGCCAGCAGGGCCTCGCGGTCGGCCACCGGGATCTGGTAGTAATCGGGGTGGATTTCCGAAAACGCCAGAAAACCGTGGCGATTGCCACCGTAATCCACAAAGGCGGCCTGCAACGAGGGTTCGACCCGCGTGACCTTGGCTAGATAGATATTGCCTGCAAGCTGGCGTTTGTTGACGGATTCGAAATCGAATTCCTCAACCTTGTTTCCGTCAACCACCACGACCCGGGTTTCTTCCGGGTGGGTGGCATCGATAAGCATTTTCTTTGACATGTGGTCTCTTGCAATCCGGGCGGTCCTGCCTGCGACATGGCTGGCGGGAACTGTCGGGATTGTTTCTGTTGGGCGGGAGAAACGTTGCCCATGACCAAGCGGGCAGCCTTGGCTGCCGCATCACGGTGGTCATGTCTTTGCACGCGTTTCATCGCGGTTCTATCTCCGACGCCTGTTTCAAGGCGCCAATTCACTGGCCCGGCATCTGTATTTTTCCTTGCCAGGCAATTTTCTGGCCCATCGGCCTGTTGGTCTTTTCAGAGGCTATCTTTGGCTGTGCCTGAAGCGTGAACAGAGCAACGAAACTTTTGAAAGGATCCCTTTCCCCTGAGGGCGGAAATCCCTGGTCGCGACAATAGCGACAAATGGCGGGAAATGACAATGGTGTTTTTCCCATGCGCCTCATGTAGTATCGGGGCAGGCAAAACGCAAGAAGGCAAGAACGGCGCAAGGGGCAGACAGAAATTGGGCAGAATCGCAATTATCGTCATTGCGCTGGCCATTGCGCTGGCGGGTGGTGCCACCGCGCAGCAGGCGGTGCCGGGCCAGAAATTGCAGGGCCTTGCGCGTCTTGATGCCGCCGCATCACTGGTGCGCGACACCGGGTCGGGCGATGTCCAGATTGCCCTCGCTCTCAGCCAGGCGGTGCCGTACCGGGTGTTCACGCTGGCCAACCCGGTGCGCCTTGTCATCGATTTTCGTGAAGTGCGCTTTCCGGCGCTGACGCTGCGCGACCTTGTTTCAAGCAGACAGGTCAGTTTCGTCAGGACCGGCCTGTTCCGGCCCGGCTGGTCGCGCATGGTGCTGGGGCTCAAGCATCCCGTGCGGGTTGCAAGTGCCGCAATGCGAACCGACCCCGAAAAGGGAACCGCCGTCATCCGCATCCGGCTGGAGCAGGAGACGCCCGAGGCATTTTTGCGTGAGGTCGGGCCGGGCAAGAGCGATTTCTGGGCGCTGCCCGAACCGGCCGTTCCGGTTCCGGGCGCGAAGGGGCGGCCCAAAGGCAGGCACAAGCTGCTGGTGGCGTTGGACCCCGGTCACGGCGGGATGGATCCGGGCGCGCAGTATCAGGGCCATACCGAAGCCGGGCTGATGCTGACATTGGCCCGAGAGCTGAAGGAACGCCTGGTGCGCACCGGGCGTTACGACGTGTTCCTGACCAGAAACGAGGACGTGTTTCTTTCCCTGCAGGGGCGTGTCAGCCTTGCGCGGGCGGCCGGCGCGGATGTGTTCATTTCTCTGCATGCGGATGCGCTGGCGCAGGGCACGGCCTCGGGGACCACGGTCTATACCTTGTCGGCCGAAGCCTCGGACAAGGCCTCGGCCTGGCTGGCTGCCAGCCATGATCGCGACGACCTGCTGGCGGGGGTGGATCTGCAGCAGCAGGATGATGTTGTTGCCTCGGTTCTGATGGACATGGCGCGCACTGAAACCCTGCCCCGGGCCGAAAAGCTGGCCGATGCCATCGTCAAGGGGGTCGGGCACGCGGTCGGGCGTCTGCGGGCGCGCCCGCGCCTGAAGGCAGGGTTTTCGGTGCTGAAAGCCCCAGACATCCCGTCTGTTCTTGTGGAATTCGGGTTCATGTCGAACCCCCATGACCTGGCATTGCTGACCTCGCCCGTCTGGCGCGCGAAAATGATCGACGGGATGGTAACGGCGCTTGACGAATGGGCAGTTCAGGACGCGGCCGAGGCGCGGTTGCGGCGTCGGTGATCACGATGAAGTTGTATTTTCGCGGATCCGCTCGGCAGGGGTGGCAAAAAAAGGCCGATACGGCCCCGCAAGGGGTGCGAACGGTTTTGACGGTGGTTGCGGGCTGTCCTATAGTGGCCTCTGCACTTTCATACAGGGGCTGACCTCGTGCTCAGGGCCATATTCTCGTTTTTCGGATTTATCTTCAGCTGGCTGACCCTGGGTCTGGCCATGGCGGCACTGGGTATCGGTGCCGTGTTCTACATGTATTCGCGGGATCTGCCCAATTACGACCAACTGGCAAACTACCAGCCGCCAACCATTTCGACGATCTATTCCCGTCAGGGGCGGATCATGGACGAATTTGCCAAGGAAAGGCGGATATTCACGCCAATCGACGAAATCCCCGATCTGGTGAAAGAGGCGTTCATCTCGGCCGAGGACAAGAATTTCTATCACCATCACGGCTATGATCCGGTGGGTATCCTCAATGCGATTCTGCAGGCGGCCAAGGGCGGGCGGCTGCGCGGGGCCTCGACCATCACCCAGCAGGTGATGAAGAACTTCCTGCTGGATGGCTCGCGCTCGATCGAGCGCAAGATCAAGGAAATCATCCTTGCGACCCGACTGGAAAAGACGCTGAGCAAGGACAAGATCCTGGAATTGTATCTGAACGAGATATTCCTCGGACAGAATTCATACGGGGTCACGGCCGCGGCTCAGACCTATTTCAACAAGCCGCTGGAAGAACTCAAACCCGAAGAGGCCGCCTATCTGGCGGTCCTGCCAAAGGCACCGTCGAAATATCACCCGGTGCGCCAGCGCGACCGCGCCATTGCCCGGCGCAACTATGTTCTGCGGGAAATGGCCCAGAATGGCTATCTTGATCAGAAGACCGCGGAAAAGGCCATGAAGGCCCCGTTGAGAACGGTTCAGAGCGGCGATTTCGAGCCCTATTACAAGGCCTTGCCACGGCGCGACTATTTCACCGACGAGATCCGCCGCCAGCTTTCCACAACTTTCGGCGAGGATGAATTCTTTACCGGCGGCATGAAGATCCGGGCGACCGAAGACCCCGCTTTGCAGAAAGAGGCCGCGGCCGCGCTGCGCGAGGGGCTGGAAAGCTATGACCGCAAGCAGGGGGTCTGGCGGGGCACTGGCAAGCGGCTGACAAAAGAGCAGCTGAAGGATGAGGACAGCTGGCGCAAGGCGCTGGCCGCGCTGCGCATGCCGCGCGACATTGACGAATGGCATCTGGCAGTGGTGCTGGATCTGTCGAAAAAGGCGGTTCGGGTTGGCATCGAGGATGTCCCCGAAATCGAAGGCGGCAATGCGATCCCCATCGAAGACATGAAATGGATCCGGCCCCTGGGCAAGAACGGCAAGCCGCGCAAAAAGCCCATCAGGACACCGTCAGAGGTGCTGAAGGTCGGGGATGTGGTCTATGTCCAGAAGGTCTTTGGTCCGGTCAAGGGCGTCAAGGTCAAGAAGGGTGAAGAACCGCCTCAGGAATTCAAATACTGGTCATTGCGCCAGATCCCCGAAATCGAAGGCGCCTTTGTGGCGATGGATACCCGTACGGGCCGCGTTCTGGCGATGCAGGGCGGGTTTTCCTATGAGCATTCGGTATTCAACCGTGCAACCCAGGCGACGCGGCAGCCCGGCTCGGCCTTCAAGCCGTTTGTTTATGCCGCCGCGCTGGATGTCGGATATACCCCGGCAACCATCGTCATCGACGCGCCGATCGAGGTCGAGACGCCACAGGGCCTCTGGCGGCCGCGCAACTCTTCGCACAAGTTCTATGGCCCGACACCGATGCGCACCGGCATCGTGCATTCACGCAACCTGATGACCATCCGCCTGGCCATGGATGTGGGCATGGACATCATTGCCGCCTATGCCGAACGTTTCGGGGTTTACGACAACATGCAGCGCCATATCGCCAACGCGCTGGGCAGCCAGGAAACCACGCTTTACCGGATCGTGTCCGCCTATGCGATGTTTGCCAATGGCGGCGTGCGGGTCATTCCGACGCTGGTCGATCGGGTGCAGGACAGGTGGGGCCGCACCATCTATCGCCACGATCGGCGCAAATGCGAAAACTGCAAGGTGGCATCGCTCGATCCGGATTTCGGCCCGCTGATCAAGTCCAATCGCGCGCGTGTGCTTGACCCGATTACCGCCTATCAGCTGACCTCGATGATGCGCGACGTCGTGAAACGCGGCACCGCCGCGGGCTGGGTCAAGCTGCCGTTTCCGGTTGCCGGCAAGACCGGCACCACCAACGGGGCCAAGGATGTGTGGTTTGTGGGCTTTACCCCGAACATCGTGGCCGGGTGTTACATGGGGATGGATATTCCCAGGTCGCTGGGGCGGGGGGCTTATGGTGCCTCGCTGTGCGGGCCGGTCTTTACCAAGTTCATGAAGGCCGCCGTGGCGCGTTACGGCACGTCGGACTTCAAGCCCCCCGAGGGCGGGGTGTTCGTCAAGATCGACCGTTATACCGGCGAGCGCCTGCCTGACGACGCCAAGGGCGAAAACGTCGTGGCCGAACTGTTCCGCAAGGGTGAAGAGCCCGCCTTTGGTGCGCTCAGCGTCGTCGATGGCGGTTTTGCCATGGGGTCCGATCTGCCCCTGTTCAAGCCGGGCGAGGCGGATCTTCCCCCGCCCGATGACGGGCTGGAAGTGACCACCCAGCTGGGCGTCAAGAAAAAGATCCCCAAGCGCGCGACATTCGGGTCGCTTTCAAGTGGCGGGCTTTACTGAGCGGGTTGTCGGGGCAGCATCCGGCCCGGGTCAGGCGGCGATGACCTGCACGCCGGGGATCTGTTCGATTTCGAAAAGATCCGCGTCATATGTTTCGGTCAGGGCGGCGACATATTCGTCGGTCCAGATGGGCGAGGTGACATTCAGCGCCTCGTCTTCCGCCTCGAACTTGTCCAGGAACGCATCAAGGATGCGCCGGCGCTGCCGTTCATTGGCGGGCGGGTGAGATTCCATATAGGCCTGCATCCGGGCCAGACCATCGGCCGTCATGATCTTGCCAAGGATGTCATCGAGATGGGCAAGTTTCGTATCCGGGTCATGGCCGGAAATTTCGGCCATCAGTTCACGCCAGATAAAGGGAATTTCCTCGTTTCGCCAGACCTTGAGCACTGCCTCGGGCGGCAGGGCTGCGCGGATGCGGGCGATCACCTCGGACCACAGCAGGCGAGCGGGGTCGATCTGCCTCAGGAACTCGGTAAAATCCTGCGCGGGAACCTTGGCAAAGCAGGCCGGCAGAAAGGTGGCCGGGTCGCGGATGGCCATGCAGAATGTCATCTCGTGGCCGGGAAAGAGGTTGGCAAGGCGGCGGCTTTTTTCCGCCGCGTCTGGGTACAATGTCCCGTTTACCAATATGCGGGGATAGCCGCAGAGGAAGGATTCATTGGAAAAGATGATCCGCTTCGGGTGATCCTCGGCAAGGATGCCATCGAGAATCATTTCCTGCATCTCTTCCGGCGCTTCCGCGCCTTGCAGGTGTTTCAGCGTCTCGCGCAGGATCGGCTTGAACTTGGCCGGATGGGCAACAACGATTCCCTGCTTGGCCAATAGACGGCGATTCCGGTTGAGGCAGGAAAAGATCTGCCCCTCGTCGGTGCAATGCACGCCAATGTGATAAACGATATGCATGATGGCCGTTAAGTCGTTGATTTCCGGTCGCTGCCTGAGGCGCGAGTATACTGCCTTTTCTGGACAGTGAAACAGGTTTCGGTTAATGCGTGACGAATGGTTGAGCAAACAAGTCAGATAAGGCGCCGGTCGCTGGGCGGGTTGGTCGATCCATGGTCGCTTGGGGCCCTGGTGATTGCGGCTGTCGTCTTGATGCCGATCCTTTCGGTTGCGTGGATCGCGCTGTCTCCGGGCGAGAACATCTGGCCGCATCTGCTGGCCACATCATTGCCGCGCTATCTGGGCAATACGTTGATCCTGATGCTGTCGGTGGGCGTGTTGACCGCGATGGTGGGCACGGGGGCCGCCTGGCTGGTTGTCATGTATCGCTTTCCGGGGCACGGGGTGCTGCAATGGGCCTTGTTGCTGCCCCTGGCGATCCCGGCCTATATCGGCGCCTATGCGCTGGTCGATTTCCTTGAATATGCCGGCCCCGTGCAAAGCGGGCTGCGCGCCCTGTTCGGGTGGCATTCGGCGCGCGACTATTGGTTCCCCGAGATCCGCTCTCGCATCAGTGCGGTGATCGTGCTGTCGGCATCCCTGTATCCCTATGTCTATATCCTTGCGCGCACGGCGTTTCGCGAACAATCGGTCGGTGTTCTGGATGTCGCACGCGCCCTGGGCTGCGGGCCGTGGTCGGCCTTTTGGCGGGTGGGGCTGCCGCTGGCACGCCCGGCAATTGCCGCCGCCGCCGCCATTGTGATGATGGAAACAGCCAATGATTTCGGCACCGTCGAATATTTCGCGGTCCAGACCCTGACCACCGGCATTTTCACCACATGGCTCGAGGCCAGCAATGTTGCCGGCGCGGCGCAGATTGCCATGACCATGCTTGTCGTCATCTTTCTGCTGGTCGCGCTGGAAAAGATCAGCCGCCGGCGGATCAGGTTTCATCGCACGACCAGCAGGCAGGCGCCGATCGAGGCCCGCGATCTGCACGGTCCGGGTGCCTTGGCGGCCTTTCTGTTGTGCCTGATACCCTTTGCCGTGGGCTTTGCCCTGCCGGCAGGGGTGATCGGCTGGCACGCGATGGACAGCGCCGGCATCTGGGCCGATCCGGAACTGTACCGCGCGCTGGGCAACACCCTTTGGGTCGGTGGGCTTGCGGCTGTTCTGACGGTTCTGGGGGGCATCTTTCTGGTTTACGGCGTGCGTCTCAGCGGCCGGCGCCTGCCGGCGATGCTGCTGCCGGCAACGACCATCGGCTATGCCGCGCCGGGTGCGGTTCTGGGGATAGGTCTGATGATCCCGCTTGCCGGGCTTGACCAGCGCGTGGCCGATTTCATCGAGGCAACGACAGGCCACGACCCCGGGCTGATCCTGACCGGCTCGGCCGCGGCGATCGTGCTGGCCTATTTCGTGCGTTTCTTTGCTATCGCCCAGGGGGCGGCTGATGCGGCCATGGGGCGGATCTCGCCCAGCTTGCCGATGGCCTCGCGGTCATTGGGGCAGACGGCTGCGGGGACGCTGGTCAGGGTATACATGCCGATGATTCGCGGCTCGGTCGCAACGGCGCTGCTGCTGGTCTTTGTGGACAGCGTCAAGGAGCTGCCCGCGACGTTGCTGTTGCGGCCGTTCAACTTCAACACGCTGGCAACACGGGTTTACGATCAGGCCTCGCTTGAAAATCTGGGCGACGCGGCCCCGGCGGCCGTGATCGTCATGGCGGTGGGTTTCGTGGCGGTTTTGCTGCTGGCACGATCGAGCCGCTGAGGGCGCGCTGATTTCACTTGCCAAATCGCGCCCGGTGGCGCTAAACACCGCCCCAATGCCCCTATAGCTCAGCTGGTAGAGCAACTGATTTGTAATCAGTAGGTCCGCGGTTCGAGTCCGTGTGGGGGCACCATGATATTCTGACGATTTGATCGTGGATGAAATTTTTTCAATAAAAAACATATAGTTAGATGGTGACGGCTTGAGGCGGTGTATTGCCATGATTGCACTTTTGTGCTTCAAATTACACCAAAATTACACCACCCAGCGAAAATCATGGCGTCGATTCAGAAGACTCAGACCGGCTACCGGGCATTTGTTGCGAAGAACGGGATTCGAAAATCCAAGCGATTCCCCACCAAGAGGGAAGCCAAGGATTGGGCAGCGCGTGTCGAATTCGAAATTGCCAATGGTGATGCAACAGCAGCCACGATGACCTTTGGAGAATTGTTGGACCGCTATGCTCGAGAGCGTTCACCTCAAAAACGGGGGGCAAGGTGGGAAATCATCCGCCTCGAAAAATTGCAGCGCGACAAGCTCGCGTCGGTCAAGCTCGAGAATTTGTCGGCTCGGCACTTCGCGGACTGGCGTGAAAAACGTCTACGCGAGGTTGCTCCGGCCTCCGTCATCCGAGAAATGCAGCTCATGTCGAGTGTGTTGAATACAGCAAAGCGTGAATGGCAGTTGATTCCGGATAATCCGCTCAGTGAAGTCAAGAAGCCAAAGAAGCCTCTTCCACGGGATCGCCTGC
>JAUZRU010000043.1 GCA_030950185.1 Paracoccaceae bacterium | reverse complement strand
GGGTGCGGGAGGGGACCTCCCGCGCCGCGCCGGGGGCGCGGCCATGAGTATTTGGGCAAAGAAGAAGCGACAGGTATCATTCCGCCACCCGCCAGTCGGGGGTAAAGCCGGGGTCGAAAACGGTCACGGGGCCGTCTATCGTGTCGATCTGTCGGGGCGTGTCGGCCGATTCCCTGATCAGGGTCAGCGTGCCGGTGTTTCTTGCCATACCGTAAAAGGCCGCGCCGTGGAGCGAAGTGAACCCCTCAAGGCGTTCCAGCGCGCCTGTTTGCTCGAAGACATGGGCGAGGATGGCCATGCTGTTGGATGCGGTAAAGCAGCCGGCGCAGCCGCAGGGCGCCAGCTTGGCCTTGTCGGGATGCGGCGCGCTGTCGGTGCCGAGAAAGAATCTTGGATCGCCCGAGGTTGCGGCATCCAGCAGCGCCTGGCGTTGGGTTTCGCGTTTTGCAACGGGCAGGCAATAGTAATGCGGCCGGATGCCCCCTGCAAGGATATGGTTGCGGTTGATGACCAGGTGGTGCGTGGTGATGGTGGCGGCGATATTGTCGTTTGCGCGGACATAATCTACGCCCTCGCTGGTGGTGACATGTTCGAGGATCACGCGCAGGCCGGGAGTGGCGCGGCGCAGCGGGTCGAGTGCGGTTTCGATGAACACCGCCTCGCGGTCGAAGATGTCCACGGATGCATCGGTCACCTCGCCATGAACACACAGCGGGATGCCCTGTTCGGCCATGGCCTCGAGCACCGGGCGGATGCGATCCATGTCGCGCACGCCGCTGGCCGAATTGGTGGTGGCGCCGGCCGGATACAGCTTGACGGCGGTGATGATGCCCTGGTTGTAGGCGGAAACCACATCGGCCGGATCTGTGGCCTCGGTCAGGTAGAGGCTCATCAGCGGGGTGAAATCATGGCCCGCGGGCAGGGCGGCAAGGATGCGGTCGCGATAGGCGCTTGCCTGGGCGCCGGTGACCACGGGGGGCACCAGATTGGGCATTACCAGCGCGCGGGCGAAATGGCGCGCGCTTTCCGGGGCAACGGCGGCCAGCATGGCGCCATCTCGCAGATGCAGGTGCCAGTCGTCGGGGCGGGTGATGGTCAGGCGGTCGGTCATGGGGCCTCGGGTCTGCTTTTGGGCTGCTTTACCTGTTTCGCTGCGCGCTGCAAAGGGCGCATTTGGCCGATTGCAACTTTGCGGAGTGATGCCTAGATAGGGCCGGAAGGCAGTTTCATGCGGTCAGGAGGTTTTCATGTTGTCCCGATTCTTTGCAGGCGGAAAACGGCGTTTCGATGATCTGAGCGAGCAGGAAATCCTGGCGCTGGCCATTTCATCGGAAGAGGATGACGCGCGCATCTATCTGGCCTATGCCGACGGCCTGCGCGATGACTTTCCAGATTCCGCCAAGGTGTTCGAGGATATGGCCGCCGAGGAAAACGAGCACCGCAAGTGGCTGATCGAGCTGCACAAGAAGCGGTTCGGCGATGTCATCCCCCTGATCCGGCGCGATCACATTCTTGGCTATATCGAGCACAAGCCCGACTGGCTGATGCGGCCGCTTTCGATCGAAAAGACCCGCAGGCGCGCCGAAGAGATGGAGCTGGCCGCCCAGCATTTCTATGAAGAGGCGGCCAAGCGCTGCCGTGATGCAGATACGCGCAAGCTGCTGGGCGATCTGGCCATTGCCGAGCGCGCGCATACATCGTTGGCCCACCGGCTGGGGCTGAAGCATGTGCCCGAATCGGTGGCCGAATCCGAAGCCGCGCGCGAGCATCGCCAGTTCATTCTGACCTATGTCCAGCCGGGTCTGGCCGGGTTGATGGACGGATCCGTCAGCACGCTGGCGCCGATCTTTGCCGCGGCCTTTGCAACCGGCGACACATGGCAAACCTTTCTTGTCGGGCTGTCGGCCTCGGTCGGGGCGGGGATATCGATGGGCTTTACCGAGGTGGCCAGCGATGACGGCGTGATCTCGGGGCGGGGGTCCCCCATGAAGCGGGGCTTTGCCGCCGGCATCATGACGACGCTGGGCGGTCTGGGCCATGCGCTGCCCTATTTGATTTCGGATTTCTGGACTGCGACAAGCATAGCCATCGTGGTCGTGTTCATCGAGCTGTGGGCGATCACCTGGATCCAGCATCGCTGGATGGAAACACCCTGGCTGCGGGCCGCGTTTCAGGTGGTTCTGGGGGGCGCGCTGGTCTTTGCTGCCGGCATATTGATCGGCAGCGCCTGACGCGGCAGGTCGGGGTACGCCGGGCGTTTCGGGGGCTGGCTGGCCCCCGGCGCAGCAGGTCGGATCAGTTTTCTGTCAGTTCCGGGGCGGTGCCGCCCGCCTTGATGATGGCGGGGCGGATGGTCCGGTTCCATGTGCGCGCCGTGATCGGGCCGGGAAAGCGCAGCACGATGCGGCCATTGCCGTCGATCACGAATGTTTCGGGAACGCCGTAAACGCCAAACTCGATGGCCTGACGGCCTGAATCCGCGCCGATGGCCAGAAACGGATTTTCGAATTCGCTCAGATATTTCAACCCGTCTTCGGGCTTGTCCTTGTAGTCGATTCCGTAAAGCGTGACCCCCGCCTTGGACAGTTTCAGCAGGTTGGGGTGTTCGACGCGGCAGGAAACACACCACGAGGCCCAGAAATTGACCAGCTTGACGCCAGGCTTGCGGATGAGGTCATCGGTCAGCACCGGCAGGTCGCCCAGCGGTTCCAGCTTGAGTGTCGGGGCCAGCTTGCCCTGCAGGGTCGAGGGCAGCTCGTTCGGGTTTT
Organism: Paracoccaceae bacterium; assembly: GCA_030950185.1. GTDB lineage: Bacteria > Pseudomonadota > Alphaproteobacteria > Rhodobacterales > Rhodobacteraceae > UBA5972. Next base: position 14,299 of record JAUZRU010000043.1, on the reverse strand, counting down.
CACGCCCGAGCCCCCACATGAACATCGCTGCGATCGCCAGGAACAGAACCGGCGGAAGGACCATCAGGGGGGAAACCTTAGCCATTTTTCTGGTGCCTTTTTTCAAGTTCGGAAAGCTCTTTGCGCAGCCTTTTCGAGCGGCGCAGCGACAGCCATGTCAGCCCGAGGATCAAGAGGATCCCCACCACATAGGCGCTGAGGACGGGGATTGCATATTTGCCGAGATCGGGGATCATCCCTGACGCTCCCGTGCCAGCAGGGCGCTGATGCGGCGGGCCCGGATTTCACTGCGGGTGCGCAGCAGGACAAGGGTGATGAAGAACAGGACAAAGCCGATGATCGATACGATCAGCGGAAAGTAAAAGGCATCGGCCACATGTTCCTGCTTGTCCATGGACAGCGATGCCCCCTGGTGCAGACCCTGGTTCCAGAACATCACCGCATAGCGCGAAAGAAACGCAAAGACCGAGCCCACGATGCACAGTACCGATGTCAGGTCGGCGGCGGTGTCCGGGTCTTCGATGGCGGCCCACAGCGCGATATAGCCAAGGTAGAATACGAACAGGATCATGAAGGATGTCAGGCGCGGATCCCAGGCCCAGTAGGTGCCCCACATGGGTTCACCCCAGACGGCGCCGGTAAACAGCGCGATCAGCGTCATGGTCACGCCGATGGGTGCTGCGGCCTTGGCCGCCAGCGCGCTGACATGGTGACGCCGGATCAGCCAGATCAGCGAGGTCACCAGCATCATGAACCAGATATTGATTGCCAGCATGGCCGCGGGCACATGCAGGAAGATGATCTTGACGGTGGAACCCTGCTCGTAATCGTCAGGGGTAAGGAAGAAACCCCAGATCAGGCCAACGGCCATGAACAGCACGGTTCCCGCTGTTGCCCAGGGCAGGACCAGATCGGTCAGGCGCATGAAACGGCGCGGATTTGCATATTCCCAGATCGACATGTGCTGCACAGTAAACAAGCTTCAGTTGGGCCGCAACGGGCCAAGGGGCCGCATCCCGATCACCTTAGGTTTACCCGCAGCGCGCGGGCTGCGGCAAAGGGTATCAGGGCGAAGGTGAACAGGCTGATGGCCGCCAGAATCAGGAAGGCGCTGGTATTGCTCTGCCCCTCGACGACCAGCGTCACGCTTTGCGCGCCAAAGATCAGCGTCGGAATGTAAAGCGGCAGCACCAGCAACGACAACAGCAGCCCGCCGCGTTTCAGGCCAACGGTGATGGCGGCGCCGAAAGTGCCGAGAAAGCTGAGCGCCGGGGTGCCGACGGCAAGGCTGAGGAATATCCACAGATAGCCCTGGGACGGCAGGCTCAGCAGAAAGCCCAGCACCGGCGCGGCCAGTGTCAGCGGCAGGCCGGTGGTCAGCCAGTGGGCCAACGCCTTCATGGCGACGATCCCTTCCATGGGCAACGGCGCCGTGGTCAGAAGGTCAAGCGAGCCGTCTTCGTAATCAAGCTGGAATATCCGGTCCAGCGACAACAGGCAGGAAAGCAGCGCCCCGATCCACAGGATGCCGGGTGCGATCCGTGCAAGAACCCCGCTTTCGGGGCCGACGCCGAAGGGCACGAACATCACCACGATCAGGAAAAAGGCAAGACTCAGGCCGAACCCCCCGCCCGAGCGCAGCGCCAGTTGCAGGTCGCGTTTCATCAGCGCGATCATGCGTCCCCCCAATCGGCAAAGCCCTCGTCCAGAAACGGGTTGGCGTGGTCGTCGCCCGTCGCGCGAAAGCGGCTGATGTCCAGTGTTTCGGCCCCGTCAAGGCCCAGGTCGATATGGGTTGCCAGGATCGCGATACCGCCTTGTTCAAGATGTCCGCCCACCATGCGCCCGAAGATTGCAACCGAATCCGTATCAAGCGAAACGGTGGGTTCGTCCAGCAGCCAGATCGACCGCCCCGTGACCAGCAGGCGTGACAGGCCCAGCCGGCGCTTTTGCCCGGCCGAAAGATGTTGCGCCTGCCGGTCTGCCAATGGCCGCAGTCCGAACATGTCAAGCGCGTCCTCGATGCTGTCATGGCCAAAGACATCGGCCCAGAATCGCAGATTCTCTGCCACCGTCAGCTGTGCCTTGATGCCGTCCGAATGGCCCGCATAGGCAATCGAGTCGGGCGGCACATCGACCACGCCTTCGTCAGGGGGGGCAAGGCCTGCCAGCGTGCGCAACAGGGTCGTCTTGCCCGAACCGTTCGGCCCGCGCAGGATCAGCGCCGTGCCGCTGCCTGCCGTAAAGCACACACCGGCCAGAACACGCAGCTCGCCCCGCCGGCAGCCCAGATTCGAAACCTTCAATTCCATGCCTTTCCCCTATCGCCTTTTCAGGGCGCGGGAAAGCGTGCTGTTATCCCGATCCCCTTCTTCTTTGTGAAAATACTCCGGTGGGTGCGGGAGGGGACCTCCCGCGCCGCGCCGGGGGCGCGGCCATGAGTATTTGGGCAAAGAAGAAGGCACGCGCGAAAGCGGTTCCAACGCCTTGCAAACTGCTTTAGAAAGCGCGAGATACATGACCCCCAAAGCCGAGGTTTGATGCGCCATGCGTGCGGAAATCGAAAATATCGTCACCGAGATACGCAAATCCCTGGATCTTTTGCGCCAGCGGATGGATTGGGATACCGCCCAGCACCGGCTTGAGGAATTCAACGCGCTGTCCGAGGATCCCGATCTGTGGAACGACCCGGAAAAGGCGCAGAAGCTGATGCGCGAGCGCCAGGCGCTGGTGGATGCGATCGACACCTACAAGGGCCTCTCGCAGGAACTGGACGACAATATCGAGCTGATCGAACTGGGCGAGATGGAAGGCGATGACGAGGTCATTGCCGAGGCCGAGGCCGCGTTGAAAAAGCTGCACAAGACGGCGGCGCAAAAGGAAATCGAGGCGCTGCTGAATGGCGAGATGGACGCCAATGACACATTCCTTGAAATCAACGCCGGCGCGGGCGGCACCGAAAGCTGCGACTGGGCCTCGATGCTGGCGCGGATGTATGTGCGCTGGGCCGAAAAGCATGGCTACAAGGTGGAACTGATCTCGCAGACGCCGGGCGAAGAGGCGGGGATCAAGTCGGTGACCTACAAGATCATCGGCCACAACGCCTATGGCTGGCTCAAGGGGGAAAGCGGCGTGCATCGTCTGGTGCGGATTTCCCCTTATGACAGCAACGCGCGCAGGCATACCTCTTTTTCCAGCGTCTGGGTCTATCCGGTGGTGGACGACAATATCGAGATCGAGATCAACCCGTCCGATATACGGGTCGATACCTTCCGGTCGTCGGGGGCGGGCGGGCAGCATGTCAACAAGACGGATTCGGCGGTGCGGATGACCCATATCCCGACCGGAATCGTCGTGACCAGTTCGGAAAAATCCCAGCACCAGAACCGGGCCAACTGTCTGGCGGCGCTGAAATCGCGTCTGTACGAGATGGAGATGCGCAAGCGCAACGAGGCCATTCACGAGGCGCATGAGGCCAAGGGCGATGCGGGCTGGGGCAACCAGATCCGCTCTTACGTGTTGCAGCCCTATCAGATGGTCAAGGATCTGCGCACCAATGTCGAAACCTCTGACACCCAGGGCGTGCTGGATGGCGACCTCGACGAATTCATGGCCGCAGTGCTGGCCAAGGATGTTGCCGGCAAGAGCAGGGCCGAGGCGCAGGCCGAATAGAAGCAGCGGCCGGCGCATGAAAAAGCCCCGCCTTTGGGCGGGGCCATGTCATTTCGGATTGGGTCATTTCAGATTGGTGCGAATGCCCGCTTACTTGCCCGAGGGGGCCGCGGGTTTTGCTGCCGGCTTGGCCGCCGGTTTTGCCTTGGCCGCATTGAGGGGGTCGTCCTGACGCTGGACCGAGCCCTCGAAATGGGCGCCGCTTTCGATCGCGATGGTCTTGTGGATGATGTCACCCTCGACCCGCGCGGAGGATGTGAGGCGCACCTTGAGGCCGCGCACACGGCCGATCACGCGGCCATTGACCACCACGTCATCGGCGACGATCTCGCCCTTGACCGTGGCGCTCTCGCCAACCGTCAGAAGATGGGCGCGGATGTCACCATCGACCATGCCTTCGATCTGGATGTCACCGGTCGTCTTGAGGTTGCCCTTGATCATCAGATCGGAAGACAGGACAGAGGGCGCGGGTTTCGGTTTGGGCGCGGCTGTCGGGGTCTCGGCTGCCGGTTTGGGCGTCGGCGCGCTGGCAGGCTTGGCCGGGGCGTCGCTGCCCGTTTTCGGTTTCGGTGCCGGGTCGTGGATTTTGCTTTTAGAAAACATTTCTGGCTGCCTTGATATATTTCAGTGGATTGACCGGTTTGCCGCCGAGCCGGACTTCGTAATGAACATGCGGCCCGGTCGAACGACCAGAGCTTCCCATATCACCAATCCGCTGCCCGCGCGAGACTCTCTGCCCCTTTTTCACGCGAATTTTTTTCAGATGCCCATAGCGTGTCTCGAAACCGTTGGAATGGCGGATCTTGATCAGACGACCATAGCCGCCGGCCCAACCGGCGAATGTCACGACGCCTTCGCCGGTGGCATAGACGGGCGTGCCATAAGGGGCCGCCATGTCATAGCCTTCATGCATGCGGCGCTTGTGGGTGACCGGGTGAACGCGTATGCCAAAGGGGCTTGTCACCCTGTATGCGTTCCTGACCGGCAGCCCCAGTGGTAGGCGCTCGGCAGCGATCCGCAACATGTTGAGCTTGTCCATTTTCAGCAGCAGGTCGTTGGCGCGGATGGAAAGCGGGTCTTCCGGCGTGCTTTTTGTTGATACTGCCGCAGGCAACAACGGGCCGCCCATGCCGGAATAACCGCGCCGCACATCCTGCAACAGCTTGTCGGCGGACAGGCCGATATTCTGGAACATCTTCTTCAGCGGCTTGACCGAAAGGGTCACCGCCTCTTCCAGACGAGCGAAAATCCGCTGATTGCGTTCACGCATCAGGCGGGCCTTGTGCTTGAGTTCGGCAACCCGTTCTTCCAGTTTGCGCATGGCGAGTCGCGCCTCGTCGCGCTGTTTCACGGTATCGGCCAGGGCCCGGTTGAGATAATCGAGCGTGTTGCCAATTTCTTCGGTTTCGCCGAACCGGGTAGAAAGCTTGCCGGTTGCCGCCTGCAATTCGGTCAGCAGCTTGTTGGCCTGTTCTTCGGCGCGGTCGCGTTCGTGAATTGTCTTGCGCAATGTGCGCTGGATCACGTCGATGCCGGTTTCCAGTTCCTTGCGGCGGTCTTCGGACGCCAGAAGCGCGCTTTGCTGCGCCGAGATCTGGTCAAGCGCGACATAGAAACGCTCTTGCGCCTGTTGCGCCTCAAGCGCGCGCTGGTCGCGTTCGGCCGACAGCGCGTTGAGGCGGGTTTCGTAATCAAGCTGCTGGAGCCGCGCCTGTGCCCGATCGCTTTCGGCGGTCAGCATGTTGATCATGTAGGCCGAGGTGACAAAGATCGTCCAGCCAAACAGCAGCGCGCCAGCAAGGCCAAGCGCCATCTGCGTCAGCGGGGTGAGCCGCATGTAGCGCGTGCCGGTTTCGCTGCGAAGGTAAAGACGCTGTTCAGAGAAATACTTCTCGGCAAGATGGTTCAGCCTGCGTGCGATGCGCGTCTTCAATGATCTTACCCCTGAGGTTCCCTGTCTGACCGGCCGGATCGATGAGCTGAGCGATCAGATCCTGATTTTTCTATTAAAATGCGGCCGATGGTTCAACTCTTTTCCCTGCATTGTCGGCGGTTGTTCGCGCGCTGGAAACAATCCGTTTCACATCATGCCATTAGGCGCGATTACTAGCGGTTTCAGCCCTGCACCTGTTCTATTGCGGCGGGATCTTGCCGACCGCGCCATGATCCGTGGGTGAATATCTGTTTTGCGGATGGGCAATGTTGCTATTGTAGAAAAAATCGGGGAAGTGAGGTGGGATTGAGGAAGGATTCAACCGGAACCCCGCGGCGGATTGGGTAGATTGAGCACGTCAGACAAGTCTAAAGGGCCGAGATGGGGGCGGATGGCAGCGCTGCTGGTGCTGTTGCTGCTTGCTGGCGTCATTACGGCCGGCGCTTTTGTGGCGATCGGCGGCATACGCGCGCCCGACTGGGTAAGGCAGCGTGTCGAGGCGCGCCTGAACGCGAATCTTCCGGATATGCACCTGTCGATCGGCGATATCCGTCTTGCCCCCCTGGGGCGCGATCTCAACCCGGTGGTCCGCATCGCGGGGATCGAGCTGCGGGATGCACAGGGCAACCTGCGCGCAGCATTGCCGCAACTTGCGGCAAGTTTTGCTGGCTCGGCGCTGTTGCAGGGCAAGCTGTGGCCCGTGTCGATCAGTATGGAGGGGGCTCGGATTCGCATGCGGCGCGAGGCCAATGGCCGTTTCGATGTCAGCATCGGTCGGGGTGAAAACGCGCCTGAAACCGCCCCGCAAAGCGCGTCGGGAAGTGTTGGGGAAATCATGGACAGGGTCGATGCGATCCTGGCATTGCCGTTTCTGTCGCGCCTTGAACGGATCGAAAGCAAGGATGTGGATTTGCGGGTCGATGACCAGATGTCGGGGCGCCGCTGGGTTTTCACAAAGGGCGATCTGACATTGCTCAACATGGCTGATGAGCTGCGCGCATCCGTCAATTTCGCGCTTGAGAATCGGCAGGGGGCCGATGCGACTGCCAGCTTCGGGCTGCGGTGGAACAAGAAGAACCGCAATTCGGAGTTCTCGACCCGTTTCAGCGGGTTGAAGACGCGCGACCTGGCAGATCAGGTGGCAGCGTTCGACTGGCTGCGGGTGCTTGACGCGCCGCTTGGGGCCTCGATGACACTTGATCTCGGGCCAGATGGAAAGCTGGGGCGGATGCATGGGGCGCTGAATATCGGTGCCGGAAAGCTGCGCCAGCCTGAATCGGCCCCCCCGGTGACCTTTCGCGGCGCCAGCGCCTATCTTTCATATGATCCCGAGAAACAGAAATTCACCTTTGACGAAATCACGCTTGATACCGATGCTGCCCATGTCAAGGTCGAGGGGCATGCGTATCTGTCGGATCGGATCGACCGCAGCGTTGGCGGGCTGATCGGGCAGTTCCGCTTTACGCAGCTTGTTCTCGATCCGAAGGGGTTCTTTGACAAGCCGCTGGAATTTGATGTCGGTGCGGTGGATCTGCGGCTGCGGCTTGATCCCCTGTCGGTGGATATCGGGCAGATGGTTCTGGTGGACAAAGACACCCGCTATCGGATGAGCGGGCGGCTGTCGGCCGGGCCGCAGGGCTGGACGAGTGCGCTGGATCTGAATGTGGATGACATCCCCATCGCGCGGATCGCCGAAATATGGCCGCTGGTCTACAAGCCCAAGACCCGGCAGTGGATCGTGGACAATATCCACGGCGGCAATCTGAATCGCGTGACCGCCGCTTTTCGGGCGCGGCCGGGGCAGTCGCCCGAAATTACCGCGGGGTTCGGCTTTCACGATCTGAAACTGCACTACATGAAGACACAGCCCCCGATCGAAGAGGGCAAGGGCTATGGCACCTGGCGGAAGAACCGCTTGCAGGTGGTGCTGGAAGAAGGGGTTGTGAATGCTCCGAAAGGGGGGCAGGTCAACCTGGCCGGCACGCGCTTTACCGTGCCGGATACCCGCATCAAGGGCGCCCCGGCCGAGCTTGAACTGCGCACGCGCAGCTCGATCACGGCGATGATGTCGGTGCTGGATCTGCCGCCGTTCCAGTATCTTTCCAAGGCCGACCTGCCCACCGATCTGGCCCAGGGGGTGGTGACCGCAAAGGGGAGTTTCGGCTTTCCCCTGGTCGAGGTGATCGAGCCGCAGATGGTGCGCCTGAACGCCCGCGCACAGATGCGGCGGGTCAGATCCGACAAGATCGTGAAAGGCAAGATCCTGACCGCCGACCGGCTGGATGTGCAGGTGGACAATACCGGCATCACCATTGCAGGCAAGGCGCGTCTGGGGATCGTTCCCGTTTCGGCGGCCTGGCGGCAGGATTTCGGCCCCGAACATCGCGGCCACAGTACGGTGACCGGCAAGATCGAGCTGTCGCAGAAATTCCTCAGGGAATTCGCGATCGCCTTGCCCGAAGGATCGGTTGCGGGCAAGGGCGAAGGCAGTTTCGTGATCAATCTCGACAAGGGACGTGCGCCGCGGTTTTCCCTGGAGAGCGATCTGACCGGGCTGGCCCTGCGGCTGGATGCGGTGGGGTGGACGAAAAAGCCCCGGACGCCCGGCAGGCTTGAGGTGAAGGGTGCGTTTTCTGCCCCGCCGATGATCCCGCTCCTGCGGCTTGCAGGCCCCGGATTTTCCGCCGCGGGCAAGCTTGTCCTCAATCGCGATGGGTCGCTCAAGCTGGCGCGTTTCGACAAGGTCGATGTCGGTGGATGGATGAAGACGGCGGTCGAGCTGCGCCCGGCGGGGAAGGGGCTGCTGAATATCGCGATTGATGGCGGAGAAATCGACTTCCGCAAAAGCCGGTTCGGCATTTCCCCCAGCAAGCCGGGCGAAGGCAGTGCCATTTCGGCCCGGCTTGACCGGCTGATCCTGAGTCGCGGCATCACCCTGACCAAGGTCACCGGCAGCCTGAACACCAGCGGTGGGCTGAACGGTTCCTTCGAGGGGCTTGTCAATGGCCAGGCCCGTATCATCGGTGTTCTGGCGCCCTCCAAGGGGGGCAGCGCCGTGCGCTTTGCCTCAAGCGATGCCGGTGCGGTTCTGCGCGCGGCCGGGGTGTTTTCCTCGGCCCATGGGGGACGCATGGATCTCAGGCTGTGGCCCGGCCAAAAGCCGGGGCATTATCGGGGAACGATGAACATACGCGACACGCGCGTGAAAAATGCCTCGGGCCTTGCCGATCTGCTGTCGGCGATCAGTATTGTCGGATTGCTGGAACAGCTGAATGGGGACGGGATCGCCTTCAACAATGTTGACGCCAGTTTTCTTTTGACCCCCAGCGCGGTCGAGCTGACCAAGGCCAGCGCGGTCGGCGCCTCGATGGGGTTGACCATGGAGGGGGTTTATGATTTCGCGGGCCGAAGCATCAACATGCAGGGTGTCATCACGCCGATCTACATGCTGAACGGGCTGCTTGAGCAGAGCAAGCTGTTCGGCAGGCTGTTCGGCAAGCAGAAGGGCGAAGGTTTGCTGGGTTTCAATTACACGCTGAAGGGGGATGTGAACAAGCCGAGGGTCGGGGTGAACCCGCTGTCCATCCTGACGCCGGGTCTGTTCCGGGAAATTTTCCGCCAGCCTATGCCACAGTTGGGTGACGACAAGACGCGCAAGCCGGTGCCGCCTGCCGTATCTGGTGGGGGGGATCGGTGAAACTGTCGGATTTCGATTTCGACCTGCCCGAGGATCTGATCGCCACCCGGCCGGCGCGTCCGCGCCCGGCGGCGCGGCTGTTGCTGGCGCGCGGGGATGAAATCGAGGATCTGCATGTCGCCGACCTGCCCCGCCTGCTGCGCCCGGGCGACCGGCTGGTGCTGAACGATACCCGCGTGATTCCGGCGCGCCTTGCGGGGCAGCGGATTCGCCATTCCGACCAGGGCGAGACGCGCGCATCCGTCGAGGTGACCCTGCTGGCCCCGCTTGAGGGGGGCGCATGGCGCGCGCTGGCCAAGCCGGCGCGCCGCCTGCGGGTTGGCGAAGAGATCGTGTTTCCCGCCGGGCTGCGCGCGCGTGTCACCGAGCGGCCCTCGGGCGAGGTCACGCTTTCCTTCAACCTGACGGGAAAGGAATTCGACCAGGCGCTGGAACAGGCGGGCATGATGCCGCTGCCGCCCTATATTGCCGCCCTGCGCCCGGTGGATGCGCGCGACCGCGAGGATTACCAGACGGTTTTCGCCCGCCGCCCCGGTGCGGTTGCAGCACCCACGGCCTCGCTTCATTTCGACGACGCCCTGCTTGCGGCGCTGGCGGCGCGTGGCGTGAGTTTCAGCCATGTGACGCTGCATGTGGGGGCGGGCACATTTCTGCCGGTCAAGGTGGATGATGTCTCGAAACACCGGATGCACAGCGAATGGGGCGAGGTGTCCCGACAGGCCGCGGACGAGATCAATGCCACCCGCGCGGCAGGCGGGCGCATCATTCCGGTCGGCACCACGGCGCTGCGCCTGATTGAATCGGCGGCTGACGAGGGCGGCCGGATGCACCCGTTCCGGGGTGAAACCGACATCTTCATCACGCCGGGCTATCGCTTTCGGGTGACCGATGGTCTGATGACCAATTTCCACCTGCCGAAATCGACGCTGCTGATGCTGGTCTCGGCCCTGATGGGGCAGGAACGCATCCGGCGCATCTATGACCACGCCATCGGCAACCGCTATCGCTTTTTCAGCTATGGCGACAGTTCGCTGTTGCTGCCCGACGACTGATCGCCGGGCAGGGGGCGGGTAGATCATTCCAGCCGGGTTTCGACCCTGATCTCGGAATGCAGGGTGCGGTGCACCGGGCAGCGGTCGGCGATTTCCAGCAGACGCTTGCGCTGGGCCTCGTCAAGCTGGCCCTGAAGGCGGATCACGCGGGTAAAGAGATCGACCTTGGTGCCGCTGCCTTCGCAGGTTTCGCAATCCTGCGCATGCACCTTGTCATGGGTCACATCCACCTCGACATGTTCCAGCGGCCATTTCTTGCGTCGGGCATACATGCGGATTGTCATCGAGGTGCAGGCGCCAAGCCCCGCCGACAGGAACTGATAGGGCGACAGGCCCCGATCGGTGCCGCCATAGGCAACGGGCTCGTCAGCCAGCACATGGTGGCGCGGGCCGACATCGACATCCTGGAGGAATCCCTCGGGGTCGGCCTCGCGGACGCGGACCACGCCTTCGGGGGCGCCGGGTGGCGGCGCGGGGGGCTGAAGATGCAGGTAACGTCGCGCCCAGGTGGCGATGACATCGGCAACATATTCGGCATCTTCCGGGCGCGAGATCAGATGATCTGCCCCGTCAAGCGAGACAAAGCTTTTCGGGTGGCGCGCGGCGCGAAAGATATCGGCGGCATTTTCCACCCCGACCACCGTGTCAAGCGGGGCGTGCATGACCAGCAGCGCGGCCTTCATTCGCCTGATGGCCGGTTCCAGCTGCGCCTTGTCCACATCGTCCAGGAAAGACCGCGTGATGCGGAAGCTGCCTCCGCCAAGCGTGACCTCAGCCGCGCCCTTTTCGCGGATTTCCTCGATCGCGGGGCCGAAATTGTGAATGACATGGGCCGGATCGAAGGGTGCGCCAATGGTGGCCACGGCCTTGACCGACGCGATGTCGGCGGCCGCGCGCAAGACCGCCGCGCCCCCCAGCGAGTGACCGACAAGCAGCGCGGGCGCGCGTTCGTTTTCTTCCAGATAGCGGGCGGCCTGAATCAGGTCGGCAACATTGCCCGAAAATCCGGCATTCGCAAATTCCCCGTCGGAATGCCCGAGGCCGGTGAAATCGAACCTCAACACGCCGATCCCCATACGCGCCAGACGCTGGGAAATGCGGCGCGCGGCGGCGATATCCTTTGAACAGGTAAAGCAATGTGCAAACAGCGCTGTCGCCAGCATCTGCCCCTGGGGGCGGTCAAAGCGCGCGGCAAGCATGTCGCCGGCATGTCCGGTAAAGGTGATCTTCTGTTCCTGCATGGCTGCATCCTCTGCTCGGTAGCTTGCCAAGAAGGATGGGGGCGACGGGCGCCCGGCGCAAGGCCGATTGCCGGAACGTCACGTGCAGGTGACAGGGCGTGACGCCAGCGGGCGTCACGAGGGGGGCGGGGGCAGCAGGCCCTATGTTGCGCCAGCCAGCAGTTTTTCCACTTCGGCCCGCGTCCTGACGGTTGCCTCGGCCCGGACCGGCCCGAAACCCCTGATTTCAAGCGGCGCGGCAAGGATTTCCGCCCACAGCGCGGTGTCACGACCTTCACCCTGCTTGATACATTGGTCGGCCAGTTTCTCGAACCAGTCCAGAGTAACGCGTTCAAGCCGGCGGTCGGCTTGCCAGCGGAACGGGTCGAATGCGGTGCCTCTGAGGCCGCGCAGGCGTGCAACAAGTGCCAGGCCGGGCCGCAGCCAGGGGCCGAAGCGGCGTTTCAGCGGGCGCCCGCGCCCGTCGCGCCTGCCCGTCGGCAGGAATTCGGGGGCGAGGTGATAGTTGACCTTGAAGCCCGGTTCGAATTCCTGGGCGAGGCGCTGTTCGAATGCGGGGTCGGTCAGCAGGCGGGCGACCTCGAATTCATCCTTGATGGCCAGCAGGTGAAAAAGGCTGCGGGCGTGGATGGTTGCCAGCATGTCGTCAAGCGTGGCGGCGCGAAAACCCGTGGCGCGGCTTTTGAAACGGGCGGCGGCGGCGGGGCCGTAGCCCTGTTGCAGATATGTGGCCAGCTGATCGAGGACCGCATCGAAATGGCCGGGCCGGGCTGGCGTTTCGGGCGCGACCTTGAGCCGTTCGGGGGCGGCGGCCAGCACGCGCCCCAGCGCCAGTGCGGCCTGGTTGCGTTCAATGGCCACGCCGTTCAGTTCGATCGCGCGGCGCAGCGCGGCCTCGGAGACCGGCACCAGCCCCTTTTGCCAGGCCATGCCCAGCATGATGACATTGGCAAAGACCGCATCGCCAAGATAGCGTTCGGCCAAGGCATTGGCGTCGATTGCCCACAGGTTTTCGGCCCCGACCAGGGATTCCAGCGCGCGCTGTCGCGCGGGGACATGCAGGCTGGCATCGCGGTTCAGGACGATTTCGCCGGTGGGCATTTCGGCCGTGTTCAGCACGCTGCGGGTGCCACGGCGTAACAGGCCCGTAGCCTTGGGCATGGTCGAGACGACCGAGTCGCAACCGATCATGGCATCGGCCGCGCCCTGGTCGATGCGCAGCTGGTTGATGATCTCGGGCCGCTCGGCCAGGCGCACATAGCTGAGGACGGGGCCGAATTTCTGGGCAAATCCGGTGAAATCGAGCACGCTGCTGCCCTTGCCCTCCAGATGCGCGGCCATGGTGATCAGCGCGCCGACGGTGACGACGCCGGTGCCGCCCACGCCTGTCACCAGCAGGTCGAAGGGGTGGTCCAGCGCTGGCAGTTCCGGCGCCTTGATGCCCTTGAGCAGGGTGGCGAGGTCGGGCAGCTCGGCGCTGGCCTTGCGGCGCTCGCCCTCGACCGTGACCATGGCCGGGCAGAATCCGTCGAGACAGGTGAAATCCTTGTTGCAGCTTGACTGGTTGATGCGCCGCTTGCGCCCCAGCGGGGTTTCGACGGGTTCGACACTCAGACAGTTCGAGGCGATCGAGCAATCGCCGCAACCCTCGCAGACGGCCTCGTTGATGATGACGTGGCGCTTGATGTCGGCCATCAGGCCGCGCTTGCGGCGGCGGCGCTTTTCGGTGGCGCAGGTCTGCACATAGATCAGGACCGACACCCCTTTCAGGCGCCGCAATTCCCGCTGGAGGGCATCGAGTTCGCGGCGATGGTGAAAGGTGGTGCCGGATGGGAAATCGGCGGAGCGGAAGATTTCGGGCTGGTCCGACACAAGGGCGATGCGCTGCACGCCTTCGGCACGCGAGGTCTGCGCGATCGACTGCACGCTGACGGGGCCGTCAACCGGCTGGCCGCCGGTCATGGCGACGGCGTCGTTGTAAAGGATCTTGAAGGTGATGTTGGCGCCGGCCGCAACCGCCTGACGCACCGCCATCGAGCCCGAGTGATACCAGGTGCCTTCGCCGAGATTCTGAAAGACGTGTTCTTCGTCGGTGAACTTGCAGGCGCCCACCCAGTTGACCCCTTCGCCGCCCATCTGGGTCAGGCTGTCGGTGTTGCGGTTCATCCAGCTGGCCATGACATGGCAGCCGATGCCGGCCTGCGCGCGCGAGCCTTCGGGAACGCGCGTCGATGTGTTGTGCGGGCAGCCCGAACAGTAATATGGCGTGCGCTGTCCCGCGGGCAGGTTCAGCGCGGGCACGGGCGTGTCGGTCAGGCTGCGGGCGCGGGCGGCAAAGCCCTCGCCAGGGAACAGCAGGTCAAGACGCGCGGCAACGATCGGGGCCAGCAGGCGGGGCGAAAGCTCGCCCGTCCAGGGCACCAGGCGGCGGCCGTTTTCATCGCGCTTGCCGACCATGCGGGCGGGCTTGTCGCCGGGCCAGTCATAGAAATATTCCTTGAGCTGGCTTTCGATGATGCCGCGCTTTTCCTCGATCACCAGCACCTCTTGCTTGCCGCGCACGAAATCCAGCGCCGCGCGACGCGCCAGCGGCCAGACCATGCCGACCTTGTAGATGTCTATGCCCAGGCGCCGGCAGGTGGCCTCGTCCACGCCCAGCAGGCGCAGCGCCTCCATCAGGTCGAGATGGGCCTTGCCGGTGGTG